>DAIOVO010000013.1:31049-48453 GCA_036758965.1 Chthoniobacterales bacterium
GTGTCGTTAGTTATCGACTCGAAGCTGCGCGGGCCTGTGAATTCCCAAAAGAGCGTGCAGGTGAACGAACCATCGGGATTTGGCAGCGCGATCATCATGAAACTCTTGCGCGGCCAAATATGCAAGGCTTCCTTTTCCATTTGCCAATTGCCATCTGTGCCCGGTGGAATGGTGAGTTCTTTGTAGCCGTGTTCGAGGTAACTCTCATTCGACGTAAACCCTGGGAGTTGTTGCTCCATTGCCTGGCGGACGGCGGAGAACGCGCCATCTACTCCGATGACTGCGTCACCGGAGCAGTTGAGAGGTTGAGGTCCGAGCCGGACTGGCGTTGTGGAAAGGTTGAGCAATTGCGCCGTGGCCGAGTCGGGGTCGACGCCGGTGCAGCGATGATTGAAATGCACGCTCACGCTAGGGTAGCGCAGCGCGGCGTCGATCACTGCGGTATTAAGCGCAGCCCGGCCAATCGAGTTAATGAACTTCGATGAGTCCCGGTCGTACGGCGAAAAGTGAAGCGCGCCCGACTTCTCGTGAATCATGCGGCCGCGCATCGGAATGGCGTGGCGCAATACTTCGTCGGCGATACCGAGTCGTTCGAGGGCGTGGATGCCTCGAGTTGAGAGCGCGAGGTTAATGGAGCGTCCGCCGACCAGGTTACCTTCCCGGGGATCGGCGCGGCGTTCGTAAAGGTCCACATCGTGGCCGCGACGTCCAAGATAACCGGCCAGCAGACCGCCGGCCAGGCCGCTGCCGATAAGAACGAACTTAGCCACTGACAATCATTCTAGGAAAACGATGGTTTCAACGCCAGCAGTTAATAGGTGATTGCACGGAAAGGATTTTAGGATGTAAGTGGGAAAATGACTTCCGAGGAACTTAATGCGCTTGCCGCACGTATTTACCGGGGCGATCTTTCGCTGAAGCCAGCATCGTACCTCGATGAATATCATCGCCTATTCCAAACAATAAGACTGGAACAGCTTCGCTTGCTCGAACTAGGCGTAAAGCAGGGATTTTCGATGCAACTTTGGGGCGAATATTTCCCAAATGCGCGCATAGTCGGCCTCGATGGCGAAGCCAAGCCGCCGGGATTCCCAGAGGAGGACCGCTTTTATTTCGCGCATGGCGCGCAAGATAATGTAGCTTTACTGGATGAGGCAAAGGCCTGGGCAGGGGGTCCCTTCGACATTATCATTGATGATGCATCTCACCTCGGTTGTCATAGCGCACGGTCCTTCGCCCATCTCTTTCCGAACAGTTTAAAGCCAGGTGGCATCTACATCATGGAGGATATTTGTACGGCTTTTACCTCCGGGGGCGATTTTGATGCCGCGCCATATACGCCAAGGGAGATCGGGCTTTCTGGCATGCCAAAAGTTTTTCCCAGTCACGAACATGGTATGGTAGGTTTGGTGAAGCAGGTTATCGATCACTCGCAGGCTCCCACCGCGTGCGGTAATTATACGCTCTATGCGATCGAGCGGGTATCGCTGATGACGAACATCGCCTTCATTCACAAGGCGAAATAACGAGCGCTTGTTAACCTGCCAGAAGCTGGGCGAAACCCCAGACTTCGTGAAAAGTGTTATATAGCGGCGTCGGTGCGGCGCGAATAACATTCGGTTCGCGGAAATCGCATTTCACTCCGGCGCGTTCTAACTTCTGAAATAGCTCCTTCGGTTCTTTGCGAACTAGAATGGATAGCTGGCAGCCACGTTGCTCCGGTTCAGCCGGAGTGATGATGCTAAAACGATCTGAGCTGGATTCCTGCAAAAGAAATTCGAGGTAGCCAGTTAGTTTTTGCGACTTGGCGCGCAGCGTTTTCATGCCGCCGACTTCATCGAAAATGTCCAAAGACGCCCGCAACGGTGCCATGGAAAGAATGGGTGGATTACTAACTTGCCAGCTATCAGCGGAGGGAACGGGAATGAAATCCGGCTCAAGATGCAAGCGGAAGCGAGTAGTGGGATCATTGCCGAACCAGCCAGCCAGCCGCGGCAGGCCGGTGTTGGTCGCGTGGCGCTCGTGGACGTAGGCGCCGGCGACCGCGCCCGGCCCAGCGTTGAGGTACTTGTAGGAGCACCAAACGGCGAAATCGATATTCCAACCGTGGAGCTGGAGTGGAACATTACCGACGGCATGTGCGAGATCGATCCCGACGATGCAACCTTGCGCTTGTCCAAGCCTCGTTAGCGTTGTGAGGTCGAAAAGCTGGCCGGTAAAGAAGTTCACCCCGCCGACCATGACAACGGCAACCTCGCCGCCCTTCCTAGCCAGAAACTCTTCGATCTCTTCGCCTCGAATGGTAAATTCATTCGCGCGCGGCTTCAGCAATACCAGCGCTTCCTCTGGGTCGAAAGCGCGCTGCGCAATCTGCGATTTGACCGCATAGGTATCGGAAGGAAAAGCCGGTTCTTCCATCACAATCTTGAAGCGTGACCTGGTAGGTTGATAGAAGCTCGCAAGCATCAGGTGCAGGTTCACCGTCAGACTATTCATGCAGATGACTTCGTTCGGCTGCGCGCCGACCAGACGCGCGGTCGGTTCCCGCAAGGTTTCGTGGTAGGAATACCACGGTGTCTGCGCGTTGAGGTGCGCATCGACTGCCAGGTTAGCCCAGTCATCGAGTTCCTGATCGACAATTGCGCGCGCGCTCTTCGGCATCAGCCCAAGCGAGTTCCCAGCGAAGTAAATCAGTGGCTCACCATTCTTTCCCAGCGGTAAATGAAAGCGGTCTCGGAATTGGCGAAGCGAGTCCTCCGCATCAAGTTGCCGCGCAAAATCTTCCTCCGCCGAAAAAGTCATGGCTTAACTTTAAGCCCGGCGGCCTGGGCCAGCCGCCGTTGGCGTTTGTCGAAGGTTAGAAAGCTAGTGGCGCCACTTTCCAGAGCGATGGCGACGTGCAGGAGATCGATTGTGCGCTGCCACTGACGTGCTCTGTGTTTCTCGCTCAACTCATCTGCGCGTCGAAACACATTAGTCCACTCAACGGAAAGATGAAACAGTATCCCCTCGCTCGTATCTATTTCGATTTGGCGAAAGGCAGCTCGGCTATCCTGCTCAGAAATTTGCCGCATCGACTCTGCGTTCCGAAGGGCGTTTCGCAGCTCGATTCGATTCAGCGGCGAAAAGGCGAGCGTCGGACGCATCCCGGCCATAAAGTCGCTGGCGGCGTTCTGATGCTCGTCGCGCCGATACAACGAAACGAGAAAACTGCTGTCCGCGTAAAAACCGACAGCCACAACTAATCTCGCAATCTGCTCCAGAATTTTTCCGTCTCAGCTTTGCTCAATTTGCGGCCGACCGGCTTGTATCGTTTCATGCGCGCGACCCAATCAATTTTTCGCGGTGTTTCCCGCACCGCTGGCGAAAGCGTGGCAAAACTCTTCCCATTGCGGGTGATGGCGATCTGCTCGCCATGTTCGATCCACTTCGCCACGCTGGCGAAATTGTTGCGCAGATCCCTGACAGTCGCAGTTTTCATTGTGATACGAAAATGTCTCACAATTCGATTTCAGTCAAGTGTCGTCTGAAGGTACCTGCATGAGTTCAATTGTGGTTCCGTCGGGATCGCGCACGTAGACGACGCGTTTGCCGGTATTGGGACCGGCGGTGAGGGTTTGCGGTTTGCCGGCCGCCTTCCAGCCCGATTCAGCAATTCTCGTTAGCACAGCATCGAGATCATCGACAACTAGGGCGACGTGAACAAAGCCAACGTCGCAGGGCCTAAGATCGGCATCGTTCTTTCGGTCGTCGGGCGCGACGTACTCCAGCAGTTCGATCTTGTGCCCGTGACCTTTCAAGACTGCGATGGATATTTCTGCGCCGGGCACACCGGTGATTTCGCTCGCGAGCTCTCCGGTGTGGTGCGGACGATGCGAAAGTTCGAAACCGAGCACGTCGCGCCAAAAGGCGAGCGAGCGCTCCAGGTTCGAGACGGTGAACCCGGTATGATCGACAGCGGTGATCGGTGAATTTTGCACGGCAGTTTCGCCTCCGGAAACAATCATATCTCAACCCGGCAAAAATTCGCTGTGATTTTTCGGCGGCGGCGGCGAATCACTTGGAAATGTTGGACTCCGCCTCGGTTTACAGTTATGCCGCGACCATGCCTGCTCTGGACGAAAAGGAGTTTGTTCGCCTGCTTGAGAAACATGGCGGCATTATTCGCAAAGTAGCAGCGGGTTATGCCAGCTCGCACGCGGATCGGAGCGACCTAATGCAGGAAATCGCGCTGCAACTTTGGAAAGCCTATCCTCGGTATTCGCCTGAGCGCCCCTTCTCGACCTGGATGTATCGTGTTGCCTTGAATGTGGCCATCTCCTTTCTGCGCCGCAACATTCGCCGGCAAACTCTGCCGCTGGATGAGATCGGCCATGAGCTTGTGCACGATCCCGCCCACGACCTCGAGATGGAAGAAAGGATCGTCTTGTTGCAACAGGTCATTGCCCGGCGCGAGCCGCTCGAGCGCGCCCTTCTTTTGCTTTATCTGGACGACCATAGTTACCGCGAGATCGGCACGATCCTTGGTCTTAGTGAAACAAACGTCGCCACGAAATTGAATCGACTCAAACAACAGCTTCGCCAGGAGCTAACAAAACCTGAATAACACCATGCCAACTATTGAACTGGATAACCTCAAAGACGTCTGGAAAGGAATCAATCGCAGCCTGGAGCGGCAGCATGCGCTCGCCCTGCACCAATCCAAGGAAACAAAACTAACTGGATTGCGGCACGGGTTACATTCGTTGCGAGCGGGCCAATTCATTCAACTACTCACGGGCGTGGTTTTGACCGGAATGTCGGCGGAATTCTGGTTGAATCATCTTAGTGTTCCGCATCTGGCGGTGTGGGGCCTTTTGCTGCACGCCTACGGGCTGATGCTCATTATCTTTGCGGCGCGCGATCTCGCTTTGATCCATCGCATCGATTATGGCGCGCCGGTGGTCGCTATTCAGAGGCAGATTGCAACCTTGCGCGAATGGCGTCTTCGCGCTGGTCTCTGGTTTGGAATTGCCGGCTGTTTTATCTGGGTGCCGTTCCTGCTGATGATCTTCTACTGGCTGGGCGTCGATATATGGGTGGTGAAACCGCAGGTAGTGTACTGGTTTCTGGCCAACGGTTTCTTCTGTCTCCTTGCGGCCAGTTTCCTGGTGCGCATTTCCAGGCAAAAAAATAGAATCGGTAGCTTACTGCGCGAGCAGTTCATTGGCCGCAGCGTACGACGGGCTCAAGCTGTTTTGGAAGAGATCGAAAACTTCGAGCGGGCGTAGCTCGTTCTATCCAGGGGCTGCAATTACTTTCAATTCGATCGCGATAGGCGTCGGCAGCGCGGTCACTTCCACCGTCGTGCGGGTGGGATTCGGCTTCCCGTCACCGGCGAAATAATCGGCGTAGATGCGATTGTAGATGGGGAAATCGTTCTTCATGTTGGTGAGAAAGACAGTAACATCGACGATATCGTTCCAACTAGCGCCGGCATCTTCCAGCACCAGACGAACGTTGTCGAAAACAGCGTGGCATTGTTTTTCGATGTCGTAGCTGGCTACTTCGCCAGCAGAGTTAAACGTTACCCCGGGTATATCATTGCTGCCACGGACACGCGGGCCGATTCCCGAAAGGAACAATAGGTCACCGACGCGTTTGGCGTGAGGAAACGCGCCCACTGGCTCCGGTGCGCGCTGGCTTTCGAAGGATGCGCTCATTTACGGGAAGCGAAAGATTGAGACAAACACTCTCACGAAATGGTGGGAGCCGGAAGTTTTTCTTGGCGGAGATGAAGACGAATCATTCTGTGCGCGGCAAAGTGCGGTATTCAGCAAGGCCGCAAGCTCGGGGAGGTATTCGGGTTCGACGAGGTCAAAATGGCTTCGGGCAGCCGCTCGCCCCAATGGCGGATGATGCCATCGATCGAGGGACTTTTGGAGATTTCATCTACGCCAAATTTCGAATCGAACGTCACCCCTTAATAATGATATATATTGTTAAGAATTAGAAGAATTTTTCCTAACCAAGACGCGTCTCGCGACGAGGTGTCGTGGCCAAGCATTCGCACGCTCGGGCCACTGTCGCGCAAACGCGTCATCACAAGCGAAGTTGGGGCGTTCCCTTCGAAGTGAGATGGCGGCATTCTCCGACTCCGCTTTTCCTCGCTCAGAATGACTGCTCTATTCTCGAACCAGCCTTAACTTATCTAACCACCCGCGATCGCACCGATGACAAAGAAAGGTTCGATCCCATTTGATATCGCTTCGGGCAGTGGAGAATCGGACGCGGAATGCGAGACGTCTTCTCCGCATGCGAAAAATCTTACCAGTGGCCGGCGTAGTTGAGTAGTATGGTCGCGAATGGTGCCGCGCAAAACCGGGTAACTACTTTCCAGCGCGTCGAGGATTTTTTGCGGAGTGGCCGGTGGATCGAGCTTCAATTCCACTTCACCGCTGCTTAGCTGCGCAAGTGTTCGTAAATGTGCCGGCAAAACTACGCGAATCATTTTAAGGTTTGAACTTCCACGGATAAGACCGCCGGAAGATCGCGCACAATCGCATTCCAACTATCGCCCGAGTCGGTCGAGCAATAAACCTGGCCGCCAGTAGTTCCAAAATAGATGCCGCAGGAATCGAGCGAATCGATCGCCATCGCATCGCGTAAGACGTTCACATAGCAATCGCGTTGCGGCAGTCCGTTAGTTAGTTCCTCCCATTCGTTGCCGCCGGTTCGGCTGCGATAGACGCGCAACTTTCCGTCTGGCGGAAAATGCTCAGAGTCGCTTTTGATCGGCACTACATAAACTGTTTCGGGTTCGTGGGCGTGGACATCAATCGGAAAACCGAAATCGCTCGGCAGATTGCCACTTACCTCGCGCCAGTTATCGCCGGCATCGTCACTTCGCATCACGTCCCAATGTTTTTGCATGAACAAGGTATTCGGCCGTCCTCGATGCATCGCGATGCGGTGAACACAATGTCCTACTTCGGCGTTCGGATCGGGAATGTATTGAGAGCGCAGTCCGTGATTGATGGGCTTCCAACTTTCGCCGGCATCGTCGCTGCGGAATGCGCCCGCGGCCGAGATCGCGGCGAAAATCCGGTTCTTGTTAGTCGGATCGAGCAGAATGGTATGGAGACAC
This sequence comes from Chthoniobacterales bacterium, assembly GCA_036758965.1. Lineage (GTDB taxonomy): Bacteria > Verrucomicrobiota > Verrucomicrobiia > Chthoniobacterales > UBA10450 > AV69. Next base: position 38,176 of record DAIOVO010000013.1, read on the forward strand.
ATTCCACCGGCGCCCGGTTGCCATTTTGCGCCGGTATCATGTTTGCGTAAGCCGGACAGCTCGCGCCAGGAAGCGCCGCCATCTTTCGATTCAAACAAGGCCGCGTCTTCTACTCCGGCATAGACATGGTCTGGGTGATCAAACGCCGGTTCCAGATGCCAGACACGTTTGAATTCCCACGGATGCTGCGTGCCATCGTACCATTGATGGGTACCGGGAATGCCGTCGTAAACAAACTTGTTGCTCTCGCCCTTCGGCATTCCATCGGATGTGGTCTCGATCCCGCCACCGGGCGTTTCCCAACTCTTTCCGCCATCGCTCGAGCGCTGAATCACCTGGCCGAACCAGTCGCTCGATTGCGAAGCGTAAATGCGATTCGGATCAACCGGCGAACCTTTAACGTGATAAATTTCCCAGCCGGCAAAATGCGGCCCGTCCACCTGCCAATCTTTGCGCTTGCCATCCGAAGTGAGAACAAACGCGCCCTTACGCGTGCCGACCAGAAGTCTTACAGTGCTCATGAGCTCAATGTTTGCGAGGAAAGCGCGCCGCGCAAGGCGGTGGCGAGGACGGCTAAATGTTTGCGATCGATCATCTGGCGGTGCGTGCAGGCAATCCGGTGAAATCTTGCGCCCTCCCTGGCCAGGTGTCCCCAGAGCGGCAATAAGGCCGAAACAAGGGTGTCACTAACGATTAAATCAATCGCACCCGGATAGCGACGCAGGCGATAAGGTAAAGCTGCGGCGGAATAGTAATCACGAAAACCCGGAATTATAGGAGCCGTAACTGCTTTGCCGGGAGGTGCGGTAAGGACGGATGGTCTGGGCCTATTTTTAGCTAGCCAGCGACTCAGCCCGCGCCATCGACGTTTGAGATGAATGCTTTCCCTGCCATGGCTGCGCAGCCATCCTCCGACATAACGACGACCGTTTCTTATTAAGTGCGGTGCGAGCGTGCGCGCATAAGGTATCCACGGCGTCGGCCGCAGCGGCGGATCAAGTAAACCAAGGAACGCCACGGTTTCTCCGAGACGATTAAGGCGTTGTGCCATCTCGAAAGCGATCAGGCTACCAAGCGAGTAACCTATCAATTGGTAAGGCCCTTTAGGTTGAAAGGCCCGAACCTCCTCAATGTAATGCGCCGCCATTTCTTCGATCGTAGTGTGCCGGGGCGCTTTACCGTCCAACCCCTGAGCTTGTAGTCCGTAGCACGGTTGGTCCGGTAGTAGCCGGGCCAGTTCGTGAAAGAAGAAGACGTCGCCACCCCAGCCATGCACGATAAATAGCGGCGGCTTGCTGCCGTGAGGTTGCAACGTTACCAACGAAGGCGCAGGCGGCTCCGCCTTGTCGGGCAGAAGCTGGCCAGCCAGCGATTCTACGGTCGGCGCCCCAAACAACGCCGAGGGCGGCAACTGTCGCCCGAGTAGCTTTTCGATTTCTACTACGATTAGCCCAGCGTGTAAAGAATCACCACCTAGTTCGAAGAAGTTGTCGTGACAGCCGATACGCTCTTGCTGCAACACTTTTGTCCAGATATCCGCCAGCTGTTGCTCTAGCTCGGTGCGAGGAGGAATATGGTTGTTGGTAATGGCTTTGTCGGCTAACTTCTCCAGGGCCTTTCGATCTACCTTGCCGTTAGTTTGCGGTAGCTCACCCAACCAAACGAATCGGCTTGGCACCATGTAATCCGGCAGACTTGCGGCCAGGCTGCGCCTGAGGTCCGCAGCTTCTGGCCGAGAGCCTCCGCCGGGTGAACGCGGACTCCGCGAATCTTGATTTGCGACTCGCTTCTCCCAAGATGCGCCAACTGTCCGCCCGGCAGCATCCGGCCCAAATCACCGCTATAAATAAAGTGAAAATTCCTAGCCGATGGAAGCGGCGTTAAAACGACTGGCTGATCGTGCGCGCGCTTTCAACGATTCCATTTCACGATTACGCGGTGAAGCATTCGTTACCAGGGAAGCGAGTAAATGTTCTGCGGCATGCGCGACTTCATCTACCGCATTGTTGAAGACCATTTCATTTGCGTGGGATGGTTTGCTGAAGCCGCACAATTTGCGAACGAATTGCACAGCCGAGGCGCGGATTTCGTCGGTCGTGGCGGGCGGCTGAAAATTATGCAGAGTCTTAATGTTTCGGCACATGCTGGAAACCCTGCCGCACTTTTGCGGGCGCGCCAGTGCAAAAATGTGTGGTAGCCGCGCGCCACGGCAAACTTCGCCTCGCCTTGCAGGGAGTGTGCGCTAGGCTGGCCGCTTATTGGCCTGAAACCCAGATTTCCTGTGACTACAACGCCCGAACCTAGCGCGGGATTGCGCTTCCTGCTTTGGATGTGTCTGGTCGGAGTCGCTGCCCTTGCTCTTTGTGAATTACGCCCGCCATCCGCGGCGGGTCCGGACGTCCCACTCGATCGATTTTCGGCCGCTCGAGCGATGACGCTGCTCTCGCATTTCGCGGACCAGCCACGGCCGGTAGGATCACAGGCGAACGCACGCGCTCGCCAGTTTCTAGTAGAAGCGCTCACGAAGGCGGGAGCGGAGGTGCACGTCGAAAAGACGACCGGCATTATCAATCGTGGGCGAATCATTTTGGCCGGTGCCGTGCAAAATGTTGTCGGCACTTTTCATCGTCGCGACAATCAACGCGCGATCATGCTTGTCGCTCACTACGATTCCGTGTCCGAAGGACCTGGCGCGGCCGACGATGGCGCGGGCGTCATTTCCATTTTGGAAACGGTCCGGGCGTTGCGCGCTGGACCTGTGCTTCGGAATGATTTGATCGTTCTCTTTACCGATGGCGAAGAAGCCGGGCTGCTCGGCGCGGCCGGTTTCGTGGCGGACCATCCTGATCTCGCGAATCGCGTGGGTTTGGTGGTGAATCTGGATGTTCGTGGAAGTTCGGGGCCGGTTTTGATGTTTGAGACCAGCGATCAAAACGGCTGGCTGATTTCGCAATTTGCCCGCGCGGTACCCTATCCGTTGGCGTCGTCGCTGATGTATGCGGTTTACAAGAAATTGCCGAACGATACTGATCTAACGGAACTAAAGAAAGCAGGAGTCGCTGGGCTAAATTTTGCCTTCGCGGAGACGTTCCAGGATTATCACACGCGGCTCGATACCCGAGAGAACCTCGATTCGCGGAGCGTGCAGGAGATGGGCACGAACGTGCTCGCCCTGGCCCGCCACTTCGGCGATTTGCCACGAAACAAACTCTCTCGACCGGACGCGATTTACTACGACTTGTTAGGCAAGGTTCTCGTTGTCTATCCTCAATGGGTCGTCTGCCTCCTAAGTATCGCCATCTTCGCGCTGCTCGCGTTTGCCTATGTGCTGGGCCGCAATCGCGCACTGCTGCGTTTCAGGTTGATATCGTTAACTGTATTTCCGCTTCTTCTTCTGATAACTGGCGGAGGAATTCTACTCATCTGGAAAGGAGTCAGCGCGATCGCGCCCGCTCCTCTGCTTTTTGGGGACACACCGAGTAACCAACTCCTGTTTGCCGGTTTCATCCTAATCGGACTAGTCTGCGGCGGCTGGCTGCTGCGCAGTGCGGCGGCGAAGTTTGGAACATTCGAGCTCGCTGCTGGGATGCTCACAATCGTGGCGATTCTCGCCGCGGTCGTCAGCTACCTACTACCCGGGAGTAGTTATCTTTTTCAATGGCCGGTCCTCTTCGGCATTGGTGGCTTGCTCCTAAGCCTGCAAACGAAACAGCGACCCGGACTAATCTTCGGCGCTCTCGTGGCTGCGATCCCGGCAATCCTTATCCTCGTCCCGCTGATCTATCTCTTCTTCGTCCTCCTCGACCTGAACGCGATATTGCTCTCAGTTGTTTCCATTCTCATTTGCTTGCTCTTCGCAATAGTCTGGCCACTTCTTGATTCAATCCTGCGGCCAGGGCGTTGGTTTGTCGTGAGTATGTTACTGACAGCCATCGCGCTGCTGGTCGCCGGATTCGCGTTCTCTCATCCCAGTAATCAACATCCAAACCGCGACGACCTTATTTACAGCCTCAATTTCGATCAAAAAAAAGCGAAGTGGCTGAGCTACGACAACAAACCTGATGGCTGGACCTCGCAGTATCTCGGTTCCAGTCTCGCGAAAGAAGCCACGCCCGCATTCAACGCCGGTTCCATGCATAAATGTCTGACAAAGGATGCGCCCGTTCTCCCGCTCGCTGGCCCGACCGCGATTATCTCCGGAGAGAGCGAAACCGGCGGCATTCGCGTTTTGAGTCTGCATCTTACTTCAACCCGCGGCGCCGGGATGTTAGTCCTCCGGTTGTCGGATACAGCCGAGCTTCTTTTTATAACTGGAAACGGTCGCACCCACGAAATCCCGGTCGAATCGAAGCGCGCCGGTTTATGGACTCTGCGCTGGATAGGTGTGCCGCCCGAAGGCGTGGAAATTAGTCTGAAACTACGCGGGCCAACGCCTTTGAAACTCTGGCTCGCGGATTCCTCGCCTGGCTTGCCGCAGATATCGGATCAGGCGCGTGCTTCCCGACCGGATAATTTGATGGCAGACACAGGCAGCGACGTCACGGTCGTGACGCGCGAGTACAACTTTTGAATCGGCGCGCGCTTTCCTAGCGATTTTGCAGATGAATTAGTTTGCGAAGTGAAGCATTTACACTTCTAGAATTAGGAAACTTCTTCGCCACGTCGGGATCAAGAATTACCACATTTGTTTCTTGCGCAAACCTGCGCGCATACTTTCCGCGTTCGCCGTCGGCGAAGTTGTATTCTGCGCGCGATTCGTTCCGTGCTGGTTTACTGGGCTTCCTCATAAAATTTCCGCTCCCGCCAGCTGGCTAGTCTGGCGCCAATAAAGCGTATATTTATCGCCGCGCTCCGTGTGAACGACAACGAGTAATTTGCCGCTAATTGTGGCGCCGATCGTAATGAAGCGCTCTTCGCTGATTGAATGATCCGGATCGGGAATTGTGAGTGATCTTGAATCGGCGAAAAGCATCGATGCCTCGTCGAAGCGGATGCCGTGCCTGGCAAGGTTAGAGCGCGCCTTGGGTGAATCCCATTCGAAACTTAGCGGCACGCTCGGAACTTACTTCGCGATACAGACGTTCTTCGGTTCAGTGAAGAAACGCATCGTCTCTTCGCCGCCTTCACGCCCGACACCGCTTTGTTTCATCCCGCCGAACGGGACGCGAAGATCGCGCACCATCCAGCAATTTACCCATACCGTGCCGGCATGGATGCGTTCGGCGACGCGATAGACACGACTTACGTTTTGCGTCCAAACGCTGGAGGCGAGGCCGTAGTCGCAATCATTGGCGTAACCCAGCACTTCTTCTTCGCTCTCGAACGGTGTGATGGTCACGACCGGTCCGAAAATTTCTTCGCGGTTCACGCGGCAGCCGACCGGTAAATCAGTGATGACAGTTGGCGGGAAAAAGTAACCGTCCCGGCAGCGATCGTTAATTGCTTCGGGCGAAGAACCACCAAGCGCGACTTTACCGCCTTCCTGTTTTGCCAGGTCCACGTAGAACTTCACCTTGTCCAACTGCATCTGCGAGACAATCGCGCCTTGATCGGTGCCAGAATCGAGCGGGTCGCCTATTTTTAACTTCGACGCGGCCGCGACGAAACGATCGACGAATTGCGAATAGGCGCTGCGCTCGACGAAAACGCGCGAGCCGCACAGACAAACCTGGCCCTGATTGGCAAAGGATGAACGCAAACTACCGGCGATGGCCGCATCCATGTCGGCATCAGCAAAGATAATGTTCGGATTCTTGCCGCCGAGTTCTAACGAGACCTTTTTGAATTGGGGCGCGCAGGATTCAGCAACCTTTCGTCCGGTGACGGTGCCGCCGGTAAATGAGATGGCGGCGATCTTCGGATGCGCGGTCATGGCCGCGCCGACATTTTGTCCGGTGCCCTGTACGACATTCAGGACGCCGTCGGGTAATCCGGCTTCGCCGCAAATTTCGCCGAGCAAAAACGCGCTCATAGGCGTGATCTCGCTTGGTTTCGCAATCGCGGTGTTGCCGCAGGCGAGGGCGGGCGCAATTTTCCAGGTCAATAAATAGAGCGGCAGGTTCCAGGGTGAAATGAGTCCGACCACGCCAAGCGGCAAACGCAAAGTGTAGTTAAAGGCGATGCCATCGGTGATGTGCGCTTCGTTTTCGGCGTGAAGAATTGAAGTCGCGAAGAAACGAAAGTTCGTGGCGGCGCGCGGAATATCGAGCGAACGCGCCAGCGAAAGCGGCTTGCCATTATCGATCGATTCGGCGCGCGCGAGTTTTTCAAGATCCCGCTCGATCAAATCCGCGATGCGCAACAAAACGCGCGAGCGCTCGGCTGCCGGCTTAACCGACCATCTTGGGAAAGCACCTTCGGCGGCGGCGACCGCCAGATCGACATCGCGCGCATCGCTATCGGGCACCTGCGAGTAAACTTTGCCAGTGGCCGGCTCGATATTATCGAGAAACTTGCCGCCGACGGGCTCGACAAATTTGCCGCCGATGAAATTTTTTATGCGCTCAGTCATGATCGGAAGTTAAATGCTGGATGATTCGCGTCCAGACTTGGAAGAATCCAATGAACCGACTCAATGAGGAGCCATGACATCGCGGTTGTTGGGCTGGGCGGAATCGGCAGTGCGATTCTGGCGGAATGCGCTCGGCGGAACGTATCCTGTCTCGGGATCGAGCAATATCAGCGGGGGCACGACCTGGGAGCTTCGAGCGGAAAGACGCGTCTCTTTCGCAAAGCCTACTTCGAGGATGCGCGATATGTTCCGTTATTAAACCGGGCCGAAGAAAAGTGGCGCGAACTGGAAGCAGCCGGCAATGAGAAGCTGCTGACCGTTACCGGCCTGCTTTTAGTAGGAAAGAAAGAAAGCGTTCTTCTGGAGCGCTCTTATCGCGCCGCAGTCGAGCACCAGCTTCCAGTCGAGCGGTTAAGTGATTTGGAAATCAAAGAGCGTTATCCGCAGGTAAAGCTGGATAGTGACGAAGTCGGAGTATTCGAACCTGCGGCCGGCGTGTTAAAGCCGGAAGAAGGGATTGCGGCGCATCTCAAATTAGCCGAATTACGCGGAGCAACTTTGTTGTTCAGTATAGGTATGACCGAGTGGCGAAGCGACGGCGATGCGATTGTGCTGACGCTGGCCGATCACTCGGAAATCCGGGCGCGAACTCTCATCCTCGCGCTCGGGCCCTGGTTCGAGCGCGAGATGAAATCGATCGGCGTTTCGCTTCGGATTCAACGCAATGTGCAGGCGTGGTTTGAACCTGAGCAAAGTAGTTTTCGCGCCGGCAGCTTTCCCGCTTTTCTAATCGAGCGCAGTAGTTTGCCCGCACCCTTCTACGGGTTTCCCGATTTCGGCGATGGATTGAAGGTTGCGTTTCATGGCCATGGTGTAATCACCAGCCCGGAACAAGTAGTGCGCACGGTGGACTACGATGAAGATGTCCGGCCACTGGTTGAAGGATTGAGTAATTGGTTAGAGGGAAACTTTTCCTATTCGGCAGCGAAGCCCTGCCTCTATTCGCTTACGCCGGACGAAAACTTCGTGATCGATCGTCATCCGCAGGAAGAGAAGGTGATTCTTTGCGGAGGTTTCTCCGGACATGGCTACAAATTTGCGCCGGTTATTGGAGAGATCGCAGCGGAACTGGCGCTGGAAGGAAAATCTCGGCACGCGATAGAATTTTTGAGCGCGCGCCGATTTTAGCCGGTGAGAATAGGATTAAGATTAAGAGTAGGAGAGAAAACGGTGAGGGAGGGATTCGAACCCTCGGTACCCTTTTGGGGTACGGCGCTTTAGCAAAGCGCTGCTTTCGACCACTCAGCCACCTCACCAGTTTTTTTGTAGCGGGAGAATATGGCGCGCAATTGTCGATTGCCAATTGGCGATTGCCGATTGAGGGAATGGCCGTGATTAGCGAAGAAGAGGCGCGCGTGAAAATTCTGGCACTCGCTCCGGTGCTGCCGGTGATCGAGGTCTCGTTAGCTGAATCGCTCGATCGATTTTCCGCTGGCAACCTTTCCGCTGAAATTCCGCTGCCGGCCTTCGACAATTCGGCGATGGATGGTTATGCGGTAATGGCGGAGTCGGCGCAAAAAGGGGCGCAGCTAAAAATTGTGGGCGAACAGCCAGCCGGGATTTCGAAAAATCTTAAAGTCGCGCGTGGGGAAGCGGTTCGAATTTTCACGGGCGCGCCACTGCCGCCGGGAGCGGATGCAGTGGTGATGCAGGAAGAAACACGACGCGAGGGCGACTTCGTTGTCATTGAGTCGGACGAGGTCGTGGCCGACGATTTTGTGCGACGAACCGGCGGTGACCTCGCCTTGGGACAAAACATCCTAAGGGCAGGGGAGCGAATCACCGTTACGAACTTGCCGTTGCTGGCGTCGCAGGGAATCGGGCGAATCGAAATTCACGCTCCTCCCTCCGTCGCCATCATTACGACCGGGGACGAATTGATCGCGCCGGGCCGAAGTCCGCGTTCCGGTGAAATATTTGAGACCAATGCGGTGATGCTCGCCGGTTTAGCGGCAAAAACGGGCGCGCAGGTTGCGCTGCAAACACATTCGCGCGACGATTTCGGGGAACTTTGCGCGGTGCTGCGGAGCGCGGTGAAACACGATGCCGTCGTTATCAGCGGCGGGGTCTCGGTGGGCGAAAAGGATTTCGTGCAGGCTGCGTTGCGCGAAATCGGGGCAGAAATCGATTTGTGGCGGGTGCGGATCAAGCCCGGGAAACCGTTTCTATTTGGGCGGCATCAGCGTTGCGTGATTTTCGGCCTTCCGGGAAATCCCGTTTCGTCCTTCGTTACGTTTCTGGTTCTCGTTAGGCCGGCACTCTTGAAAATGATGGGAGCGGCCGACGAACTGGAGCTGCCGCGCGCGGCCGCGCGTCTGGCGGAGGAACTGGCGGGCGACGAGAACCGGCCGCATTACGTCCGCGGCCGAATTTCGAGTGGAGTTTTTTCGCCCGTAGGCCGGCAGGAATCGCACGCCTTGTTCGGCCTCGCGCGCGCGAATGCGCTGCTGCGGGTAGAGTGCGGCGCGCGGCTGGCGGCGGGAGATTTCGTCGAGGTTTTGTTAATTCCGTAAAATCGCGCCCGACCCGTTGACAGGCCAAAGTGACATCCTAGTTTGAGAGCGGTGAAATCGGAAGCGGCACTGAGCGAAGTCTCTACGAGGGAGTTCCGAGCCGATGCCGAGCAGCTTTCCCATATTGTTCTGGAAATGCAGCGCTGCTTTTTGCTGCATCTTTGCAAAGAGCTGGCGCCGGGAAATGTTTCCTTTTCGCAATTTTTTCTCCTGGCGGTGCTCGACCAAAAGGAAGTGCTAACGATGTCTGAGGTCGCGCAAAAGATGGGGCACACGACGGCCGCGGCCAGCGGGCTGGTGGCGCGCCTGGAAAACTTGCGCTACATCACGCGTTCCAGTGTGCGGCAGGACCGCCGCAAGGTGATGGTTTGCATTACGCCCAAAGGCTCCGCCCTGGTGCGGCGCATCCGCGAGGAGATGGTGGTAAATTTAATGAAACTGATGGCGCACCTCACACCGTCAGAACGGAAAGCGTGGTTGCAGATTTACACCAAGATTTATGATTTTTGCCAGACCAAGCAGCGCGCGAACGAACGCGTCACTGCGCACTGGCAATAATCGGCGGCTGGGATAAACTGCGCGCTTTCCCGAAGCAATTGATTCATGCAAAAAATATTCCCGCGCATTTTATCTAGTCTGGCCGCGCTGCTGGCGCTGACGTTTTCGGCCCAGGCTGGCGATGGTTCCGCGAGGACGCGGCAAACAGGAGCGCGCCGTTTCACGTTGGAAGAAGCGATCCTGACCGCGCTGCAACAAAATCCCGACATCCTGCGCGCCCGCCAGGAAATCGAACGCACCAAAGGACTTTATATTGAAATGCGCGCGGGGATTTTGCCCCAGATTGGCGCCACTGGACAATTTCAGGACCGCGATCCGCATTTGAACAACGTCAGCGTCCGCAACAATAACAACGGTGCGGCGACCCCGACGCCGATACCGGGTGGCACGCCTATTCCGATCGGCGGATTCAGCGGATTCGGCTTCGGCAGCGCCGAGCGCAGTTACACGCTCCAGCTTACCGCCACCCAGGTCATCTTTTCCGGCGGCCGCGTTCCGCTGCAAATTCGTTCGGCCGATTTTCAACGCGACAGCAGCTACTACGCATTTCGCAACGCCATCGATCAAATCATAGCGACGGTGCGGACGCAGTTCTACCAGGTGTTGCTCAATCGCGCGCTGATCGGGGTGCAGGAA
>DAIOVO010000013.1:48463-50992 GCA_036758965.1 Chthoniobacterales bacterium
GAATCGGTCAGGCTTTTGCAAAGCCAATTGCAGGATCAACAGAACCGCTTCGAGGCCGGGACAGTGCCGCGTTTTAACGTTTTGCAGGCTCAAGTAGCACTCTCGAACCAATACCCGCAGCTCATTACCGCGCGAAATAATTACCGCATCTCCCAACTGCAATTGGCCAAGACACTGGGGCTCGATTACAATCCGGCGCGCGGCGCCGCCGAGCCTTTGGACGCCGTGGGCGAGCTCAACTTCGTGCCGCGCGTCATGTCGGTGACCGATGCAATCGCGAGAGCGAAAGAAAACCGTCCCTTTTTGAAACAACAAAAAGCGACCGTCCTTTCGAACCAGGCGCAGGTCGGCGTCGCGCGTTCCGGATTTTTCCCGCAAATCAGCGCAACGGCCGGCGGCGAAGCAAGCAGCTCGCCGTTGACCGATAACATTCGCGAGGCCCGCACCGGTTATCTCTTCGGCGCCACCGGCGAATGGGCGATTTGGGATTGGGGCGCAACTTACGGTCGCATGAAACAGGCGCGCGCAGTTTTAGAAGAATCGAAAATTGCTCTCGATGACGACGTGCGGCAGGTTGAGCTGGAGGTGCAGCAGGCGTTTTCGAATTTGTTGGAAGGCCGCGAATTAATTCAGAGCCAGGAGAAGAATGTCGAGCAGGCGGCGGAAGCATTGCGTTTGGCGCAGGCGCGTTTGGATGCGGGCGCGGGCACGCAGTTGGAAGTGCTCGATGCGCGCGTGCAATTAACGACCGCGCGTTCGACGCAGTTGCAGGCGCTCTTTACTTACAACAGCGCGGTGGCGGAATTCGACCGGGTGACGGCGACGGAAGTGCGCTATTCGCTTTGTCTGGATGAACCTCGCACGCGACGAAAATTGCAAACCGATCCCATTCCCACTCCCGCGCCCAAGCCGCGGCCGCTACAACTGAATGGCGATTGTCCACCGGTGGCGGCGACGCGCTCCAAATCTAACAAGACTTCGGTTGGAAGATAGCGTTTCGCTGCTGGAAGAATTTCCCGCGCTCGAACGACTTGGGCTGCGCGCAGGATTCGTTGGCCGCGTCGCCGGAATCGAATTATCGACCGAGAAAGTCTCGGTGCTGGCGCAACTCGATGAGGTCCATCGCGCGGCACGCGCGGGACTTGGTTTGGCGGAGGCCCGCTTTGCCACCGCCCAACAAGTGCACGGAAATAAAATCGCGCTCATCGATTCGCCACTCAGGCGCGACCGATGTTTTGAGGATTGCGACGGTTTGATCACCAACCAGCGCGACGTTGCGCTCGGAATTTACGTGGCCGATTGCTGCGCGATTTACCTCGCCGATCGTCAACATCGCGCGATCGCGTTGCTGCACTCCGGGAAAAAAGGAACGGAGCTTGGAATTGCCATGCGCGCGATTGAGTTGTTGAAAACCAACTTTGGCGTAGCCGCGGCCGATCTGGTGGCGCAACTAAGCCCGTGCATTCGTCCGCCACATTACGAAATCGACTTCGCGGCAGAAATCGCGCGCCAATGTCGCGCCGCTGGAATCAACGAGATTCACGACGCAGGGGTCTGCACCGCCTGTGATCTGGTGCGTTACTATTCTTATCGCGCGGAAAAAGGCCGCACCGGCCGCATGCTGGCGTTACTCGCGCTCTGACTCCGCTTCCTGGGCCGCCGTCCGGTAGGGACATAATCCACGTCTCGTTAGCGCCTCCGCCACAAAATCAAAAAACTCCCGGCCCAGCTCACCCCATTCCATTTCGCGCGATTTCTCCAGTGCCTGCCGGGTATTGAGTCCGCTGGTGTAAATTAGCTTGAACGCGCGCTTGATTTCCTGGCGCTGCTCCACCGAAAAACGTGCGCGTCGCAGACCGACCACGTTTAATCCAACAATCGCGTTTCGTTCCGCCGCCAGCGTGAACGGTGGAAGATCTTTACCAAAAGCCGAGCTGCCCTGCACCATCACCAGCCGTCCCACGCGCATGTTCTGATGAAAGGTCGTGCCGCCGCCGATAAATGCCTGGTCCGCTATTTCCACATTTCCTGCCAGCAGCACATTGTTCGCGATGATTACTTTGTTGCCGACAACGCAGTTGTGTCCGACGTGCGCGCCAACCATCAGAAAATTTTCGTTCCCAATTCTCGTTAGGCTGCCTTCCAGCGCGCCGCGGTGGATGGTGCAATATTCTCGAATGAGATTGCCGTCGCCGATCTCCACTCCGCTCCGACGTTCCGGCGTAAGACTCATGTCCTGCGGATCGCTCCCAATGATCGTTCCGTGCCCGATCCGATTTTTTTCTCCAATGGAAACCTGATTTTCAATCACGACGTTCGCTCCAATCGTCGTTCCGCGGCCAATCTTCACTTCGCCGCCGATGATGCTGTGCGGCCCAATCTCGACTTCATCGCCGATTTTCGCGCCGGAACCAATGATGGCGGTGAGATGAACCATTAGAGCACACCGGCTTCCTTGAAGCTGAAGTAGGCAGCTCGCCCCTCGGCGGGCGCGCCAATGATGACGTGGTCGAGCAATTTGATTTGCAG
>DAIOVO010000014.1:0-8412 GCA_036758965.1 Chthoniobacterales bacterium
GCAAAGCCGGCCGCGAAAAATTTGAGGTGTTAATTGCAGCGGCGCCGGATTTTTTTGATTATTGGCTGGAGCGAAAAGCGAACGCCGCCAACCTCAATTCGCTTGGTGCAAAAATGAATGTCGCGCGCGAGCTGGCGGCGAGCGTCGCGCACGTGCGCGAGCCGATGTTGCGCGGCGCGGTGATCAATAAAATTTCCGCCCGCTTGGCTGTAAGTGCGGCGGATTTCGACCGGCTGGTAAAACGTGACACGAATGATGCCGGCCACTGGCAAAAAACGAGCGAGACGCGCCAGACGATGGTGGCGCCGCCGCACGATGTCGCGATGCTTTGTCTGCTGGCGTTGCGCGATGAAGAAGCGCGCGAATTCTTATTGGAACAAAATTGGCGTGCACTTTTGGTGGATGTTCCCGGCGCAGAGTTGCTCATGAAAATTCTGGCGGCAGACGTGCGGCCAGACGAGCCGGCGTCGCTTAATCTGTTTCAGACAACTTTGGCGCCAGCAGAAGAAGCCGCTGTTGCGGGCTGGCTTTTGCGAAAACTGCCGGGAAATGCCGCTCAAGTCGCGCGCGAATGGTGGATGGGACTTTGCCAGGCAGCGGTCCGGCGTGAGCTGGAAGGGGCGGAAAGCCGATTGCGCCAGCCGACGCTGAGCGCGGGGGAAATCATGCAATTACAGAAAGAAATTCTTGACCTCCGCCGGCAACTCCACGATTTTGCGCCGTTTCCGTCCGCCCGTGCACGCCAGCCTTAATTTCCGGCAATTTCTGCGATAGCAAACTACGTTTTTCCGTGGGTAAAAAATCGAAAGGAACGGGGCGTGCGGCGCGACGAGCCGCGCCCAAACGTAAAGACAAACCGGCGAGCCGGGTGAAATTGCTAAAGAAATCCGGCGCAAAAAAAACGCGTCCCCGAAAGCAAGTTGCCGCGCGCCCTCTTGCTAACGAGAAATGGAACGGAGTAAAGCCCGGCGAGAGCAAGCCGGCGGCGATTAGCAGCAGCGATTTGCAGGCGCGTATCCGCGAGCTGACCAAGCTCGCCAAAGAGCAGGGCTACATCACCTTCGACGATCTCAATGAAGCCTTGCCGGAGGGAGTGACCGAGGCGGACGAGCTGGATGCAATCCTGGCTCAACTGCGCGGAATGGAAATCGATGTCATCGAAGCCTCCGAGGTGGATCGTTATAAAGACGGAAAAAAGGAAGCCGAAGAAGAGGAAGAAGAGGAAAAGCCCGAGACGCGCTTCGACATTCTCGATGACCCAGTGCGAATGTATCTCAAGCAAATGGGCCAGGTACCGTTGCTCACCCGGGAGCAGGAAGTCGAAATTTCCAAGCGGATCGAGGAAGCGGAAAACATGGTGCAGCAGCACATCAACCGCTTTGGTTTTACCGCCAACGCTCACCTCGAGCTGGCGCAGAAGTTAACCGAAGGACGCGAGCGCTTCGATCGGGTGATTTTGGACAAGAAAATCGAGAGCCGCGAAAACTATATGAAGCTGCTCCCGCGTCTCTGCAAAAAAGTGCAGCAGCTAAGTAAACAGGTAACCGAAAGTTATCGGCTCCTGCGCGCGGCCTCGGCGCGAACCCGGACCTTGCGCGCAAAAAAATTCGAGCGCTCCTCCCTTGCGCTCCAACGGCTCTATCCGCGCTTTTATTTTAAACAAAAGGTGACGGAGGAATTCGTCCATTTGGCCGATCAACACTTTGCGTTGCTGGTGGCGGTGACTGCCGGAGCCCGCCCGCGCCTGCGCGCCATCCCCAAACCGGACGAGCTCGATGCCGCCGCCTGGCTCTCGTCCGAAGAATATCAGCAGCACTATCAGGCACTGAAAGCGTGGTTGCGCAAGGCGTTGCGAGCGAAAACGGAGATGGTGGAAGCGAATCTACGTCTCGTTATATCAATTGCGAAAAAATACACCAACCGCGGCCTCTCATTCCTCGATCTCATCCAGGAAGGCAACATGGGGTTGATGAAGGCAGTGGAGAAATTTGAGTATCGGCGCGGCTACAAGTTTTCCACTTACGCCACCTGGTGGATTCGACAGGCCATCACCCGCTCGATCGCCGACCAGGCGCGCACCATTCGCATTCCGGTGCACATGATCGAAACGATCAATAAATTAATGCGGGTGCAGAAACAACTGGTGCAGGAGTACGGGCGCGAGCCGAGCCCGGAAGAGGTGGCGGAGGAAATTTTGCTGCCGGTGGACCGGGTGCGGGCGGTCTTGAAAATGGCGCAACAGCCGATCTCGCTGCAGGCGCCGGTGGGCGAAAGCGAAGAAACAAATTTTGGCGATTTTATTGAAGACAAGGGCGCGGAAAATCCGAGCGACATGACCGCCATCGTGCTCCTGAAGGAAAAAATAAAAGATGTGCTGGAAACGCTAACGGAACGTGAGCGGCAGGTGCTCGAACAGCGTTTCGGGCTGGTGGACGGCTATAGCCGCACTCTCGAAGAAGTGGGGCGCCAGTTTCGCGTCACGCGTGAGCGCATTC
This sequence comes from Chthoniobacterales bacterium, assembly GCA_036758965.1. GTDB lineage: Bacteria > Verrucomicrobiota > Verrucomicrobiia > Chthoniobacterales > UBA10450 > AV69. The sequence goes on from DAIOVO010000014.1 coordinate 2,496, forward strand.
GCCAGATCGAGGCCAAGGCCCTGCGCAAAATGCGGCATCCTACCCGCATTCGGCAGTTGGAGGGCTTCCTCGACGTCGAGGTTTAAACGCAACTTTTTTCGCGCCGCAAAGGTTCAATTGCTGTCATGAATCGCGAAGAAGACCCCCAGTTATGGGATTTGCTCGGCCGCTCCGGCAGGGTCCGGCCTTCTCCATTTTTCGCGCGCGACGTTCTGCGCCGGATTCGCGAAGAGGCCAACCCGCGCGCCGCCGCCAGTCGGTTTAGCAGGCGGCGATTGATTCCGACGTTTTCCGCTGTCGCGGCCCTGGTGCTCGCGCTTTTTGCACTGTATGCATTGCCGCGCCGCCACAGTTCCCCGCAGCAAGTGGCCACGGTGGAAAACCAGGACGCCGAAGTTGCGGCCGACCTTGACGTGCTGGCGACAGGGGACGACGACAACGACGACGTGCTTTTGTAAGCGTTCGGGTTTCGCGCACGCGTGTTCAAGCGCGGGATGATTTGCGACCCGGCAAATCTGGAGCTCGCTGTGGCGTCCCCGACTTTAGGTACGGGCGGGACAGCGCCCGTACCTCCGGTTTCCAAGCGCACGCAAATCGCGGTCGTCTGCACGCGATGATTTGTTAGCGGCCCAAAGGTCGCTTCCGCCGGCTTTGAGCAGCGCGAAAATTTCCTCCCTCCGGCCGCCTTGCAAGCGGCGGGCTAGGACCGTCGCTCGCGAAAACCGATCAGCGCCGGCAATGGCGGTAATAAAAGCGCCGACCGTGTCTCCAATAATATGGGCGGTAGCCAATATAAGCGGGCCGGTAATACGCTGCGCGATAAGGATAATACGGCGCGCAATAAGGATACCCGTAGTAAGGATAACCGTAACCAACCGGGTAATAACCCGGGAATCCCACTCCGATCCCGATCGACACTCCAGCGTGCGATTTTGGCGCCGCCCCAGTCAGAATTCCTCCCGCGATCAGCGCCACCATAAGAAACTTTTTCATTCCTTCACCTCCTTCCCTCAAGATTGAACCAAGCTTTTGACGGGAAGTTTTTTTATTTATTGGAGCCAATCTCAGTAACCGCGTAGCCGCTCACGCGAACATCATTTCGGATCCGTTGAAAATTGAGGGAATTTAAACGAAGCGAATCGGCGGTGGCTTTGGTGCCGGCCCCGGCAAAGGCGAGGACTTTGCCCCCGGTGAACAGTGGCGCGAGATAGATCACCACCTGGTCGATCAATTTTTTATCGAGCGCCTGACTTAACACGTTTCCTCCGCCCTCGATCAGCACGCTGGTAATTTCGCGTCGCCCAAGATCGCGCAGCACTGCCAGCAGCGATTTGTTTCGGTAAACTAAAGTCCGTTCGCGTTGCGCATCGCAAAAAATGCGCGACGTGGACGGAAGGCGACCGCTGCGGCTAAGAACGACCCGCCACGGTTGCCTTGCGCTCGGAGGACGAACCGTCAAACGCGGATTGTCCTGCCGAATTGTCTCCGCACCGACGATGATTGCGCCCACCACCGCGCGAAGTTTCTGCGCGTCCTGGCGCGATTTGGCGGAGGTGAGCCAGCGCGATTCGCCAGTAGGCCGCGTTAAACGACCGTCGAGACTCATCCCGCATTTGGTGATGACGAAGGGCAGGCCAGTCACGATCCATTTATTGAAAGCCCGGTTCAGCTCCGTGCATTCCTGGGACAAAATATTTGCGCTCACCTCGATACCCGCCGCGCGCAGCAGAGCGATCGCGCGTCCGCGATGTTTCGGGTTGGGATCGATTGCGCCGATGGCGACCCGGCGGACACCGCGATCGACGATAAACTGCACGCACGGTTTTGTGCGCCCGCGGGTTGAACAAGGTTCTAACGAGATGTAGAGAATTGCGCTGCGCGGAATTTTGCCGGCAAATTTTTTCAGACACTCTACCTCCGCGTGATCGCTGCCGGCCCGGCGATGGTGTCCGCGAGCGAGAACGCGCCCGCGATTGACCAGAAGTGCGCCTACGAGCGGATTGGGCGAGGTCTTTCCCATTCCCTTTTTCGCCTCCGAGAGGGCGATTCGCATAAAATCTTCGTGGGACGGCTTGGTTCGCATCGGTGAACGGCGCGCCGGCTTCATTGCCGGTTTGAAAGGGGGAATAGGAGGGTCATTTTGGCATTAATTCACAAAACAAAGAAGATGGCGCAAGTGACGGCCAAGCCGAAACAAATCAAGGTCAGCGTCGAGTAAAGTAATTCTGAATACATTTGTTCGCGAGATAACGGCGTCCTCACTCTCACGCTGCCAAAGGCGGAGCAGGTGAAGCCGCGCAAAATTGGCGTGAAATAAAAGTCCGCCACAAATTTAGCGAGAGGCTGCGTCGATAAACGGTGCAGCCTCTTTTTGCTGGCGAACAATGGCTGGAGACCGTAGTTAACTTCTCTTATGCCCGCCAAGACTGCCGAGAAACCCGTCGAAGACAAAGTCGTCGCCGCCCGCAACAAAAATCTCGATCTCGCCATCCAGCAGATCGCCAAAGATTACGGCGACGGCGCCATCATGCGCCTGGGGGATGAAAAGATTGTCGATATCGAAGTTATTCCGACCGGAAATATCTTGATTGATCGCGCGCTGGGTGTCGGCGGTTTCCCGCGCGGACGCGTTGTGGAGGTGTTCGGCCCGGAATCCTCCGGCAAAACGACGCTGACCTTGACCGTGATCGCGCAGGCGCAGAAACGCGGGGGTTTGGCCGCGTTCATCGATGTCGAGCATGCGCTCGATCCACAATATGCACGCAAACTCGGGGTGAACCTCGACGACTTGCTTGTTTCGCAACCGAGCTCGGGCGAAGAAGCGCTGCGCATTGTCGAAACATTAGTGCGCTCAAACGCTCTCGACGTCGTCGTGCTCGATTCCGTCGCGGCGTTGGTGACGAAACAAGAATTGGAAGGCGAGATTGGCGACACGACGGTGGGCGCGCAAGCACGTTTGATGAGTGCGGCGCTGCGCAAACTTACTTCGCTCATCGCCAAGGCACGCACCTGTTGCATTTTCACGAATCAAATCCGCGAAAAAATTGGCGTCATGTTCGGCAATCCGGAAACGACGCCGGGCGGTAAAGCGCTGAAATTTTATGCCAGCGTTCGCTGCGACATCCGGCGTATCGGCGCGATCAAGCAGACCGATGGCGTCGTCACGGGCAATCGCACCCGGGTTAAAATCGTAAAAAATAAAGTCGCCCCACCATTCACCGAAGCGGAGTTCGACATCATGTACAACGAGGGAATATCCTCCACCGGCGCGCTCCTCGATCTCGCGCTCGAAAAACAGATCATCGAAAAACGCGGCTCCTGGATGAACTACAAAGGCACGCAGCTTGCGCAGGGTCGCGACGCGGCCAAGGACGCGCTTAAGGCTGATCCGAATCTTTACCAGGAAATCGAGGCGGCGGTAAAAGCGAAGCTGGACGAAGAAAAGGAATAGGCGTCTGGAGAGCGCGCGCGGCCCGTGTGCTGGCGCTGGCTGTTAGCCAGCGCGAACTTTCGTAACGGTACAGAATCTCCCCGCTATTTGCTTGCTCACGCTAGCTGAACTCGCCCGGTTTCGGCGAGTCGCCGAAACCAGCTCGCCGCGGCGAGCGCTCCCTGGAGTCTGCCACCACGCGCGGGATGAAAAACGAGCGATCCGAGGTAAAATCGCTCTGTTCCAAATGACTTCGTCCGAAATTCGCCAATCGTTTCTCGATTTCTTTCGTGAGAAAGGGCATACCATCGTGCCATCGTCATCGCTTTTGCCAGAGGCGCCGAATCTTCTCTTTACCAACGCCGGCATGAACCAATTCGTGCCGATTTTTCTCGGCCAGCAAAAGGCCCCGTGGAATCCGCCGCGCGTTGCCGACACCCAGAAATGCATCCGCGCGGGCGGCAAACATAACGATCTCGATGACGTTGGACTCGACACTTATCACCACACTTTTTTCGAGATGCTCGGCAACTGGAGCTTCGGCGATTATTTCAAACGCGAAGCGATCGAGTGGGCGTGGGAGCTGTTGGTCGAGCGCTGGAAGTTTCCAGCGAATCGTTTATACGCGACGGTTTATAGACCCGGCGCGGGCGAGCCGAGCGAGTTTGATCAGGAAGCGCACGATCATTGGGAAAAGTTATTTCGCGCCGCCAATCTCGATCCCGCGATTCACGTCGTTGACGGAAACAAGAAAGATAATTTTTGGATGATGGGCGAGACCGGTCCGTGCGGGCCGTGCTCGGAATTGCACGTCGATCTCACGCCGAACGGCGACACCAAAGGCTCGTTAGTCAACGCCGGCGATCCGCGATGCATCGAGATTTGGAATCTCGTTTTCATCCAGTTCAACGCCAACGCCGACGGAAGTTTTGCTCCGTTGCCGCAACGTCACGTCGATACCGGCATGGGTTTAGAGCGCGTGACCGCGATGATTCAAGGTACAAAAAATTTCACCGAATTTTCCCGCACAGTCTCAAACTACGAAACTGATGTCTTCCGTCCCATCTTCGACGAAATCGAGAAATTAAGCGGAAAGAAATACGCAAGCACTTTGCCGGCGCCCGGTGGCGCCGGCAAAACTGAGCAGGAAAAAATCGACGTCGCCTTTCGCGTCATCGCCGATCACATCCGGACTCTCAGTTTCGCAATCGCCGATGGAATTCAGCCGAGCAATGAAGGCCGCGGCTATGTCTTGCGCCGAATCCTGCGACGTGCAGTTCGATACGGTCGAATACTAGGTTTTCAGGAACCGTTCTTCTTCAAGCTCGTCAATGTGCTCGTGCATACGTTGAGTGATGTCTTCCCAGAGTTACGCGAAAAGCGACAACTCATTGGCGACACGCTCCGGCGAGAGGAGGAGTCATTTAACACCACGCTCGATCGCGGAATTGACTTGTTCCAGCGAGCGATCACGAAGGTTGTGAACATTCCTCTCGAACAATTTCGACAACATGGTCGCATATCTCCGGAGCCAACTCGCCAAGAGCAAGTGTTCCCCTCGGCTGATGCGTTTCGATTGTATGACACATACGGATTCCCAATCGATCTGACCGATTTGATGGCCCGCGAGTATGGAATGCGCCTAGACCTCAAAGAAGTTGAGGCACTGATGGAGCGGCAGCGCACTCGTGCGCGGCAATCGCAGAAGAAAACTGCGATCGAAATTTCGCAGGTCAGTGCGAAACAGCCGACGAATTTTCTTGGTTACGATCACGAACACACCGGCGCTGAAGTGCAGGAAACGGCAGCGGCCAAGAATGGTGCGGTTGTGATTCTGAACAACTCGGTTTGTTACGCGGAAATGGGCGGACAGGTCGGAGACGCGGGGGAAATCGTGCACGATGGAAAAGTTTCGCGTATCACGCACACGCAAAAGTCCGGCGACACCTGGCTGCATTTTCTCGATGGCGAAGATGCGCCAGTGGCTGGGGAGCATGTGACGGTCCGCTACGATGCGCCTCGTCGCCGGGCGATCGAGCGGCATCATACTGTGACGCATTTGCTGCATTGGGCGCTACACGAAATTGTCTCGCGCGAAGCCGTGCAGAAAGGCAGTTACGTCGGGCCGGAGAAATTGACCTTCGATTTTTCGAGCGCGCCGCTGACAAAAGAACAGGTGCGCGCGGTCGAGAAATTAGTGACTGAAAAAATCGCGGAGAACGCACCGGTCTCGTGGACAGAAATTCCGTACGCTGAAGCGAAGAAGCGTTCCGACATCCAGCAATTTTTTGGAGACAAGTACGGCGACGCGGTGCGGGTGGTGCAGGTCGGCGGGAAAGAAAGCGCGCTCAATGGCTATTCGATGGAGCTTTGCGGCGGAACGCACGTGCACAGCACCGGTGAAATCGGTGCTTTCAAAATCGTGAGCGAAGGCGCGATTGCCGCGGGCATTCGTCGAATTGAAGCGGTCGCGGGCGAGACGGCGCT
>DAIOVO010000014.1:8422-26629 GCA_036758965.1 Chthoniobacterales bacterium
GTGACGAAGTGGGCGGAAAAGGAGAGGACAAAGCAGGACGAAAAATTCGCGGCCTTGGACAAGAAAAAATCTGGTTTGACTGCGCTTCCGGCTTACACGGATGTGGCATCGATTGAAACGCGGGCCGCGCAGTTGCAGAAGCTCGAAGCCGAAGTGCTCGACTGGGAAAAGCAGCAGGCAAAGCTGGCCGGCGCCGAACTGCAGAAGCGCGCCACGGAAATTGCAGCCGAAATTCCTGCAGCTGGTTTTTACGTCGGCGAAATTTCTGACGCCGATGGAAATTTGCTGCAAGCAATTGCCGACGCATTGAAATCGAAAATTTCCGGGCCGATTTTTCTGGGAGGCGCCGCGAATGGTCGCGTTGATCTCGTCGCGGTCGCGCCGAAAAATTCAACGGTGCGCGCGAACGATTTGATTCAGCAGACCGCGCCGATTGTTGGCGGGAAAGGTGGTGGGCGGCCGGAAAATGCGCGTGGCTCCGGACGGGACGTTTCGAAGCTGGGCGAAGCGCTGGTGAAAGCTCGAGAGTTGATCGAGGGAGCGATGTGATTATTCAGCGGACGCTACTCTTTCTTCAATCTGGCAGCGCCAGTGTAATGAAGAAAGTGGCGCCGAGCGCGATGGAAATCACCAACAGATAGATCGCGCCCCCGAAACAGAATTTAAAAATCGTTAGGAACCAGTTCTGGCGATAAACCTTTCGGATTGAAAGCAGAAGAAGGAGCACTGCCGCAACGATCAAGAAGGCGAAAGGCAGGCCCCAGATGTGTGGCAGTATTTGCGAAAGACCGACCGCCCCGTAACCAATAATCAGAATCGCCAAATAGGCGAAAGCGTGGATGTGCAGGGCGTAGATGAGGTGGTCGATGTAATAACGGCGTCGAAAGAGGTAGAGCAATTTCAGCACGAAAGCGAAAAGCGGAATGCAACAGAGCATCATCGCCGGCAGGTTACTCACCAGAGCCATGAAAAAGGCTTTGGCGTTCATGCCTTGAGTTCCGATTTTTATTTTTAGCTGATGGTTGATCCAGCGCTCGAACGAAGAATCAGTCGGCTTTTCCTTAAAATCTTCTTCGTCCGCTTCGACGCGGAGAGCGCCGGAGCGATTTTCGCGAGTGCTCTTTTCGATTCGCGCCCGCGCTTCTTCTCGCTCAGTCGGCGGCAATTTTTCCAGCGCGGCATTCACCGTTGCCTTTTCTTCAGCGGTCAGCGCTCGCGATGAGCCGTGGTTCAACTTTGCTTGCTGCGCCAGTTGATGGACACCAAAAAAGAAGGCGACACTGGCAAGCAAATAAAGGCGCAAAGGATGAACGTAGCGAACGCGTTTGCCCGCGAGGAAGCTGTTCGTCAACTGCCAGGGACGGGTGAGCAGGAGTCCGACCGTTGCGAAAAATTTGGAGTCCCAATTCAGAAACGAATCGAGCACATCGAGAAAAACACGTCCAAAGGAGCGCCGGTAATCCACCGCGTGCTGACCGCATTTGTAGCAATAGGGGCCGCGCATGTTTTCTCCGCAGTTTTCGCAGTAGGGCAGCGGCGGCGGTTGTGCCTTGCGGCGCCGCGAGAAAAAGCGGCGTCGCGGCGGCTCCAGTGCCGCAGTCACGGCGGCCTCGGCAGCGATGGCACTGGAAGGATCGTCCATTGGTGGATCACTTTAAAAATAATCCTAGCGCGCGTCGATGCCGAATCGGTTTGCTTCCTCGTAAAAGCCCGCGCTACAACGAACCATGAAAGTACCATGCAGTTTTATTGCCGTTGGAGTCGTCGCCCTGATGAGCGCGAACGTCGCGTTGGCCGAGCAAAATCAGATGGAGAGCGCGATTGCCCGTTTACGGAAAGCGCGCAAAGAACTGAATCATGCCGAGCGCAACAAAAACGGCCATCGTGAGCGCGCGCTGAGCCACGTCGATGCCGCGATTCGCGAATGCCAAGCTGGTGTCGCCTGGGCGCGCAATCATCGCTGAGATTTTCCGCAATTCTTAGGAATGACGAAAAATCACCGCCGTAGCGCCGAGCACAACACTTGTGATCATGAGCGTCAGATTCGCCAGGAAAAGCGGCAGCAGCATTAGCCCGAGGCCGCACAGCATCGGCGTCCAATAATGCATCCTCTTGCCGTATGCGAAGGCGACGAAACCGATTGCGCTGAAGAGCACGCTGCCGATGCAATCGGCGCTAAACAACGCAGGCATGGTCGATTAGTGCAGCTTAACGCAGGCCAGAACAGGGGCGGATAGAAAATTCGAGCGTTGACCGAGGTGGAAGCCGAATGTCACCATCTTGAAATGAGCGGCCAGCTCCGAAATTCAAAACAGACATGAGCGCGCTCTTCCGCAGAAAAAGTCCCGAGCATCTCATCCGCGAATCGGAAGCCCCCGAGCGCAAGATGAAGCGCTCGCTCACCGCTTTCGATCTCACCTGTCTCGGCATCGGCGCGATCATCGGTGCGGGAATTTTCGCGCTCGCCGGCACGGCGGCGGCGGGCGAAGCCGCGCGCGTCGGCGATTCGATCCTGAAGACGCCGGTGTTGAACTTCATCGAATCATTTCTCCGCCACACCGATCTCGTCTTCGGGCGGCCGGCGGCTGGTCCTGCGGTCGCGTTGTCTTTCGTGGTCGCGGCCGTCGCTTGCGGATTTGCCGCGCTTTGCTATAGCGAGCTGGCGTCGATGATTCCGGTCTCGGGCTCGGCTTATACTTACTCCTACGCAACGTTAGGCGAAATCATCGCCTGGATCATCGGTTGGGATTTAATTCTGGAATACGCCGTCGGCAACATGGCGGTGGCGAAGGGGTGGTCGGATTATTTTGTGAAATTCCTCTACAGCGTGAGTCACGGCGCGATAACTTTTCCGCTTTGGCTGGTGACCGATCCGACCACGGCCGCGACCAAAATCTCGCAGGGTGGCGAGACGACGCAGTATTATTCTTCCGTCGCGCTGCCGCATCTTTTTGGTTACTCGGTGGCGTTTGATCTGCCCGCTTTCCTGATCGTCGCGGCCGTGACTGTTTTGCTCATTTACGGAATCCATGAAACCGCCAAAACGAACACGACGATCGTCGTCGCGAAGGTGGCGGTGGTGGTTTTCGTGATCGCTTTCGGCGCTTTCATGGTGCATCCGGTTAATTGGCATCCGTTCATGCCGAGCGGTTTTGGCGGTGTGATGAGCGGCGCGGCGATTGTTTTCTTCGCCTTCATCGGGTTCGACGCCGTCTCCACCACGGCCGAGGAAACGAAGAACCCGCAACGCGATTTGCCGATCGGCATGATCGCGAGCCTCATCATATGCACAGTGCTCTACGTGCTGATGGCGCTCATCCTCACCGGCATTAAAAAATACACCGTTTACTTGGGCGATTCGGCTGCGGTCGCGACGGCATTTGCGAGTAAACCGTGGGCGCAGGCTCTGATCAGCGCCGGCGCGCTCGCCGGACTCACCTCGGTGCTGATCGTCTTCCAACTCGGCCAGCCACGCATCCTCATGGCGATGGCGCGAGACGGTTTGCTCCCGAATTTTTTCGCGCGCATCCACTCGCGTTTCCGCACGCCGTACATCACCACCATCCTGACCGGCATTGTCGTCGGCGGGGTGGCGCTTTTTGTAGACATCGGCTCGTTAGCCGATCTCACAAATATCGGAACGCTCTTTGCCTTCGCTCTCGTCTGCTCGGGGGTGATGGTTTTGCGCCGGAAAGATCCGAATCGCGTTCGCCCGTTCCGTGTCCCGTTCGTTCCGACCTTTCCGATTCTCGGCGTGCTCTTTTGCCTGGCTTTGATGCTCAGCCTGCCGATCGAGACCTGGCTTCGCTTCTTCCTCTGGCTGGTGCTTGGGCTGGTGATCTATTTCCTCTACAGCGTGCGACATAGTCGTTTGGCGAGCGGAGTTGACACCGGCGATACCGAGACCGGCAGTCCCTGAGTTTGGTCCTCGTTAGACTGGTGGCGGGGCCGGGTTTCGCTCCGTCAGGCAGGTGCCGGAAAATGGGCGCGTGTGCGAAGCGCTTAGATCGTGGTAGCAAATTACTCCCTCGGCGAAGTAATGGCAGACCAACGCCTTGCGGGAGAAGGATAAATCGCGCCGGGTAGAACCGCCATGAAGCAGATTGGCGTGCCAGAATAATACTTCGCCTTTTTTCGCGATGAAATAATGCGGCTCGAGCTTTTCGGTTTCAATGATTTCGCGAATCCGCGGCTCATAAAGATCGTGATAAGACTGGTAGCCCGTTGTCTTGTAGGCATCTTCCTCAATCCCCAGGTTATGGCTCAAAACGTAGGGTAACTGGTGGCTGCCCGGGTAATAAACCAGCGGCCCGGAGTCCGGATGAATGTCCTCAAACGCAATCCAGGCGGCCACGAGAAATCCCAGCGGATGCGTCGTCATGTGAATCGAATCCGAGTGGACCCCCTGCTGGCTTCCTTTGTGCGACGTAATCGTCTGGAAAGGGGCTGCTTCGCGCCCAAACAACAGGTTTGCCCAATGCATTAACACCGGATGCCGCATCACCCGGCATATTTCGGGCACGCCGCGAAGATGCGGGTCTGCGATCCGTCCCGGATAAGGATCGTCCGGCCCGGCTGGTTCCGCTGAGAGATTGATCGCGCCGTGTTGGATCGCGCGTTCATAAGCATTCCAGACTTGATCGAGCGTTTCGGCTTCGATTGCCTGCAATGTGATGTAACCGTGTTCGCGCCAAAAGTGGCATTGCTCGGCTCCCTCTTCGCTAATTTCGCCCGCGCGCAATCGCGTCTCGATTTGTTCTTCCGCGTCCGGTAAATCCAGCCACGGTCGTTCGCCGAGATCCGGAAATTTGTCCGCTCGCGGCCGTTCGAGTTGCGCCTCACTCTCCATCGCCGCAGACGTTCTTCCGCCACAGCGGATTCGTCAATGCCCAGCGCGAAAACAAGAACGGCTTCGCCGTTTCCAGCGAAGCCGTCTCGAATTAAATCGACTGCGAAAATCAGGCTGCCTTTTGGTAGCTCGCCTTATCGTCTTTTTCCAGCCAGTCGAATAACGGCGTCGTTTTGGGATCGAGCCCGAGTTCCTTCAACTGCTCTGCATACCATTCCCGTTTTTCCGGCACGTCATTGAAATTGAATTGCAATTTCTCCTCGCACCATTGGCGTTTTTCATCGTCGCTCTTGCGCTCTCCATTTTCGTCCACCCACTTCACCATTTCGTCGTCGCTGGCGCCGGATTCGACCTGGGCTTTGAAATCGTCGCCCTTAATTCCTTTCCAGCCGAAAAGCATGTTATCGAGCGGACAATCAAAATGATATTCGCCGATGTTTCCCCAGAGCAGCGCGCGACATTTGTCGAGAGTCCGCCCCAGGATGACGTAGCCGCCGACTCGCGTTTTAGGGCTGCGCGGCGCTTCCTTCGTTAAATCTTTGCCTTGTTTGTTCATCCGAAAATTTACGGCGCTGAAAACCACGTGCAAGCCGCCAAAATCCTCCCGAGCCGCGAAACATTTGTATGGCTCAACAAAAAGAAACAATCTCCACGATTAACAATCTCATCGAAACTTTGAAAGACGGGCAGGACGGTTTTCGGCAGGCGGCTGAGGCGGTAAAAAATCCTGAGCTGCGATCGGTTTTCAATCAATTCTCCATGCAACGTTCGCGTTTCGCGGGTGAGCTGCAAAGCCAGGCCATTGGGCTGGGCGACCACACACCGGAAGACAGCGGCAGCACCGCCGGCTCGCTCCACCGTGCGTGGATCAATCTGAAGTCGGCCATTACCAAACAGGATGACCATGCCATTCTGGCCGAATGCGAGCGCGGCGAAGATTCCACCGTTGCGGCATACAAAAAAGCGATGGATGAAGAGGAATTGGCGGCGCCGGTGCGCGAAATCGTTTCCCGGCAATACGCGGAGGTGAAAAGCGCGCATGATCGGGTGAGGGATTTGCGCGACGCAGCGAAGTAATTTTCTCGCAGAAACAGCGCGCACGGAATGACGATTCCCGCGCGCGCATTTTTCCGTCATGCCGAGCGAAACCGCATGCCTCGCCGTAGCTTGTGAAGACGGGAGGGATTCCGCGGAGTTGCCTTAAAGCTTTCGCGGCGGGATTCCTCGACTACGCTTCGCTCCGCTCGGAATGACAGGTCGATTAGGTCATCTAACTTGTGCGGCGCTGATTTTTTGTCGCGTTTCTGTTTTAGGAGCGCCAATTGCGTCGCCGCCGGTGGGCAAACTCTACCACGGCTTCTACTTCGGCGGCGTCGGCACTGACACGCACGATCCAACCGAGCACGATGTGACGCCGCAGGATCTCGTGCGTTACGAAAATGCCGTTGGCGCGAAGACGGCGTGGGTTTATTTTTCCGATAACTGGTTCGAATCGCGCCAGTTCCCAGCTGCAACCTGTGAGTGGATTCGAAAGGCTGGCAAAATTCCCTACATCCGTCTGATGCTGCGTTCGGATGTCGATCAAAACCATCGCGAGAAATTTTTCACGCTCGCGAAAATCATTGCGGGCGAATTCGACGACGATCTTCGTGCCTGGGCGCGGGCGGCGAAACAATTTCACGGCCCGATCTTGATCGAATGGGGAACCGAACCGAATGGGGAATGGTTTAGTTGGAATGGAAAATGGAACGGGGGCGCGAAGCGCGGGCCGGCCAATTTCATCGCGGCCTATCGCCACATTGTCGATCTCATGCAGGCGGAAGGCGGTGCAAACCTGCACTGGGTCTGGCACGTCAATTATTCGGATGAACCCGGGACGAAGTGGAATGCGCTCGAAAATTATTTTCCGGGCGAAGATTATTGCGATTGGGTCGCGGTCAGCGTTTACGGCCCGCTTAAACCGACGACGAAAGATGAGCGCGAGAGTTTTGCAGAGAAGCTTGAGGCAGTTTATCCACGTCTCGTTAGGACCGCGCCGAACAAGCCAATCATCGTGGCGGAATTCGGTTGCGACATTCATAACCCGGGGGTGAACGCGGCGGATTGGGCAAAGGATGCGCTGGAAAACTTATTTGCCGGAAGGTGGCCGAAAATTATTGGTTTTTGCTGGTGGAACGAAGGCTGGCAAAACGACGAGGTGAAAAAGCACGACAGCGATCTGATCATCGAACACGATCCGGAATTAGCGCGCGTTTTCCGCGAAGAGCTGAAGAGGAATCGGGAGAAAATTCAAACCACCGTCATCCCGAGCCCCGAAAGCTTTCGGGGCTCGGGATGACAAGCTCGGCATCGCGCCCCATAATCACTCATGGTCAACGTTTCCATTGAATACACCGGCAATCTGCATTGCGACGCCACTCATGGCCCGTCCCATTCCCAAATCGAGACGGACGCTCCGGCGGATAACAAAGGAAAGGGCGAAGCGTTTTCGCCGACTGATCTGGTCGCAACTGCGCTTGGCACCTGCATGGCGACAACGATGGCGATGCGGGCGGAGGACAAAGGAGTCGATCTGCGCGGCCTAAAAATTTCGGTGCAAAAAGAAATGTCGAAGGACGCGCCGCGCCGGATTGTCGGTTTGCCGAGCGAAGTGCATTTGCCCCTGCCGGAAAATTCGCCGCATCGGCAGCTTTTGGAAAGTACTGCCCTCAATTGCCCGGTGCACAAAAGTCTGCCGGCAGAAATTAATCGGCCGACGAAATTTTTTTGGGAAGGTTGATACGCCAAACCTAAAAACCAGGCAGGATGCCCGGGTGACGGATCGGGCTGGAAGCCCGAGTTACGCGCTCAGCCAGCGCATGTAATCGGCTACGCCCTCTTCGAGAGAAAATCGCGGTTCGTAGCCGAGCGCTGCCTTTGCCTGAGTTAAATCCGCCTGGGTAAAATTCTGGTAATGCGCGTGCGGATTATCGATGTAATCGGGTTGATAATTCGTCTCGAGGGTTCGGTTTAAAATGTAAACCAGCTCGTTGAATGAGCGGGGCTGGCCGCTGCCGAGATTATAAACGCCGCTCGTTGTTGCATCGAGAGCGGCAATCGTGCCGGCGACGATATCGTTCACATAGACGAAATCGCGTTTCTGTTCGCCATGCTTGAAAATGCGCGGCCGCTGGCCGCCTTTCATCTGCTGCGCGAGATGAAGCACCATGCTGGCGGGGACGCCTTTGTGCGCTTCACGCGGGCCATAGACATTGAAATAACGCAGACCGACGATCTTCCAATCTGGATTTTCGCGCGCCGTGCGTGCCGCCAGATTATCCATCATCGCTTTGGAAAAGGCGTAAACGTTCGCCGGGGCGGCCGCCCTGCTCTCCGCGCTGGCGGTGGTAACGGCGCCGTAAATCGAGGCCGAAGACGCGAAAATAATCTGCGTCTTGTTAGGTCTGGCGAAATTCAACAGTCGCCGAAAACTCTCGATGTTATCGTGCGTTTGTTCGAATTGGTTGTGATTGGCCGTGTCGGTAATGGAAGCGAGGTGAAAAATTGCATCGAATTTTTCATCGCCGAACTGCGCCTGCCAATCGAGCTGCGCGAGATCTGCGGCCACGAAATCCCCTTCATAGCCGAACAGATTTTTGAAATCGCCGGAGCGAAAATCATCGATCGCGGTCAGACGCGCGTCGGGAAATTTTTCCTGTAACGCGAGTGTGAGATTTGAACCGATGAAGCCGGCCGCGCCAGTAATGAGATAGTTCGAGGAAGCCAAGGGTGCAGGCGCGTTCCAATTTTGCGCGCGGAACAATTAAAGCAGGCGGAAGCAAGCGCAAGCAAGCCGCCCGAAAATAGCGCGGGCGGCGCTCTTTCAAACGCCGCCCGCCAGGATTGTTTATCGACTTTGGTTTACGGCATCAGGACGGAGTCGATCACGTGGATGACGCCGTTGGATTGGATGACATCGGCGATGATGACCTTGGCGGTGCCGCCTTTTTCATCGGTCAACTCGATGTCGTTGCCGGCCTTTTTTGCGGTCAGCGTTTCGCCATTGACGGTCTTCAGCTTGGCCGAGCCGTCGCCAGCCTTGATCGCTTTGGCCAGTTTTTCACCGGTATAATCGCCTGCGACTACATGGTAAGTAAGAATGCCAGCGAGCTTCTTTTTATTTTCCGGCTTGAGCAAAGTATCGACGGTGCCGGACGGCAGCTTCTCGAATGCTCCGTTGGTTGGAGCGAAGACCGTAAATGGGCCTTTGCCTTCGAGGGTCTCCACCAGGCCAGCCGCCTTGACCGCAGCCACCAGCGTGGTGTGATCTTTCGATCTCGAAGCGTTTTCGATAATGTTCTTTTTCGGCGACATCGGCGCGCCGCCAACTTCTGGATTGTCCGCCGCGAAGGCGCCACCAGCGATGAGCGAAGCGGCCAAGGCCGCGACTGTAAGATATAGTGATTTAGTCATTGTTTTCTTTCGATTAGGTTCAACGCGCTGCCGAAGCGTTCGGCGGCGTCGGATATCACGTTATTCGCGGCAAATCGCGCAGCAGATGCAGGAACTGTGATGCGAGGATGAGAAAATCTTTGCGCAGCCGGAGGTGGCCGCTAGGCTGCACGTAGTTCTTTGCGAGTTTGGAACAGTGGATCGGCGCGAGAAATCCGGTGCGAAACCGGAGCAGTTGCGCTGCTGTAACTGGATACGATCTCCCACGAGCCAATCGTCGTGCAAGCGGCGGTGAAGGCGGGAGAAAGGGCGCGTTTTCAAAAAACGCCGGAAGCCAGGAGCCAGAATATTCGACCGATGCCACCTCATTCGTGTTCGCTGTAGCGGCGGTCTATGACTGGTGATCTTCTACCGCGGGCGCGAAAAAACTTCTTCGCAAAAAAGAAGAAATGAGAGCGCCGGCCGCCGCACTGGTTGTCCTCCGCTTCTCAAAAAAGGAGGATAATCGATGAAGGCTATTTCATTTGGTGGACAGGCTCCGGGTAGCGCGCGCGTCTCGCGCGCTGGTTTCGGTGTCTCGCCGAAACATTCTTTCGTTTGCGTTCTGCGCTTCGGGAGTTCCCTCGCGCCTCCAAAGTCCGCGACTCGCGAAAGCTTTCGGAGTCGCCAGCACGCGAGACGCGCGCGCTACCCGGGAGCTGCTGCTGCATTTTTTTCAATCCTCGGACTGGTGGTAATGGCGCACGCGCAGGAGGCGGCTTCGAGCGAGCTAGAGGAGCCGATTGTCGTCACCGCCACGCGAATCGAAATTCCACTCGAGCAATCGCCCGCGTCGATCAGCGTGGTCACGTCCGGAGGCCTCGAGCAAAAGCAAATCGAGCGAGTTTCCGATGCGCTGCGCGAAGTGCCGGGGCTTTCCGTCGTAGAAACCGGGACACCGGGCCAGCTCACTTCGGTTTTTCTGCGCGGACTGCGGAGCGAACATACTCAGGTCTTGTTAGACGGCATTCCGATCAACCAGGGTTTGCAGGGCGCATTCAATTTCGCCGATCTGACGACCGACGATGTCGATCGTATCGAAGTGGTGCGCGGGCCGCAAAGCACTCTCTACGGGCCGCGCGCCTTGGCAGGGGCGATTCAAATTTTTACCAAGCGCGGCGAAGGACCGCCGACCTTCACGATCGGCAGCGAAGGCGGCTCCTACGATACTTTTCGCGAGCAATTGCAAAGCTCTGGGAAAATCGGCTCGTTCGATTACTCGTTAGGCGTCAGCCGGCTCGATACTGATAACGTGCGCCCGAACAATCAGTATCGTAACACTGCCGCGATCGCGGATGTCGGCTGGTCGCCGAATGAAACGCTCCGTCTTGGCGCGCTCGTTACCTACTCCGTCTCCGACACCGGTAACCCAAATCTGATTACCGATCCGAGGCCACTTGATAGTTTTTTGACGGAGCGCTGGCTGATTGGACCGCATCTTGATTGGAAGATGACGGATTGGTGGGAGCACAAACTCATTTTTAGCTACGATCACGAGCGGCAGCTCAACGACCCGAATGACGACGGCTTTGTTTTTGCGACGCGGGCGTTGTTTGAGCGGACGCAGGTCGATTACCAAAACGATCTCCGCCCGGCTTCATGGCTCACGATCACGACCGGGTTTTTTTACAGTCGCGTTAACGTAGGCCAGGAACGGCCGCTTGTTCTATTTGGCCCGAAGTTCATCAGCGATCACACCAATGAAACTGGTGCCTTCGCGCAACTAACCTTCACGCCGTGGCCGGATCTAATTCTCGTTAGTGGCGGACGCTATGATCATTTCAATCAATTCGGTAATGTCTGGACCTGGCGCGAAGCCGGCAGCTATCTAATTCGCAAGACGGACACGACCCTGCACGCGAGCGTGGCTACCGGTTTCTCGCCGCCCAGCAGCCAGGACAAGATTTTCGGAAACAACTTCGGGCTGCAACCGGAGCGCGATCTCGGCTGGGACGCTGGAATCGAGCAACGGTTTTTGGACAAACGCGTCGTAATTAGCGTCACCTGGTTTCACAATGACTTATCGAACTTGATCGGTTTCAACGGACTGTTCGACACGCTCAATCTGGGCAAAGCGCGCACCCAAGGGGTGGAATGTGAGTTGGTCGCGCATTCGCTTGAAGCGCTGGAGTTGAAAGGCAGCTATACCTATCTCGACACGGAGAAAACTTCCTCGGCTGATGTGGGCGCGCCAGAAGGAGCGCGTTTGCCGCGCCGGCCACGGAACGAAGTTTACCTATCGGCTTCGTATCGATGGTGGAAAAAATTGCGCACGGTGGCGTCTGCGAAATGGGTGAATGCGCGTGAAGAAATAAACAAAGATTTCGTCGGCCCGAATCGCGACATTGAAGATTACAGCTTCGTGAATTTCGCCGCTGAATATGAAGTCAATCGGCACCTAACAATATTTGGGCGGGTGGATAATCTGACGAACGAGCATTACGCCGAGGTGCTTGGATTTCCGGCGCCCGGTCGAGCCGCGTATGGCGGCGTGCGCGTATCGTTCTAGAAACACGTTCATCCCCAGTTCTGTCTGTCCGGTAGAGGATGTTCACTTGAACACCAGAGGCAATTCACGTACGTGCGGAACGTGTCTCCGGTTATTTATGCAGTGATCGGTGTCGGGCTTGGCGCAGTGATCGTGCTCCTCATTTTTCTGCTGACGCGCTCCCGCGGCGCGGGGACCGAGCTGTTGCGGAAGATCGATTCGCTGGAGAACGCGCAAGAGCGCGGCGAGCGGATGTTTCGGGAAGAGTTCGCGCGCGGGCGTGAAGAATCGGCTGGCGGCGCGAAGGCGCAGCGCGATGAGCTGGGCACAGCATTGAAAAACGTGAGCGAGACAACGCTAAAATCGCTCACCGAAATCAGCGGCATGTTGCGCGACCAGCTCGAGCAGGTAACCGGCCAGGCGCGGCGATTGACTGATAACGTCGATTCGCGTCTGAAGGAATTGCGCGAAGAAAACACGCAGCAGATCGAAAAGATGCGCGCGACGGTCGATGAAAAACTGCAAAGCACGCTGGAAAAACGGCTGGGCGAATCGTTCAAACAAGTAAGCGAACGGCTGGAAAAAGTGCACCAGGGTCTGGGCGCGATGCAACAACTGGCGAGCGACGTCGGCGGTTTGCAGCGCGTCCTAACAAATGTTAAGTCGCGCGGCGGTTGGGGGGAAGTGCAGCTTGGTTCGCTCCTGGAACAGGTGCTGACGCCGGAACAATTCGCACGCAATGTGCAAACGCGCGACGAAACTGCCGAGCGGGTGGATTACGCCATTCGTTTGCCGGGCGACGAAAACGGCGCGCCGGTCTGGCTGCCGGTCGATGCCAAATTTCCGGTGGAAGATTATCAGCGATTAGTGGCGGCGCAGGAGAGCAGCAACCTGGCCGCGACCGAGAGCGCGATGAAGAATCTGGAGACGCAGTTGCGCAAAAGCGCGAAGGATATTTGCGCGAAATATATCAACCCGCCGAAGACAACTGATTTTGCCCTGATGTTTTTGCCGACGGAAGGATTGTACGCAGAAGCGATTCGGCGCGTCGGATTGGTCGAGCAGGTGCAGCGGGATTGCCGGGTGGTTTTTGCCGGGCCGACTACGCTGGCGGCGTTGCTCAACAGTTTGCAGATGGGTTTTCGCACCCTCGCCATTCAGAAACGGTCCAGTGAAGTCTGGAATTTGTTAGCAAAAGTGAAAACGGAGTTTGGTAAATTTGGGGATTTGCTCGATGGCGTACGGAAAAAGTTGGACCAGGCGTCGAGCACGATTGATGAAGCCGCCCGCAAAACGCGCGTGATCCACAAGCAGCTCGATAAAGTGGAAGGGTTACCGGGTAATCCACAGCCGTTGTTGCCGGAGTTGCTGCGGGACGAAGAAGAAGCGTCATCCCGAGCCGCGCAGACGGCGAAGGACCTCGCGAGAGAGCTGAACAACTTTCGAACTTGGATGACCCATTCCTTCGCCCGTCGGCGTTGGGTATTGCGAAAGCGATAAAACTTTGGCGAGGTCCCTCGCCGTCTGCGCGGCTCGGGATGACGCTACAGCGTTTCGTCCCACTTCGATTTGTCTTTCAACAACATCTCGCGCAGCAGACGAATCGGCGGCATGCCGTGATCGAGCACCTGGTCGTGAAATTTTGCTAACGAGAATTGGTCGCCTTCCTGGGTTTTGTAATCAGCGCGTAGCTTCAGGATTTGTAATTTCCCCAGGGTGTAATTCAGGTAGCCGTAATCGACAGTGCCGCGCATGGCTTCGCTTCGCGCCGGCTTTTCTTCGTAGTAGCAGTTGTCCTGAAAAAACTTCGTCGCCTCATCCACGCTCATGTTTTGAGTGTGCATTTTGATTGAGCAACACAGCCGGCAGAGACGCAGCAGTGCTTCCGAGGCCTGCGCCATGCGATATTTGGCGGCGCGCTGTTGTTCCTCGGGAGTGCCGGGCGGTTTGTGCGGGCCGCCGAATCCCTCATCGACCATCATTTGCTCGCAATAATGCGCCCAGCCTTCGATGAAAGCGTAGCTACCGAAAATTTTCTCAATCTTGCTCGCGTTCGATGCGTTCAAGTGCAGGAACTGGACGTAGTGGCCGGGATAAGCCTCGTGAATCGAAGTGATGTCCGAGGTGTAATAATTAAATGAGGTGAGCCACTCTTCTTTTTGCTGCTCGCTCCAGCCTGGCTCGACTGGTGTGACGTAGTAAAAAGCTTCCGTCGCCTTTTTTTCAAATGGTCCCGGCGTATCCATGGAGGCAAACGTGGTCGCGCGATCGTATGGCGGCGTCGCCCAGACTTGCGCGCGCACGGTCGAGGGAAGGGAGACAAGCTTTTTATCAAGAACGTAGCTGCGGATCTGGTCCAAATCTTTCGCCACTTCCGGCAACAATTTCTCCGCAGTCGGATGATCCTTTTGGATTGCTCGGAAAACCTCCAGCGGCGGTTTGTTTGGATCGATCACTCGAGCGGCCTCGGCAAAGATTTGCTGTTGCTCCTTAATTTTGGCGAGACCGAGCTCGAGCAATTTCGCCGGCGGTAAATCGACCAGCTCGGTTTCCAAAAGCCAGCGCTCGAACCTGGCTTCGCCCAGCGCAAAATCCGGAGTCGCTTTGGGCAATTTTTCTTTTTCCAGCCAGCTTGCGAAGTCGCTCAGCGCCGTCGCCGCTTTACGATTGGCTTCGCTAAAGTTGGCGCGCAGTTCCTGATCTTTAAGCGGCGTCACCGCGTTCGCCATGTCGTTGCGCAAAAAATTCGCCGAGTCGCGTGCAATCTGGATCGCAAGCTCGACGTAAGGTTTCGGCAACACGCTTTCCAGATTGGTTTTCCCAGCGATGAGAATATTTGGAATCTGCGCCTCGATCACGCTCAGGCTGCGGACGCGGTCTTCTAGCGGCGCAAAATTGCGCGCGATGTAAATGTTCAGGTCCGCGCAGTGGGCGTAAGTCATCGGGTTGCGCTCGAATTTGTGAACTTCCTGGGACTCGAAGAGCTCGTTCGCAATCGTCGCCTGCAAAACGCGGAGATCGATCCCCTCGCGCGCGCTCATTTTTTCCGGATCAAATTTGTGCAACCGATCCTCGAAACGGCGCAGGCGCTGCAACTCGGCATCGAGTGCGAGGCGACTGTAATCGGGCGCGCGGCCGTCGTATTCGTGGAGACCAAGCTGCGTGCCGAGAAGCGGGCGTGCGCTCAGGTAGCCTTTGGTAAATTCATCGGCCACGGCCGCGAATTCCGAATCGGCATTCTGAGCGGCAAAAAATTTTGGGACAAACAAAAGCAACAGCAAAACTAGCGCGCGGAATAATTTCATCTTCGGCGCGGACGGTAATGGATGCATTGCGCGTTGCCAAAAATTTCTCGCTGCGCGAAAATACCGAATGAAACGGCGTTTCGTTTTCACCATCATCGCCTCGCTGGCGCTTATTAATTTACTTCTGCTGGCGCGCCTCTTCACAGCGCGCGCGGCCGAGACCGATCCCGACAGCGGTTACACCGAGATCGCCGTTTTCGCCAAGGCGCTGCAGTTGTTGCGGCAGGATTACGTCGATGCCAACAAAACGAGCTATCACGATCTGGTTTACGCCGCGATGAAAGGAATGCTTTCCTCGCTCGATCCACACAGCCAGTTCATGGAGCCAGATGATTTCAAGGACATGCAGGACGATACCCGCAGCCGCTTCAACGGTCTCGGCATCGAAGTGTCGATGAAAAACGGCGCGCTCCTGGTGGTGTCGCCGATGGAAGATACGCCCGCCGCCCGCGCGGGAATTCTGGCAGGCGATCAGATTTTGAAAATCAACGGGACGCCGACGGAGAAGATGGAATTGCAACAGGCGGTGAACGTGTTGCGCGGCAAACCCGGCCAGAAAGCGACCCTCACGGTGTTGCGGCCTTCGACCAAGGAGGTGAAGGATTACACGCTGGAGCGAGCGGAAGTGAAAGTGCAAAGCGTGAAGACGGCGCACTTGCTCGATCGCGATCTGACGGGCGCGTTTAAGATTGGTTATGTGCGACTGGTGCAATTCAACGAGCCGACGGCGGACGATCTGGCGAAAGCGCTCGATGATTTACAGAAGCAGGGAATGCAGGCGCTGGTGCTGGATTTGCGAAATAACCCCGGCGGCTTGCTCAACAGCGCGGTCGATGTCTGCGCGCAATTTCTGCCGCCCAATACGCCGGTCGTTTCTACGCTGGGGCGCGTTTCGTCGCAGGGACGCGAGTATTCCACTTCCGGTGCGGCGAAGGAGCGGCCGAGATTTCCGCTCGCGGTGCTGGTGAACGAAGGGAGCGCGAGCGGGGCGGAAATCGTTTCGGGGGCGCTCAAAGATTTGAAGCGCGCGGTCATTGTGGGCGAAACGACTTTTGGAAAAGGGTCAGTGCAAAATGTGTTGCCGTTGCCGGATGGCTCGGCGTTGCGATTCACCACCGCCAAATACTATACGCCGAGCAAACAAGTGATTCACGGAAACGGCGTCGCGCCCAACATCGCCGTGCCGATGAGCGCGGAGCAGGAACGGGCGCTTTTTCTTTCCCGCAACAACGACAACAAAACCGAGGACGAGAAAACACAGGTGCGTTCGCGCGATCCGCAATTGTTGAGGGCGATTGACGCGCTCAAGGGCGTGATGGTTTATGCGCAGGCGGAGGCGGCGAAGAAATAAAGTGCCGTCATCCCAGCCAACTTGTAATTCCGAGCGGAGTCAAGGAATCCGGTGGAACTCAGTTTAACGGTTGCGCGGCGGGATCCCTCGACTTCGCTCGGGATGACGGTGCTCGCTATCGAAACTTCGTGCGACGAAACCGCGGTCGCGATTTTGCGTGGACGCCAGCTGATCGCGAATGAGGTTGCATCGCAAATTTCCGAGCACGCAAAATTTGGCGGCGTAGTTCCGGAAGTCGCCGCGCGCAATCATCTCGTGCAACTCCCGCGGTTGCTCGAGCGCGCGCTCGCTTCCGCGAAAATCGAAATGACGGACGTCGATGCCTTCGCCGCCACCAGCGGTCCGGGCCTGGCCAGTTCGTTGCTGGTTGGAAATTCCGCCGCCAAAGGTCTGGCGATCGGCGCCCGGAAACCATTTCTGGCGATCAATCATCTCGAGGGTCATCTGCTTTCGCCCTTCGTGGCATCGGCTTCCAGCCGATGTGACCATGAGCAGAAAGTCGCCATCCCGTCCCACGTCGCCTTAATTGTCAGCGGCGGCCACACACTTCTTGTTAGAGTGCGCGGCCTCGGCGACTACGAAATCCTCGGACGCACGCTCGACGATGCCGCCGGCGAAGCATTCGACAAAGTGGCGAAATTGCTCGGGCTCGGTTATCCCGGCGGCCCGGAAATCGAAAAGCGCGCCGCTAATGGAAATCCTGGCCGGTTCGATTTGCCGCGCAGCATGCTCGATTCCGGCGATCTCAATTTCAGTTTTAGCGGATTAAAAACTGCGGTGAAGTATTTGCTGGCTGACTTATCTCGAGAAAACGGGAGCGGCCACACCGTCATCCCGAGCGGAGCCGAGGGATCCCGCCATGGAACCTTTAAAGCCTCGCCACAGGATCCCTCGGCTCCGCTCGGGATGACCGCAGGGGGGCGATCCCTCGACTTGGTCCGGGATGACGTCTGCGCGGCGTTTCAGCAGGCGGTGATCGATGTCTTGCGCGAGAAAAGTTTGCGCGCGCTGAAAGAAACCAAGTCGCGTTGCCTGACCTTGAGCGGCGGTGTGAGCTGCAACCGCGCACTGCGCGAAAACCTGCGTGGCGCGTGCGAGAAGAACAAGATCGAATTCCTCGTCGCCGAACCGTGCCTTTCGACCGACAACGCCGCCATGATTGCGTTCGCAGCCAGGTTACGGCTCGAGGCGGGTAACGCCTCGGAATTGGCGGAGGAAATCGACCCGAATCTTGCGTTGGTGTGACTCTGGGGAGCGCACGCTTGCAGCGTGCGCCCCCCAGAAGAATCAGTATTCGCGGGCTAAGAGATAATTCGCGATTTCTCGCAGCGGCTCGGCTTCTTTTCCGAAAGTGCTGAGCGCACTTTTTGCGGTTCTCGTCAACCGGCGCGCTTCGGCGCGCGAGGCATCGAGGCCGATTACCGCCGGATAAGTCGCTTTCTGCGCGGCCAAATCTTTGCCCGCGCTCTTGCCCAGTTTTTCGCTGGTTTGGGTGACGTCGAGGATGTCGTCGATCACCTGAAACGCGAGACCGAGGGCGCGCCCAAATTTTGTCATCGCTCGAATCTGTTTCTCGTTAGCGTTCGCGCTCATCGCGCCAAGACGGACAGAAGTCGCGATCATGGCCGCCGTTTTGTTTTCATGAATGTAACGCAACTCGTCGCGCGAAACTTTTTTGCCTTCCGCTTCCAAATCGGCCACCTGCCCGGCGATGAGTTTGCGGCTGCCGGCGGTGGAAGCGATT
>DAIOVO010000014.1:26654-50769 GCA_036758965.1 Chthoniobacterales bacterium
GAACGCGATCGTGAGGAGCGCGTCGCCAGCCAGAATGGCGATGCCGTCGCCGAAAACTTTGTGGCAAGTGGCGCGGCCGCGGCGAAAATCGTCGTTATCCATGCTCGGCAGATCGTCGTGCACGAGCGAGTAGGTGTGGATACATTCCATCGCACAGGCGAACGGGAGTGCGCCGGCTGATTTTCCACCACAAGCTTCGGCAGCCGCCAGCGTCAAAATCGGCCGCAAACGTTTTCCGCCCGCGAAAAGCGAGTAGCGCATCGCCTTGTGAATGGTGGGCGGCGGTGCGTTTTCCGTCGGAAGAAAACGATCCAGCGCGCGATCGATCATTTTTTGTCGCGCGCCGAGATATTTTTTTAACTGCATCGCACGAAGATGCTGGCCGCTGCCCGGCGATTGCTCAACGGGAAAGTGTTTTCATCCCGAGCGGAGGCGAGGATCCCTGTTGCGTTACTTTTGAGGTTTTATCACGGGATCCTTCGACTTCGCTGCGCTTCGCTCAGGATGACGGGTGTGCGGCGACGCGTTTCAATTTTGTTAGCGCGATAAAATAAAAGAGCGGCCCGAGCGCAATCGCGACTGCCGCGCCGACCACCGCCGGAACGCCGTATTCGCCATCGCGAAACGACATTGAGATGACAGCGACTAACACAATCATCGGCAAGGCGGCGAGCGCGATCACACCGCCGCGGCCAAGCGGGATGCGAAAGACGCCGCGCAAATTCGGCTCGCGTTTTCGCAACTGAATGAGCGCGCCGAATTCCAAAAACAACGCGAGCGAGTAAAGGATAACGTCGGCGATAACCAGTTTGCCGAAGGGCACGAGAACGAAGAGCGAATAAAAAATCGCCGAGACAAGCACAGCATTGCGCGGTGTGCCGGCTCGGTCGGTTTTAGAAAGCGCGGCCGGCAGGAGACGATCGCTCGCCAGCACAAACGGAATGCGCGAGTAAGCGAGCAGGAGCGCGTTGAATAATGCCAGTGCGCTCACCATGCCGCCAAGCGCGATCCAAATTGCAATCCATTTGCCGGCGCTTCCGGCAGCGGTCGCGGCGATCTGCGGCCAACCGCCATCGGTCCACGCTGTCCAATCCGTGGCGCCGAGCGCGGCGAGCAGCGGCAGGAGATAGCCGAGAGTTACGAGGGGCAGCGCGCAAGCGAGCGCACGCGGATAACTGCGTGAAGCATCTTTCACTTCGCCTTGCACCGTAGAAGCGTTGTCCCAGCCGATGTAATTCCAAAGCGCGATCGAGATGGCGACAGCGAATCCGCCGAGCCCTTTGCCGTTTTCCGAGGCAAACGGAAGCCACGGAATGTGCGCGATGTGCGGCACACTCAAAATCGACATCGCTAAAAACCCCAGCATGACAAACAAGCCGGCAACGATGGAGGCACGACCGACGCGACCCGAGCCGCGGAGATTAATCCAGGTCGCGCCCCAAATGACCGCGAGCGCGACGAGCCATTCCCAGCGCGCATCGAGTCGCGGAAAAAAATAGCGCAGATATTGATTGAAGAGCACGGGATAAATCGCCATGTCCACGAGCGAATACATCCAGGTGAGCCAGCCATTTTGGAACGCCCAGAAACGGCCGAAGGCGCGATCGACCCA
Source organism: Chthoniobacterales bacterium (assembly GCA_036758965.1). GTDB lineage: Bacteria > Verrucomicrobiota > Verrucomicrobiia > Chthoniobacterales > UBA10450 > AV69. The sequence continues at coordinate 28,267 of DAIOVO010000014.1, forward strand.
GCGATAGTAACCGCCTTCTTCCGGCAACATGCTGGCGAGCTCGCCCACGATCAGTACCTCGGGCAGCGACCAAACGAGGGGAACGACAATTAAAATGAGCAATCCAAGACCCGGGCCGACGGAGTGGATCAGCGTTTCCGTCGTGTAGGGGCCGCCCGACGTGCAGAAGAAAAGAATAAAGACGAGGGAGAGTGTGCCGACGGCGCGCCGGAGTGGTTGCATCGCGTGCAATGTTGTAGGCGTCTTGTGTGCAAGCGTCATCCCGAATCGCGCAGACGATGAGGGACCTCACAATCGAACTGCGCGCCCGACCCAAGTGAGGTCCTTCACCGTCTGCGCGGCTCAGGATGACGGAGTGCAGCAAGGCTCGCGAAAGTTTTTAATTTTTCGCAGACTCCCGGGTCAAAGGAAGTAGAGCGATGCGCACCGAAGAGAACGAACGGATGAAAGCGTTGCTCGCGCGTTTTGAACTTCCTCTTTTGCAATATGCCACTCGCATCATCGGCGACCGCGACCGCGCGCGCGACGTGGTGCAGGAAACATTCGTTCGTTTGCAGCGCGACGGTACTGAGTTTGAGGACGACGCACCGGCGAAATGGCTGTTTACCGTTTGCCGCAACCGTGCGCTTAACGTTTGCCGAAAGGAAAAGCGCATGACCTATCTGGACGAAGAAATTCTCGAAGCGCAGCCCGCGGAAGAGCCGCTGCCGTTCGAGCAACTGGAGCGAAAAGAAGCGGCGGGATTTTTATTGAAGCTGGTCGCAACCTTGCCGCCACGGCAACAGGAAGTGATTCAACTGAAATTTCAAAACGATCTCAGCTATCAACAGATTGCGGAGATCACCAAAACAACGGCGAACAATGTGGGCGTGCTGATTCATACCGCGCTCAGAACGTTGCGCGCAAAGTATGCGCAGGCGGCGAAGGATTTTCTGCCGTTTCAACCGAAAACGAGCTAACGAGACATGAATATTGATGATCCGAAATTGACTGCTTACGCGCTGGATGAGCTGGAGGAGGACGAGCGCGCGGCGGTGGCGCGCGAGGTGAACGCGTCGGCGGAAGCGCGGCGTGAAGTGGAGGAGACGCAAACGTTGGCGCGTTTGTTGCGAAATGAATTTGCGGCAGAAGTAGCATTGGCTTCCAGCCAATCAGTTGAGACACGTCGGCAGGATACGGATGCCACTTTGAAAGCGAACCTGAGCGATATTCGGGATGATCGCTGGTTCTGGACGATCGCGCGGCCGCTTTCAATCGCGGCGGTGCTGGCGGTCTTCGCGGTGATTGGGCTGGCGGTGTTCGTTGGATACAAATTACGGCGGCCCGAAACGGCTCTGGTGGACAGGCAGAGAACAAACTCTCTGCCCGGCCCGACCGCGGTAGAAGCGGAGATTCCGCAAGAGTCAGCGCCGCCGCCGGCGGTGATCGCGCGATCGCAGCCCGCAGCGGCCGTGCCGCAATTCCGCGAAGAGGCAGCCAAGACGAAGCAGAGTTTTGCGTCGGCGCCAACGGCTCCGCAAACGAGAGATCAATTTGCCGGTGTGCTGCAAAAAAGTGTTCAGAACGCGGAGGCGTTTCGAGGCGCGGGCTGGTATCGCCAGGATTTCAACACCGCCGATTACGGGCATTTTGTTGAAAATCCATTCCAGACTTCGTTAGAAAATCCCCTCTCGACTTTCTCGCTCGACGTGGACACGGCGTCGTACGCGATTGTGCGCCGATTCATCAATGAAGGCGCGCTTCCGCCGGCGGATGCGGCGCGGACGGAGGAAATGGTGAATTATTTTCCTTATGACTACCCGCAGCCGAAGGCGGATGAACCGTTCTCGATCAACACCGAGGTGGCGAGCTGCCCATGGGAAAATTCGCATCGGTTGGTGCGGATCGGGTTGAAAGGCCGCGAGGTGGCGATGGAAAAGCGTGGGCCGAGCAATCTGGTTTTTCTGCTCGATGTCTCGGGTTCGATGACGCCGCGGGAGCGTTTGCCGCTGGTGAAACAGGCGATGCGATTGCTGGTGGAAAAGTTGTCGGAGAACGATCGGGTAGCGATCGTAGTTTATGCCGGCGGATCGGGCGTGGCGTTGCCGTCCACGACTGGAGCTAACAGGGAACAGATCTTGAGCGCGCTGGAGAATTTGCAGGCGGGCGGTTCGACCAATGGTGCGGAAGGAATTCAGCTCGCCTACAAGATTGCGCAGGAAAATTTCGTCAAAGGCGGAGTGAATCGCGTGATTTTGGCGACGGACGGCGATTTTAATGTGGGAGTAACGAGTCGCGGTGAATTGATCAAGTTGATCGAAGAAAAACGCGCGAGCGGCGTCTTCCTGAGCGTGCTCGGAGTGGGCACGGATAATTTGAAAGACGCGACGATGCAGACGCTGGCGGACAAGGGCAACGGCAACTACGCCTATCTCGATACGATCGATGAGGCGCGGAAAGTTTTGGTGCAACAAATGAACGGAACCCTGGTGACGCTCGCCAAGGATGTGAAAGCGCAGGTGGAATTTAATCCGACGCGAGTGAGCTCGTATCGCTTGATCGGGTACGAGAAGCGGCTGTTGCGGAAGGAAGATTTTAACGATGACAAAATCGATGCGGGAGAGATCGGCGCCGGGCACACGGTGACGGCGCTGTATGAGGTGGTGCCGGTGGGCGCGGCGGTGAACCCGAACGTGCCAGCGGTGGATCCGCTGAAATATTCTTCGCCGGCCGCGCGACCGGCGGAGCACTCAGATTCTAACGAGATGTTGACGGTGAAGTTGCGTTACAAGAAACCGGATGGCGACAAGAGCGAGTTGCTGACGCGCGCGGTGGTGGATGAGGGAAAAAACATCGCCAACGCTTCGGCTGATTTCAAATTCGCGGCGGCGGTAGCGGAGTTCGGGATGATTTTGCGCGGCTCGGAATTTAAGGGAAACGGAACGTTCGGCGCGGTGGCGGAGTGGGCGGAGGAAGGGAAAGGCGCGGACACGAATGGTTATCGTGCGGGATTTTTGGAGTTGGTGCGCAAAGCGGAAGCATTAAAGAAAGGGTGATGGGTGAACTCTCCGTCATCCCGAGCGGAACCGAGGGGTCCCGTTGCCAAAACTTTAAGGTAACTCCCGCGGGATCCTTCGACTCCGCTACGCTTCGCTCAGGATGACGGGCCTGCTTTAAATATTTTCCGCTGATCCGGCGAACGCGATTGGCTTTACCCGCATGGCGAGGAAGGCACCGAGAAGAAGAATGGCGGCGCTAACAAGTTGTAGATGGGTAAAGCGTTCGTGGAAAATAATCGCGGAAAGAATGAGCGCGCCGAGCGGGCAGAGAAGCTGCAACGTTTGCGCGAGCGCGACGCCGAGTTCCTGGATGGCCACGTAGTAGAGAACGTGCGCGATGGTGATGCAGAGGATGGCGGAAACGACCAGGATGAAGTTAACGAACCAACTGACCTGCACCGGTGCGGCGATGTTGCCGAAGGCGAAACTGAGCGGGAAAAGAAGGGCCGAGGTGATGAAACTAATGAGCCCGAAACTGCGGATGGAACCGAGCTTCATTGACGGGCGTTTGACCAGCACGCCGTAGAGCGCCCAGCAACTGGTCGCGATGCAGGCAATGACTAATCCGCGCACAGGAAAATGCCCCAGGCCGCTGCTCGGTTGAAAAAGAAAGACGCCGATGGCGCCGAGTATTCCGAGCAAGGCGCCGATTTGAAATTGCCACTGGCGCAGAATCTGGCGTTCTTCTGGAAACATGATGAGCGCGAGCAAAGCGGTGACGACGACGGAGAGGCGAGCGAAGATGGCATAGACGCCGGGGCCGATGTATTCGAGCGCGAGCACCTGGGTGATTTGATGGACGACGTTCGGCACAGCGGGCAGGAGGCAAAGAGCGAAGGCGCGGCGATCGAGGCGCGGTCCGCCGCGTTTGAGGCGAAAAACGACGAAGGGAGCGATGGCGAGACAGGCGACGCTGTAACGGTAAAAATTCTGCGACCAGATATCGTAATGGTGTTGGAGAAGAAAATATTGGAAAAGCGACGGCAGCGACCAGATGATGACGGTGGCGAAGATCGCGAGGTAGCCGCGCGAAAGGCGAAAAGAAGGGCTGGTGCGCGGCATCGGAAATTTCTGTGGGATTTTGCTCGCCTGACCAAGTGGGTTGGGCAGTAAAGTAATTGCGGAGGAGAAGAAATGAGCATTTCAAAACATCAAGCAATAAGAGTGTTGGCCGTCATCTGTTTGGCTGCGAGCGCGCAGGCGAAACCGAAGGATTCGGCGGCGCACGTGAACAAGGGCGTCGAGCTGGGCCGCGCGAAGCAATACGACGCGGCCATCGCGGAGTTTACCGCGGCGATCGAGGCCGACCCGAAAAACGCGGGTGCCTATAGCAATCGGGGGACGATGTATCGCGCGCAGCAAAAATTCACGGAAGCGCTGGCGGATTTTTCGAAGGCGATCGAAGTCGCTCCCAACGAGGAGATGGGATATTTCGAGCGCGGACAGACGCAACTGGTGCAGCAGCATTATTCCGATGCGCTGCCGGACTTGGAAAAGGCGTTGCAGTTAAAACCGGATGATCCCAATGCGCTGCGCGCGCATGGTTTTGCTGAGATTGGGATGACCGACTGGGACAAAGCGGTCGCTGATTTCACCACCGTCCTGGCAAAAAATCCCGCGGATGCAGTGGCCTACGAGCGGCGGGCGTTCGCCTTGCGTAGCCAAAAGAAGTATCCAGAGGCGATTGAGGATTATGGGCGCAGCCTGCAAGTGAAGCCGGAGGCGGAAGTCTATGCCAAGCGCGGCTACACTTATGTGACCTACTTGCGCGATTACGCGAAAGGGATTGCTGATTATCAAGAGGCGCTAAAAATCAATCCGAAGGATTACGATACGCAGCAACGTCTGCAGTACGCGCAGGCCGCATTGGCAGCGCAAAACGCCCCGCCGCCGACGCCCACTCCTACGCCGTCGCCCGGCCTCTTTACACCGATGAATATTGGGATTGGCCTGGCGGTGTTGATTGTGCTGGTGATCATCATCGTTATCGCGATGACGATGCGGCGAAGAACGGGCGGCGACGAGACGCCGGAATCGAGTACGCGTATCAAGTGACCTTCTGGCGCCGTTCCTTTGGCGCGGAAGCGAGCTCGCGGCGCTATCCTGCCGCGGCGCGAATTTGCTTTGACAGGGCGAGCGCGGCTGGTAATTTCTCGTCGCTTTTTCTGGAACGAAGCCGCGTCCCATGGTCGTTCAAAACTTGGCGGCTTTGGGATTTTTGCTTCTCTGGCGAAGGCGACCGGTTTGCCCATGTAGCTCAGTTGGTAGAGCACGTCCTTGGTAAGGACGAGGTCACCGGTTCAATCCCGGTCATGGGCTCCAGTGAAATGAGTTCGACCGATTATTACAAAAAAGACGAGACGCAGTTTAGTTAAAACAGGAACAAACCCACCATGGCAAAGGAATCATTTAAACGCGATAAGCCGCACGTAAACGTCGGCACAATTGGACACGTCGATCACGGTAAAACCACTCTCACGGCCGCCATCACCAGTGTGCTGGCGAAGAAAGGGTTTGCCGAAGCGCGCGCCTACGATTCGATCGATAACGCGCCGGAAGAGAAGGAGCGCGGCATTACCATTAATACCGCGCACGTGGAATATCAGAGCGAGAAACGCCACTATGCCCACGTCGATTGCCCCGGGCATGCGGACTACGTCAAGAACATGATCACCGGCGCGGCGCAAATGGACGGCGCCATTCTGGTGGTAAGCGCGGCCGATGGCCCGATGCCGCAGACGCGTGAACACATCTTGTTAGCTCGCCAGGTCGGTGTGCCGGCAGTGGTGGTGTTTCTGAACAAGACCGACATGGTCGATGATCCGGAATTGCTCGACCTGGTGGAAATGGAAGTGCGCGATTTGCTCACTCAATACGAATTTCCAGGCGACAAAACTCCAATCGTCAAAGGCAGCGCGCTCAAGGCGCTCAACGGCGACGCCGAGCAGGAGAAGCAAATTCTCGCGCTCGTCTCCGCGATTGACGACTACATCCCCGTGCCGGATCGGCCGGTTGATCAGCCGTTCCTGATGCCGGTGGAAGATGTTTTCAACATTGAAGGCCGCGGCACGGTCGCGACCGGTCGTGTTGAGCGCGGCATTTTGAAAAAGATGGAGGAAGTGGAAATCGTCGGCATTAAACCGACGGCCAAAACGACCGCCACCGACATCGAAATGTTTCGCAAGCTCCTCGATGAAGCGCGCGCGGGCGACAACGTGGGTGTGTTGCTGCGTGGCACGAAGAAGGAAGACATCGAGCGCGGCCAGGTTATTTCCAAGCCGGGCACGATCAAGCCGCACAAGAAATTTAAGGCGGAAGTGTATGTGCTGAGCAAGGAGGAAGGCGGCCGTCACACGCCGTTCTTCACCAACTACCGGCCGCAATTTTATTTCCGTACTACTGACGTGACCGGCCAGGTAAAACTGCCGGACGGCGTGGAAATGGTAATGCCGGGCGACAACATCGCGATTGAAGTGGAGCTAATTACTCCGATCGCGATGGAGAAAACGATTCGCTTCGCCATTCGCGAAGGCGGGAAAACCGTCGGCGCCGGTCGCGTAAGCGACATTATGGACTAAAGTTTCATAATTATGCTCCTGCTCCTGCTCATGCTCATGATCGAAGAAACTCGATTATGATTAGGATTAGGAGCAGGAAGTATTATTACGCCAGTAGCTCAATTGGTAGAGTTGCGGTCTCCAAAACCGTCGGTTGGGGGTTCGAGTCCCTCCTGGCGTGGTGGAACAAAGTGACAAAGTTACAGAGTCAAAAGGTTAATAGGTTGAAAAGTTTGAAAGTAAGCGCAATTCAAGGGACAATTTCCTTTTTAACTTTTGACCTTTTTAACATATCACTTGTTTTAACATCGCCATGTTAGCCAAAACAAAAAACTTCTTTAGCGAAGTAAAAGTGGAGCTTCAGAAAGCTTCCTGGTCGTGGGACCCAAAGGAAAAAGGATTTAAAAGGTATAAGGAATTGTTCGATTCTACAGTCGTGGTAATCGTGGCGATGCTGCTTCTGGGCGGTTACGTCGCGCTCTTCGATTTCATTCTCATTAACGTGGTCCACTTCTTTACCCGGTTGCATTAAAATTTATGGCGCAGGCGCTCGCAGCGAAAGATCAATGGTTTGTCGTGCACGTTCTTTCCGGGCAGGAAAACAAAGTGCGCGAAAACATCGAGAAACGGGTCAAGACCGAGGAGATGAGCGATGTTGTCTATGAAGTATTAGTTCCGACCGAGCGCGTCTCCGAAATCAAGAAGGGGAAGAAGAGTGAGACGACGCGGAAATTTTTCCCCGGCTACCTCATCGTCAACATGCATTTGCTGGATGAGAACAATGGCCTGGTCGATCGCACCTGGTATTTCATTAAAGACACGCCGGGCGTAATTGGTTTTGCCGGCACCAAGGACAAGCCGATTCCGATGCGCGCTTCGGAAGTAGAATCGATGCTCGCGCAAATGAAAGAGCGGGAGGAGAAGGTGAAACCGAAGGTGAGCTTCGAGGTAGGCGAGACGGTGAAGGTCGCGGACGGCCCGTTCCAAAATCAAAACGGGATTGTGGAAGAGATCGATCCAGAACGCGGAAAGCTGCGTGTGTCGGTCACGATTTTCGGGCGCGCGACTCCGGTCGAGTTGGAATACTGGCAAGTGGAGCGCGGCTAAAAAAGCAGACAGGATTAACAAGATTAACAGGATGAAATCCTCTGTCTTAGAAACCAATCCTGAAAATCCTGTTCATCCTGTCTAAGCAAGTTTTATGGCGAAAGAAATCGTAGCTCACGTCAAATTGCAGATCCCGGCCGGACAAGCGAACCCGGCGCCGCCCGTTGGCACCGCGCTTGGACCTCGTGGCGTCAACATTATGGCGTTTTGCAAAGAATTTAACGCCGCTACTCAGAAGCAGGCCGGCGACATTTTGCCGGTAGTGATCACCGTTTTCAAAGACAAGAGCTTCACCTTCATTACCAAATCTCCACCCGCGGCGATCTTATTGAAGAAAGCAGCCAACATCGCGGCTGGTTCGAAGGAACCTAACAAGACCAAAGTAGGCAAGGTCACGCGTAAGCAGGTGATGGACATCGTCAACACCAAGCGCAAAGACCTGAACTCGCGCAGCGACGAAGCCGCCTTCCGGGTCATTGCAGGGACAGCGCGGCAGATGGGTCTCGAGATCGTCGAGTAAATTTCAACCGCTTCTTGATTAGAAGCGTTTCTTTAAGGCGAGGTAGTAGAACCTGCCTTTGAGATCGAAGGTAGATTCTTCGAATCCGTTCTCAAGACCACCGATACCACCGAAAGGCGGATCTTGGTCGAAGATGTTGTTCATGCCGGCGGTGATGGTTGTGCCATTCAGCCAAGCTCTCCAGCCGCGACCATCGTATCCGGCACTTCCTTCCTTGCCGGCCGGTGCGCTGGTTTTTCCGTCCTTGGCATAGCCGGGGATGGTGTCCTGCGTGGCGAGAGCGGGATACTTGAAGGTATAGGAAACAATCGCGTCGAGAGTAGTCCATTCGCGAATCTTGCGATAGATCAGCGGCCTTTCGGAATAGGGGAAATCGTTACCCTGGCTGATGTAGTGGACGATAACCCCCGTATCAAGTCCGCCTAGATCGTAAAATAGGCTGCCGTAGATCCGGTGATGAGGGAGGTAGCCAGCGAAACCCGTCTGGTCGCCAGCGTACTCGATCTGGTTGTCTCCGACGTTAATGGCCGCGACATAGCGCGAGAGATAGGTGCCGCGGAGCGCAAAAGTGAGAGTGCCGAAGTTACCTCGGCCGAAAACTGAAGTATCCAGGGTATAGATTAATTCGTAGTCGATCCCTTCGGTAATGGTGCGGGAAATATTCTGGGTTAAGTCGGTAACAAAAAGAATCTCGCCGGTAACTGGATCGCGCTTTACCTGGCCTGGAAACTTCTTGCCGCTGCTGGCGAAATTCTCCTGCACGATGAAGTTAGGATCGATGAAGTTCGTTCTATCCCGCAGGTCGATGTGGTAGAAGTCGACCGCGATAGTAAGTCCTTTGGCAAACTGTGGCGACAATACTGCACCATAACTGAACCCGTAGGCTACTTCTGGCCTGAGATTAGGTTGTCCTCCTGAATAAAGGAGCACGAGTTCTGGTGGTGAAGGCGGAAATGCGGGATCATTTACATTAGCGCGGCCTTGCGCGAGGGAGGGGGCGAGGTCGGACAAGTTAGGGGCATGAAACGCCTCCGTATAGGTCGCGCGCAAAGTCAAGCTGCGGTCGAACGGTTGATAGCGAAGGGAAAACTTCGGCCGTTGTGTATCGCCAAAGTCGCTATAGAATTCCGCCCGTTCCGCTATTCCAAGATCCAGGCTATGAACTCCCGGGACATTCCAGCTCGGACTGGCGATGGGTAGGCGGAGCTCGCCGTAAAGCGACCAGGCGTCGCGACTACCCCGAGTTGCCTGAAGGTTCGTTGCCCCAATTGCACTGAAACTCGTGCTTAGTGAATCAGGCTGATCGTCTACTGTCTCCTTGCGATGTTCGCTCCCGAGTGCGAATGAAACAGGACCGGCGGGCAGTTGAAATAGATCGCCGTTCAGTGAGAAGAGTTCATCGGCCAGCGTAGCTACTCCGTTCTCCTTGATTGAGACAAAGATGCGGCGAAGGGCGGCAGCTGAATTCACGTTGCGGCCAAAAGGATTAAAGGCAGTAGCTGGATCGGTATCCAGCAAAGCAGAGCGCAACGCGGGCGCGCTGACGACATTCTCGATCAACTCGTCATGGTCGTTTGAGTTGTAGCGGAAGCTAAGTTCGTAGTTCCAATTTTTGAAGTAGCTTCCGAAGTCGCTAAAGGTTCCGCGCAGGCCGCTATCGAAGAGGTAGTCGTTGGTGGTAAACTTTAATGCGCGACCTCCGGCTGAAAGTTCGCGGTAGCGGACCTCGGTTACGACTGGCGTCCCGTCGGCCAGGGTGGCGGTGGCGGTAGTAAAGGGATTGAAGGGGTTGCTTAACGGAACGCTGATCCCTGATGTGCCGCTTAGTGGAATCACGCCGTCGGCCCTGGTGAATGGGTCGCTGAAAGGCACCGGCGCGAGCGTCGAATTGAAAAAGGAGCGAGCGTATTTGAAGTCAGCAAAAAGCGTCAGCGCCTTTGGAGCGAGATCGTGCATGATCGAGCCGTAAAAATATTGGCGATCCGCCGCCGGCACCGCCGAAGTTAGCGTGGCAAAGTTGAAGACCTGGAACTGCGGCGGGACGGATCCAACGGGAACATATTCTGGCGAAGTAGCAGCGCTGGGAGCGGAGTGAGGAGTGGGCGTCAGTAAGCCCGGCCGAAGGATAAAAGAGCCGACGCGGCCGGGGATGTTACGGGTGCTTGCGTCGAATCCTCCGTAGCGTCTGAAGTCAGAAGTGCTCGAAATATCTCGGTCGCGGCTGAAAATGTCGGCGCGATCGTAGTCCTCCGCGAAGACCACGATTTCCGTCTTACCGTTGCCGGTCCCCGCCAGAATGTAAGCGTCGCGCTCCGCGGCATCATTGGACGCGCCGAGGTTGGTATTGCCGTAGCTCGCATCTGTTTCCACTCCGCGGAATTTATGTTTGAGAATGATATTGAACACGCCGCCGACGGCGTCGGATCCGTAGATGGCCGAGGCGCCATCCTTGAGAATGTCGATGTGATCGACCAAGGCGAACGGCACCAGGTTCAAATCCACCGATGCTCCTTGCGCGAAGCCGACCGGCGCGATCCGCTTTCCATCTAGCAGCACCAGCGTTTCCTTTGGCATTAGGCCGCGCAGGTTCACTTCTGTGCGGCCATCCCCGCGGTTCCCGCCGTTTTGATTGATCGCCTCCCCAGTGAGAGCCGGCAGTTTTTGCGTCAGATCGGTAGCGTTTCGCACCCCCAGCTTCTCGATATCTTCGCGCTGATAAGTATCGACCGGATTCGGGCCGACCTCGTCCGCCGTGGGAATATTCGAGCCCGTAACGATGACGCGGTCGGCGTCCGCAACGGCGCTCGTTTGTTCGGCGGGAGTGGGAGAAGGGGTGGGAGATGTCCCCGGGGTTTGCGCCAGAACCGCCACACTCGTGCTCAAGAAAAACAACACCCAGAGCGATGCTCGCCATCCTCGACGTTTATTCATCTCCTTCTTAACTCGGTATTTTCTCCACCGCGTTGCAAACAATCTTCCTGCGCGAGCGAAAATCATTCGATCTTCGCGGGTTGTTCCGCCTGCGGAATGATCTTCTGGAAACGCGGATCCTCCCTCAGATCATCCCACTGTGGATTCAGCTTGAGATCGCCGGAGGTCGGCCCGGCCGGCAACTTTACCAGTTCGCTCAACAGCTGGATGGCGGCATCCTTTTCACCTGCCCAGGCGTAAGCTGCCGCAATCGCCCGCCGCATTCCGACGGCTTCCAAGGGCTGCCGCGTCAGCGGCCATACCCGCATCGCATTCTGCGCCTCGCGTAGCGCTGCCTCTTTCCGACCGCAACCCGCATCCGCCGCTGCCAGCATCGCCAGCGCCTCCGCCTCTTCGGGCCGCTGTTCCAGCCACTTTGCCATCCCCGCACGGGAAACTTCGAATGCCTCCCGCGCCCTCTCCGCGTTCCCCTGCGCGCGATAAGCGATGCCGAGCAGCTGGGCATAGAAGCCTTGGGAGAATGGATTAATTCCGGATCGCGGCATCACGTTCCCTTTACGCGCCCGCTCCGGGATTTCCTGAATCAATGTCTCCGCCTCCGCATAATGGCGTTGCATCAGGAGCACTTCCACGATGCGGCGATTATGGGAAGGCGAACCGCTGTTATGATTTGGGCTGGCCGTCAGTGCCTCCATCGCCGCCTTGAGATCGCCGCGGGCGATGGCGATCTCACTTTTGGAAGCCCAGAAGATGGCGGTCGATTCCGGCGGCAAGGTCGACAGCGCGCGGTCGATCAGCACCTCCGCGTCGCCATAACGGCGCAAGTTGAGGTAAAGATTAATCACGTTAAGCGCGTTGTCGGGATCGCGCGGATCGAGCCGCGCTGCTTTCTCGAAGTCCTGGAGTGCTTCCTTCCATTGCCCGCGATCCTGCGCCACCGTCGCCAACGCGCCCGCGACGTCCGCTGAGTTCGGCAGGCTGCGCGCCGCAATCGTCAGCTCCTCCACCCCACGTGCCTTGTCATTGAGCGGTCCGTAATAAATCCAACCCAGCGCCAAATGCGCCTCGCCCGATTCCGGGGCTAGACGCACTGCTGTCTCGGCGGTGGCTTTGGCGGCCGCGATCTGCTCCGGCGTCAGGTTCTCCGCCCAGTTCGGCTGGCTTTGCGCGTCGCTCAGAAGACAATAGGCCAGGACAAATTTCGGGTCGCGCGCGATCGCCTCCTCCAACAATTTTATCGCCTTCGGCCGATTCTCATCCGCCGTTTTCGGGCGAATTCCGAATGCGTAGAGAATCGCCCGCGCTTGCAGGTAAAGATCGTAGGCCTGCATGTCCTGCGTCGGCAGCGCCTCGATCGCGCTCTTCTCCGCCGGCGTGATGGCCGCCTTCAACTGCGACACGATCGTTTCCGAAATCTGATTTTGAACCGCAAACAAATCCGAGAGATCCCGGGTGTATTTTTCCGCCCACTTCTCCACTTCCGTTCGCGTATCGATCAACTGCGCCGAAATGCGGATCTTGTCCCCGATCCTGCGCACCGTTCCTTCCAGCACGTACGCCACTTGCAGCGCCTGCCCGATTTCGCGAATGCTTTGCGGGCTGCGGCGATACTGCGCCACGCTGCGGCGGCTGATCACCTTCAAATCCGCCACCTTCGCGAGGTCGGTCAGGATATCGTCCTGCACGCCGTCCGCGAAATAACTGGTCTCCTTGTCAGACTCGAAATTTTCGAACGGCAGCACTGCGATACTCTTTTCCCTCAACTCGGTCGCCGCACTCTTGTAGGCCGTCGTCAGCGCGATGCGCCGATGCCAGACCCAGATTCCCGCTGCCGTTGCCAGCGTGAGAAAAATCAGCGCCACCAATCCTAGCGAGAGGCGCCGCCTTCGGTCCCGCGCCCCGCGACTGAGCGCCAGTAGCCGCGCTTCTTCCGCGCGTTGTATTTTGCCCGGTATTGCAGGATTTCCGATCTCATCGTTGTAGAAATTAGCGATTCCGAGCTGCACCCCGTGTTTCACTTGCGCGTGGCCCAAGTCATGCAATTGCGGCTTCCACTCGCCATATTGCGCCAGATCGTCCGCCGCGCGTTTCGACAGCAGAATGTGGCCGGCGTCGCCGCAATCCATTACCCGCTGCGCCGTGTTCACCCCCGCGCCGGCGACGTTCGGCCGATCGTTCACGTCGGAAATCGCATCCACCGGTCCGCTGTGAATTCCTATCCGTAAGGGCAGGTTCGTTTTCCCTTTCAGCGCATAGGCGATCGCCTCCGCGCAACGCAACGGGGCATCCGGCGTCGTGAAGAACGCCAGCACCATTCCGTCGCCGGTTGGCAACCGGACGAGCTTTCCCACCGCTTCAGCCGCGCGAAACGCCTCCGTTTCGCGCACGATTTGATTCAATTCCTGGAGCCGCTCACGTTGCTCGTTCGTGAGCAACTTCGAGTAGCGCACGATGTCCATGAACAGGACGTGCGCAATTTCGAGCCCGGCGCCCGCTCTATTTTCCATCGGGACCAGATGCTAATTGCGCTGTCATCTATGACAATGCAATTACCCCGGGGCGGATCGGGCGATCATCCTGAAAACGCGCCGGCGCGATGGAATGCCGCGCTCGTCGCCGTAACTGCCCGATCCACCCACATTTTCTAGTTCACCAGAATGGTGGCTGGATCGCTCCAGCCGCTGCGGGTGTTATTCGGGCCGATGGCGCGCACACGCACCCTCGATGACCAGCTCGCCACGGAAAACCCGGTGTTCAATATGTTGTTCATGCCCATTCCTTCGGAAAAAAAAGGCTTTCGTGGCTAAAACTGCGCGCGGCACGTAAGAAGTGCGTTTCCGTAGGCAAAGCGTCGCGCGACGTAAATACCGCGATTTGCCTGTTTCGTAGCGCACAGTGCCCTTAACGCGCAGCGTTAAACACACATCATCGAATGCCGGGCCTGAGTCGTGTGGTGCCGAATGTAAAGCGCGGCGCGTTTAGGTGGATCGCTTGAGCGATTTTGGTATGGCGTTCAGCGATTTGGCACCAGCGCGGCGAGTTTTGGCCAAATCGTGACGCGCCTTATTTACGGAATTCCGCGCCGCATCTACCGAATTCCGATTTTTCCGGGAGCTTGTTCGGTGCTCTTGGATTCGAACGCGATCAGTTTTTCGAAACGTGGGTCGTGCCGGATCGAATCCCAGACGGGATTGAAACGCAATTCCGCAACAGAAATCCCGGCGGGGATGATCAGCGAGTGAGCAAGAATCGGCAAGGCTTGATCGAATTCGCCGGTGAGCACATAGATTTGCGCTAGGTCGATTTGCAGCTCGGGCCCGAAAAAGGCGTCCTTGATTTCGGAAACTATTTCCGCGCCGCGTCGTGCTTCCGCGATCGCTTCTGCTTTGCGGCCAAGATGCGCGTAAGTTTCGGCGAGGGCAGCGCGGAACGCGGCATCGCGCGGACGGGCGGCGGCCTCAATCACGACGCGCGCTTTGTCGAACGCCGCACGCGCCTGCTCGGTCGCGCCCTGATAAAAATAAACGCGCGCCAAAACGAGGTCGCTCGGCGGTGTGTTCAACTTTTGCGGAGCCAGGGTGCTGGCCGGCAGCGTTTGCGCGAGAGCGACGGCTTTGTCGAATTGGCGCAGCATGACTTTTATCCCGATCATTCCCTCCATGTCCGATCGCGAAACTCCGGCTGGCGGGGGAGGGATGCGTGCCAGCTCGCCGAGATCTGTCTTCCAGAGGAAATTTAAATATGAGCGGTGCATCTCGTAGCGCCAGCGGTCGCCACGGGGAGCCAGCGCGATGACGTGTTCGAGCGCGTCAGCCGCCGCTGTGTAATGACGAGTGAGCTCGTTTACCGCAAAAAGGCGGTGCCAGGGTTCGAGACTATTCGGATCGAGCGCCACAGCGCGCCGCGCGTGGGCGATGGATTGGTCCCACTCCCCCGTGTGCCGCTCCACGCGGCCGATGCATTCCGCTACTTCGGCACTATTCGGCAGGCCGCGCTCGGCCAAGGCGAATTCCGCCAGCGCTTTTCCGGAATCGATCTCGCCGGTTTCAGCGTTGCCCCGCCAATAATCGGTCCCGAGTGCCAAGTGTCCCTCGGGTAAGTCGGGCTGAAGGCGAAGCGATTCTCGCGCAGCCGCGCGTGCTTTCTCGCGGCGCTCGGACGTGCGGTCGTACATTTCGAAGTAGACATTTTCCAACTGCGAGAGCCGGGCGTAGGCGAGCGCAAAGCTAGGATCGAGCGCAATCGCTTCCTGGTAGAGACGCTCACCTTTGTCGAGATCGGCCTGCGCTTTGCGATAATCTCCGTAGAGATTTTTGGCTTCGACGAAGCGGAGATAGGCTTCGTTGTTTTTGGTCGGCCGCTTTTGTAACTCCGCGGTCTCAAGTGAGGACAGGTGCGCTCGCAGAGCGGAAGCAGTTTTGAGCGCGACTTCGCTCTGGATGGCGAAGACGTCGTTTAACTCGCGATCGAAGCTATCGGCCCAAATTTGCGAACCGTCAGCCGCTTTGATCAGTTGCACGTTAATGTGCGCGCGCGATTTGTCGCGGCTGACGTTGCCTTCCAGGATGGCGTTGACATCGAGGGCCTGGCCAATCTCGCGCAGGTCGCGACTCACGCCGCGATACTGCATCACGGAGTTGTGCGAGATGACTTTTAACGCCGAGATTTTCGAAAGACTGGCGAGGACGTCGTCGTGAATGCCATCTGCGAAAGAGGAGTTGTCCGCGCTGCCGTCGGTGAAGGGAAGAACCGCTATGCCTTTCTTTGCCGTCTCGGCGAGAGAAGTTTTGCGCGAGAAACTCCAAACAGCGACTGCGCCGAGGGCGATGATAAGAGCGCTGGCTAACAATACTTTGGCTGGCAAATTTCGCCGACGCGCGATTTGTGTGCGGGCGTAATCAAGCCTCGCGGCAAGCTCGGGCACGCTCGGGCGGGCGGACGGTTCCGGCGCCAGCATCGAAACAAGTAACGCGCTCGGCGAACGCGCGACACGCGCGGCCTTGAGCTGTGCCAGCGGCGGTGCGCCTCTCGCCGCTGAGGGATTCTCGAACGGCAATTTTCCCGTGAGCAAAAACCAAAGAGTGGCTCCTAAGGAATAAACGTCCGCGCGAGTATCGACCGCGTCGTGGCGGATTTGCTCCGGGCTGGCGAATGCGGGCGTGCCAACAAACCCGGTCGTGAGAGTGCGCGGGTCGGGCTCATCGGTGATGGCCTTGGCGACGCCGAAGTCGATCACTTTCACATTGCCGTCGGCTGCGAGCATGATGTTCTCGGGCTTCAAGTCGCGGTGGACCAAACCTTTCGCCTGGGCGGCGCCGAGGGCGTCGGTTATCTGGCGCGCGATTTCCAAAACTTCTGCAACTGGCAGCGGACCGCTGCGTGCCAGGCGATGGCCGAGGGTTTCGCCTTCCACCAATTCCATGGCGTAAAACCAGCGGCCTGTTTCTTCGCAAATGCCGAAGTGATAAACCTGCGCGACGTGCGCGTTGCGCAAGGCTGCCGCCGCCCGCGCTTCCCGCATGAAGCGTTCGCGCGTCTCCGGCTTGCCGGCTATGACATCGCTACGAATTAATTTCAATGCTACCGGACGCTGGAGCGAGGTGTCGGTTGCGCGATAGGTCACGCCCATGCTGCCACGGCCCAGTTCCCACGGTGTGCCGTCTTCGCGCGGCGCAATTTCGTAAATGCCAAGCCGCGCGGGCACTGCATCGTTGTCAGCGCCGGACATCTCAAGCGCGCCGCGAAACAGGCAAAGTGCGCAGCCGATGTCGCTCTCGATCGCCGTGCCGCATTCCGCGCAGTGCGTTTCTCGCGCGAGCGTCGCTTTCATTTCTCAGCTCTCGGCAAGAACAACGCAAAGGTGGCGCAGTTCTTCATCCACTTCCTCAGTGTGGGCGACAGTGCCGCCGACTTCTTCGCGCAGGATGGCGCGATATCGAGCACGCAACCGAGCGACGTCGCTGCGCAAAGTGGTGATCGGCCGGCTAAGTTGCTGCGAAACTTCAGCATAGGGAACGGCGGCGTCACTCGTTCCGCCAAGGTGCGATTTCAACGCTTCGAAAAGGGGAAGCCGTCCCCCCAACGCCGATTCCTGGGCCAGACGGAGAAATGTCTCGCGCAAAAGAGCCGACGCCCATTCCCGCTCGTAGATTTGGTCGGCGCGGTATTTCGTGCCGCGCGCATTCAACGCTTCGGCCTCGGCGATGGTGTCGTCGTTGAAAGGAGCGGGAAGAATTCCACCGCCCCTTTTTTGGGCGGACGCATAATCGTGCACGTCCGCGACAAAATGTTTCAGAATTCCCAATAAGTAGGAACGAAAACGACCGCGCTTGGGATCGGCATTCGCGTAGGCACGTGTTTGAATTAAGTGAGCAAAGAATCCTTGCGTCAGGTCCTGCGAGTCCTCAATCCCAAATCCGCGGCGTCGCAGAAAAAGATAGATGGATCGCCAATAAATACGGCAAAGGTCCGATAACGCATTTAACGCCTGCTCCGAAGAAGCCTGCGAGTCGCCCGCTTCGCAGATTACCGTCCAACGAGTAGAAGCAAACAGGCCAGCGCGTGTTTCGGGGGGTCTCGCCACCATCGGAAGATTCTTGAACGCTTAGGACGTAACAATCAAGAGGCGAATGTCTCAGTCGCTCCGGCGCATCGCCGGCAAGAGCAGCGGCAGCGCGATCAATTGAATGGCGACGGAAAAAACGACCAAGGTGAGGAGTGATTTTTCGTAAAGAAAACCCATGAGCGCGCTGCCGCAGAACCAGGCTATGCCGTAGCTTGCATCGAGGAGGCCGAAGGCGGTGCTGCGTTTCCGCGCCGCGACGATTTCGGTCACGAGCGCTTTAAGGAGCGAACCCTCCACGCCCATTCCGATGCCCCAGAGAATCATTCCGAGCAGGGCAAGCTTGGCATTTCCCAGAAAGACCAAGGGTGCGAAGGCGGCCGAAAGGGCGAAGCCAACCAGAACAATTGCGCGCCCAAATTTATCGAACAAGCGTCCGAAGAATAAACCACTGACCGCGCCGCTGGCCATGGCGACGGCGTAGTAAATCGGTATCTCGTTAGGAGGAATGAGCTTTGTCTTTTGAAAATGAAATCCGATGAGTGCGAAGTCGGCCAGCCCTGCGGCTAAGAGCGCGCCGGCGGCGAGGTAGATCCAGTAGGGAAGGGTGAAGCTGGCACCGGCATCGAGGTGTTCGTTTTCTAATTCATGCGGCCGCGGATAGAGCAAACGCGCGATGAAAACCATAACCAGGCAGAGCAGCGCGGGCACGAGAAAGATGCCGAAGGCCGCGCGGTAGCTTCCTCCAAAGTAGAGAATCGCAGCTACCAGCAGCGGACCGAGGGTCGCGCCGGTTTGATCGAGCGCTTCGTTCAAACCAAACACCCAGCCGGCGCCAATCGATTTGCCGGCATGCGATAACATCGAATCCATCGCCGGCTTGCGGATCGCGCGTCCGGTTCGTTCCGCAATCACACAGCCGCCCGCAATTGGCCACGTCGTTACCAACGCGAGGACGGGAATAGCGAATTGGTTAATCGCGTAACCGACGAATGCCAGCGGCCAATATTTCCGTGTCTGGTCGGCTAGTAATCCGCTTACTAAACGCAATGCGTAACCAAGAAGCTCTCCGCCACCGGCAATGATTCCGATCGCGATTGCGCTCGCTCCAAGCGAACCGAGGAACGGGCCGACAATGCTGCGCCCGCCTTCGTAGGTGAAATCGGCCAGGAGATTGACGAAGCCGATGAGAAGAACAAAGCGAAAGGTCGATTTAGCGGTTACGCTTTTATTCATTCGCGCGCGAAGCAATTTCGGATCACCGCCGCGCTTTATAGGGAAGCGCCTTCAGCTTGATCGTTCCTCGCAGTGATTCGAATTCG
Source organism: Chthoniobacterales bacterium (assembly GCA_036758965.1). Classification (GTDB taxonomy): domain Bacteria; phylum Verrucomicrobiota; class Verrucomicrobiia; order Chthoniobacterales; family UBA10450; genus AV69. The sequence goes on from DAIOVO010000014.1 coordinate 47,304, forward strand.
GGATCCTTATGGAAGAGAACGGCATTGGCTGCCCGGGCGGTCGCGGCCACAAAGGCATCGGCAAACGAAATCGGGAATAATGCTTTGATCTCGCCGGCGGCAAGACAAAGCGCTTCATCGGGGTAAATAAATTCAATTGGCCATGATTTAATTGTCGAGACCAGGCGACTCGCGTGTTGCTGTCCTTCTGATTGACGCGCCTTGTAGTAAACCTCGACCAAGCTCACGCAGCTGGCCCCGACTTGCATCTTCCCCGCCTCAGCCTCTGTCAGATGCCCCTCTACCAGGTTAGCTCCGGGTTCGTCCTCGAGCAGGCAAATAATTGCGGACGTATCAAGGACGACGTTGAGCTCGCGCACGTTTTCGCTCCTCGGTGCGGTCTTTCAGAAGTCCCTCCCACAACTTCATGCCTTTGGCTATTCCACGACCATATGGATTTTTAGCAGACAACGGAACGACTCGAATAGTGTGGCCATCATCGATCCAGGCCAGGCGCGATTTCTCGGTCAGGTGATGTCGCGCCCGAATTTCAGCGGGAACGACCGTCTGGCCGCGCGAAGAAATTCTTGTGGTCACAACTTCAGAGTAAAGCAAACAGCGTAAAAGTAAAGCGACTTCTGCGTCTGCTTTACTTTGTCACCGGATCCAAAGTTTCCAGTTCCATCGTGCCCTTAAACTTTGGCGTCTCTGGATCGAGGCCGAAATTTTCCTGGTAAAGATTTTCGATCTTTGCCACTTCGTCGGACGAAGGCGCCGAGGTTTGCGGTGCTTTTGCGAATTCGATCAGCTGCGCTTCATCGTAAATATTCGGCAGCGTGGAAGCGACGCGGTCATCCGCCAGCAGCCATTGCAGCGCGGCCTGGCCGAGGGTGCGCTCGCTGTTTTCGAGAAAACGCAGTTGCTCGATTTTTTTTACGCCATTGAGCAGCCAGCTTCGCGGCCGATGGGCGCGATGGTCGCCTGACGGGAAAATTGTTTCGGCGGTATATTTCCCCTCGAGCATGCCGGATGAATGCGGCACGCGGATGAGAAACATCGTATCTCTGCCGGCCTTCCGCGCCGCCTCGTGCATAGCGTGCCCAGGATATTGTTCTAACAAATTATAAATGTGCTGCACGCTGGTGAAATCGCGCTCGCGTATGGCGTTGATTCCCTCATACATCCAGCCAATCGCTGGCCCGAGCGCGATGCCGTAGTAGCGAATTTTCCCGGCCTGCTGAAGTTGCTCGAGCGTTTTCCAAAGCGCGTCATCGCTTACCTGCTCCATCCGGATGTTGTGCAACTGGAGCAAATCGATGCGATCCGTTTTGAGGCGCTTCAATGCCGCGTCCGTCGCGCGGCTGATGGCTTCCGGCGAAAAATCCTGCGGAATCTCGCGTTGTCCCCGCCCGCGTTCCTCGCCATGGGTGACAAAATCGTAGCCAACCTTGGTCGCGATCACAATTTCATCGCGATTTTTCGGAAACGCCTTCGCGATGTATTCCTCGCTCAAACCGTTGCCGTAAGTATCGGCGGCATCGAACAAGGTGACGCCGAGATCGAACGCCTTGCGCATCAGCCCAAGCGCTTCGCCCTCGGTGTATTTCCCCCACCAGCCGGTTGAAATCGTCCACAACCCAAAACCGACTTCACTGACCGTCAGGTCGGTATTTTTGTAAGTGCGAAATTTCACAAGCCCAGAATGTTATCAACGATCGTTTGATGAAAAAAGGTGGGCGAAGGTGAAATCACAATTTCTCCATCGATAAGTTGGTGGCGCCAGTCGTTTTGCGGCGGTCGCCGATAATCCTCATGCGTGAAGAGGCGTTTCTCAGTCGCGAGCATGATTCATAGTGACGCTGAGGCTGTCATGAGTCAAAGCACGGAATCGGACGATCCATCCCTCGACTTCGCTCGGGCTGATGGCTTCTCCGTGCTCTCAGCGCTCTCTGTGGTTAATTGCTTTCGTGAAGAATGGAGACGGCGCAGCCCTTCTCATTGTCGGCCACGGTTCGACGGTGAATCCCGATTCGAGCGCGCCCACCTGGATGCATGCGGCGGAAATCACCCACCGCGAAATTTTTGCGGATGTGCAATGCGCGTTTTGGAAAGAAGAGCCGAGCTTGCGCGACGCGCGTTTTTTGTTTTCAGAAGAAAAAATCCGCGAGGTCACAGTGGTGCCGAATTTCATCAGCGAAGGTTATTTCACGCAAAAGGTGATCCCGCGTGAGCTGGAATTAGATGGCGCCATCACCATCCGGAAAAACGGTCAGCGTTGGAAATACGCCGAGCCGGTCGGCAATCACCCGATGATGACGGAGCTCTTGCTAGCGCGTGCGCGGGAGATTGCGCCGGCGGCGCCGCAAAGGGAAACGGCGCTTCTCATCGTGGCGCACGGGACGGAGCAAAACGATAACAGCGCTTTCGCCGCCAAGCGCGAGGCGGAACGGATTCGTGCGCGTGAAAATTTTGCGGCGGTGCTAAACGCCTACATGGAAGAAGCGCCCTTTATTGCGGATTGGGACCAACTGACCGATGCGCCTCACGTGGTGGTGGTTCCATTTTTTATTTCCGATGGCTTGCACAGCAAGGAAGACATTCCGCGTCTGCTCGGGACACAAACGGGAGCAGGAGAAGTTTTTCAAAAAAATCCGCACCGTCTGCGCGGGCGCAATCTTTACTACGCAAACGCTCTGGGCGCCGATCCAAGATTTGCAGAGGTCATCATTGAGCAGGCGCGGAATGCGGGTAGCGTTCCTCATGCCGGTAAAAAAGGCGAGCAGGGCGCGGCGCAAGACGACGAAGAAAGCGACGCCACTTAGTCCGAAATGTCGGGCGCTGCAGGAAATCGGCGCGCTGATTGTGGCCGGTGGGCGGGGCCCGGCGGTGGTGGAAGAAATAGCGGAGCTAATTCAGCGCACCTGCGGTTATCGCTGGATCGGCGTTTACAAAATTAACCGGCAGGAATTCAAAATCGAGGCGGCGACAAACAAGATGCGCCCGGCCTGCCCGCAGTTTCCGCTGACCCAGGGATTGAGCGCGAAGGCGGTGGAGAAACGGCGCACTCTCGTGATTCCAGACGTAAAAAAGGAAAAATGTTTTCTGCCGAATTTCTGGACGACAAAATCGGAAATTATCGTGCCAATTATCGATGACGAACATGATCGCGTGCTCGGGGTAATCAATGCCGAAAGCGCGAAGCGCGATGCATTCGACGATGGCGACCGCGATTTTCTCGAAGGAGTATCGCGTTTGATCTGGCGCGCGCTTCGGTGAACGAAGATTTGGCGGAGAAAATCTCGGCCATCGGCGAAATCGGCGTTGCAGAGGCGGGCGGGAAGTTTGTGCTTTGCCATCGCGACGAGATTGGGCGGCACGATTTGCGCGAATACAAAATCGCGGATGCAACCGGATTGGCAAAGTTCGATGATGCCGGAAAATACCGGCCGCTGAAGACGGCCCCGAACTTGCAGCACGGCTGGAAGGT
>DAIOVO010000015.1:0-2728 GCA_036758965.1 Chthoniobacterales bacterium
GGTGATGACGCCGGCGTGTTGCAATCTGCCATCGGGCAACCACAGCCGCGCGCCCACGCCGCCGACCTCCGGCCGCATTGCCTGGCTGACCATTTCTCGCAACCAGCCTGCCTCCGTCACTTCGATGTCGTTATTTAGCAGGACCAGGATTTCGCCTCGAGCTTCGAGCGCGCCGGCGTTGACCAGGCGGCTGAAATTGAAATCGCCCGCCACTTTTACCACCCGTTTCTTCGGATCGCCTGACAAACTCTCGAGATATTCCTGCGTCGCGGGAGCGGCCGAATCGTTATCGACGATAATAATTTCGAGCGCGGAATAATCGCTTAGTTGCTCCACGCTCGAAACACATTTGCACAACAATTCCAGCTGGTCGCGGGTAGGAATAATAACGGAAGCCAGCGGCGCCGGCTCGGGCAGATCGTAAACCACTCGCTGCCAGACCGGATTTTGCGGCGCCGGCACAATCTGCGCGGAAATTTTTTTTCGCTCCAAGAAATCTTTTACTGCACGCCGCGCCGCTTCCGGCGCATAAGGTTTTGCCGACGGGTCCTGCGCCACGCTCGTCCCGCTCATTCGCCAGTGATAGAGCACGCGCGGGATGTGGACGACTTGTTCGGGACACAATTTTTCGACGCAGCGCAGGGTCAAATCATAATCTTGCGAGCCTTCGAATCCTTCGCGAAACCCACCGATCTCCCTGACCAACGAGTGCCGATAAACGCCGAGATGAACAATGCAATTCTGGCCAAGTAAAAGCTCGGGATTGAAATCCGGCTTGAAAAATGGACGACACCGCTCGCCTCGCTCGTCAATTTTGTCTTCGTCCGAGTAAATCAAACCGGCCTCGGGACAGCGGTTAATGACGGCAGCGACAAAAGCGAGCGCGTGCTCTGGTAGCAGATCATCATGATCGAGCAACGCGATCCATTCTCCAGAGGCGAGGGCAAGAGCAGAGTTGGAGCAGGCCGCGATATGTCCATTGCCTTCGCGCAAGATGATCTTGATGCGCGAATCGCTCTCCGCCGTTTCACGCAAAAAATCGGCCGGCGCCGGATCGGAGGAAGCGTCATCGGCAATGCAGAGCTCCCAGTTTTCATACAGTTGGTTGCGCACCGATTGAATTGCGCCCTCAAGAAATCCGAGATCGGGATTGTAAACCGGCAGAATGACGGAAATGAGCGGGTGACGTCGTAACGAACGCAAGCCGCGGCGGATAACGACTCGCTCCCTCGGTCCTACGGTATCGAATCTTTTTGTCCAGGCAGAGTAAGACAGGTCCGCCTTTTCCGGCGAAGATGCGCGCAAACTTAGTTCACGCATTCGCGCGGTGAAGCTCCTTTTTCCGCGCGGTTTGAAGCAACGGCGGGAGCGAGCGTTGAGATTAGTTCGACGAAGTCGCGTCCGTAGCGATCAAGCATCAAATCGTCTGCGAACATGGCGCGCGCATTTTTGCCGAGCTGGAGAGCTTCCGCCCGGTGAACAATCACGCGCTCGATAGCGCGCGCCAACTCTGTGGCATTTTCCGGGGCGACGAGCAAGGCAGTGACGTTGTCGGTAAGGTAATCGGGAATTCCACCAACTGCGGTGCTGATGATCGTTTTTCCGAGGCTCATCGCTTCCAGGATCGCCAGCGGCATCGATTCGTCGCGGGAAGCGCACACGACCACATCGCTTCGCGCCGCCCAACGGAGGGCCGCATGGTGATCGACCTGCGGATGCAATCGAACATTCGCGAGCGAGCGTGCCGTCTCCCTGAGTTTCGCGATAAATTCCTCATCCAGCCCGCTGCCCACCACCTCGAAAATTGAACGGGTAGCGAAGGATGGCTTAAGCAAACGGACTGCTTCGAGCAAAACGTCCTGTCCTTTGCGTCGCTCGAGTGTGCCCAGGATGACGAAGCGCACCGTACCGTCGGAAATCGGCGTTTCCTTGACCTCGAGCACCACGTCGGGACAACCCGTTTTCAATCTAAAAACCGGGCATGTAACAAAAGGGCGAAAAATGGAAAGTGATCGTTCGCTGGCGGCGAGAAGAAGATTTGCCAGCGGCAACGCGGCCCGCACGCGCATGTCGCGCGCGAGATAGTATTCGCCAACATCCGTCTCATGCATGTACCAGGCCACTGGCACACCTTCGCGGCGGGCGGTGGTAATTGCACTCGGCGTCCGCACCGTGTTAGCTACTACCACGTCGAAGTGGCGCATTAATCGGCCAAACGATTCGTGGCCGGTCGCAATCAGTGAATCGATGATGAGAGGAATTCCAGCATCGACGATTTTTTTCCGGAGCGGACCGTCTGCCGGCGCGATCATCGTAACGAAGTAGCCGTTGGTCATGCACCATTTTGCCAGATGCAGTAGCAGCAACGGCGCTCCGCTGAACGTCAGATCATGCGACACCAAAAGGAGATCAAGCTTCGAGCCGCTCCAGCTAGGGTTGTTTTGCGCGAACATGCGGATGCTGGTGGGTGAATCGGCAAACAGCCAGTCGCGCATGTTGTCCGGAAAAAAAGGATCGTGGGTGGTAAACGCGCCCCACCGTTGGAGTAAAAAAGCAGTGGATTTGTCGCGCGGCGCCGAGACGATTATTTCGCTCGCGCCAATCGAGGCGTGGCCGACATGGTTCATGGTAGTGAAAGGCGTGTAAACACAACGCTTGCCTGCCGCCCGGATTTTGAAACACAAATCAACGTCGGAATGCGCGATCGGAACGTTCACTTCGTCAAAGC
>DAIOVO010000015.1:2738-7396 GCA_036758965.1 Chthoniobacterales bacterium
GCCGCCGACGGCAAAAAAATCTTCCCGCCGTATTGCCAGGCATGCGCCCGAAAGCGCGGAAACGTCTCGCATCGATTGCGCGAAATTGGCTTGGATGACGGAATCAGCCGACTGTTGATGAAAGGCGGTGCCGGGAAAATCGCGTACGCCGGTGACAAGGCCGGCGTGCTGAATGCGACCAGTCGGATAAATCAGCTTCGGTGCGGTGGCGCCGATTTCCGGGTTTTCCAGAGGCTCGATTAAATTCTCGATCCAGTCGCGCTGGGTGGTCTCGACGTCGTCGTTCAAAAAAATGAGACGATCGCCTTTGCTCGCGCGCGCACCGGCGTTGCATTTGGCGGAAAAATTGAACGGCCGATCAAAGGCGACGAAACGCACGCGCCCGGAAGCGCTCGCATCGTTGCGAACCAGGCTCGAGTTGGTGACGAGAATGTACTCGACTGCGGAATAGTCAGATTGCGCCGGCAATTCGCGCCCGCATTTTTCCACCCGTAGCGCGGAATCGCTCGGGATGACGACCGAAACCACGGGTCGATTTTTCAGCCGCATCCGCACGCGATTTGCCGTGGGATATTCGAGCACCTCCGCATCGAGTCCGCGCCGCTGCACTGCACTCGCAAGCGCGGCGATATTTGTTTGGCGGGCTGCTGGTTTTCCGCCGCTTGCACCGGAGGCAGGGTGCTCGCGCCAATGATACAGCACGTGCGGAATGTGGACGATTTTTTGCGCGCGTTCGGTGGCGCGCAATGCCAGGTCGTAATCTTGCGAAAGATCGAACTCGCTGCGCAATCCGCCTAGAGCGCGCACCAAATCCGCCTGGCAGGCTGTAAGATGCCCGAGATACATGCAGGAATAAAGCAGCGCCGGACTCCATTCCGGTTTGAAAAAGGGATTAGCGCGTACGCCTTCTTCGCTTAGCCGGTCCTCATCGCTGTAGAAAATCTCGGCGCCCGGATTCTGCCGAATGCTTTCGGCCAGAAAAAAAAGGGCGAACGGCGCGAGCTGATCGTCGTGATCGACGAGCGCGACGAATTCGCCCTGAGCATTTTGCAACGCGCGGTTGGTGTTTCCTGCCACGCCGAGATTTGTGGTGAGCCGTTGCACCTGGATGCGAGCGTCGCGCTTCATCCAGCGGGTGAGCGCGGCGGTGGTCGCCGCGCCCGAGCCGCCGTCAACTACGCATGCCTGCCACTTTTCGTAGCTTTGCGCGAGCAGCGACGAGAAAAGATCATCCAGAAATCCTGTCGAAGTCTCAAACGTTGGAATCAGCAGTGAAATTGTTGGCGCGTTGCGCCACGAAGCAGAGATTTCTCGTTGCGCTGCAAGATCGAAATTCTCGTGTTCTGCGATCCAGGCGGCGTATTTGCGCTCGATCGCCGGAGGGATGCTCGCGGGAGAGTCAGCTAATGGTGGTGCGGGATTCGGCCGAAATTTTCTTCGCAGATTGCCCGGCGTGCGTTGTATTTCTCGCAAGACTCGTTGCGGGACCGAGCGGCGGATCTTTGGTTCCTTTGGCAATACGAAACAACGGCCCTTTTTCCCGCAGGCGGCTTTGGCAAATTTGATAATTTGTTTGAGTTCGGAAACTTGCCGCTCCGTTTGGATGAGCCTGGCTTGAGATTGCTCCAAAGATGCCGTCAGACTCTCCATCACGGTTTGCGCTTTAGTGCGATCGGCCACCACCGCAGCAAACTGCGATTCAATGTCAGCAATTTGTTGTGCGCGATAGTCGAGTATGCGCTGCGCCTCCAGTCGATCGGCCAGCACTGCCTTCAGTTGCGGCTCGACTTCAGCGATCCGGCGATCCTGATGCTCGATGATCGTTTGTGCTTTTGAGCGATCAAGATGAAGCGCGTCCGATTTGCGTTGCAGATCGTCGAGCAAACGCACTTGGTGATCCATCACCTCTTGCGCCTTGCTTCGGTCCTCCAATAACGTGTCAAACCAGAGTTGTCGCGTTTGCAGAACGCCAAGACGTTGTCGATTTTCTTTCAGCTCCGCGCGTTTTTCGATTAACTCGGCCGCGACGCGGTAATGCTGTCGAAGCGAGGCGCTCTTACCAAAAAGCAATCGGCGAAACTCAGTGATCTCGGCCGCAGCGGGCGAGGTCGCCGCGCTTAATCCGATGCCGTCGCTGAAATCGGCCGTCGTTTTCTTTTTCGTAAATTGCCGCCAGGCGGATTGCAGCGAATCCGATCGCTCGAGATCAACGCCGTGAAAAAGAATAATGGCCTGCGGCGCAAGCTTCGCGCGCCAGGTCGCCAGCTCCTGACGAATTATTTGTCCCTCATCCACGTCATCGATCAGCAGGAGATCGATTGAGTCGTCCGCAAAGCCGTCCGCTGCATCGCCCTCGAGCAACTGCGAAATGGGGGAGAAAAATTTCTCCGTCGCTTCCCGCGCGCGGGTCCATCCCGCATCCATCTCTTTTTTTTCCTGGCCGGCGCGGCGGATTGCGCAGCATCGCGTCGCCAGGTTTTCTTCCGCCACCGTTTGGCAGAAACTCAGGTGGGCCTGGCCATCACCCAAACCTTGCGTCACCACGAGCCGGGGCTTTTCCTGGGCGATAAGATCGTGCAGCAGCGGCAAATAAAACCGAGCCGGGCCGCCCGTGTAGAACTTTGGCTGGAAAAAATTCATTCGTTCGGGATTGCAGTTTAGAGCGAAAGCTGGCAGCGCCAAGTTCCAGACAAAGCGGCCGAGAAGCGCGAATGCTTGCAATAAAAACGGCGCGCCGAAAGGACGCGCCGTTTCTGTTTCCGCGAACGAAAGGAAACTATTTCATTTTACCCTGCATATCTTTGATCATCGCCAAATGTTTGCGGATGACGCCGGAAGTTTTGTCCGCGAATTTTTTCACGTCCGCGTCGGTCCCGTTTTTGGCTTCCTTTTCAAATTCGGCCAGGTCTTTCTCGTGATCTTTCACCATCATGTTGACGTAATCTTTATCCGAATTCCACGCGCCCGGCTGCTTTTCCGCCGGTAGCTCGACTCCTTTTTCCTGGGCAATCGATTTCAGTTCTGAATTGGCTTTGCCGTGGTCGGCCACCATCTTGGCGCCAAATTTTTTCACGTTTGCATCGGTGGCATTTTGTTCCGCCTGGTTTCCTAGCGCCACTTCCATCATGCCGCCTTTGGCCGCATCCATCATGAATGCTTTATCGGCTGAGCTTAAATCGGATTTTTTGTCCGCCGCGCGAATGGGTCCGGCCAGCCAGCAACAGGCAAATGCCGCGAGGGCGAAGGTTAGATAATTTTTCAAGAATGTGTGTTTCATAGATTTTCCTAATTGAATTTCAGTTTTGCCGAGCCATGCCGGCACCTAGATTTCGCCTGGCATTCCCTCTCTGGTCGTAAGGCGCGCCCGGAAAGCGCTAAATGGCGCCGCTACGACTGCCGTAGGAACTTTCCACCCGCTCCGCTACATCGCGGTAGCCGTAATCGACCGCGTAGATTTCCTTCATGCAGGCGAGGGATTTCTGCGCGTCTCCCATTTCGCCATACACCAGGCCCAGGTTGTAAACGATTTCCTTTTTCGTCGCGTCCATCCCGAGAATTTCCGAGGCCGCCGCTTCCAGTTGGCGCGCCGCCAGGTCCAGCATCCGCAACTCCCGGTAACAGTGTCCGAGCGCGTTCATCGCTCGCAGGCGCGCATTCGGGTTTTGCCGCGCACGTTGCAGCTCCGGCAATGCTTCCCGAAAATGTCCGGCCTGCATCAGATATTCGCCCAACTCAAAACGAAATTGCAGGTCGGTGGGATTACGCTCGATCCGTTTGCGCGCTCCATCGATTAGCATTTCCGCGCGCCGCTTTTTTGCCTCTTCCAAGGCGGTCTGTTTCTCTGTCCGCACACTTTCGTCTGCCGCATCTTCGCTTCCCTCCAGCTCCGTGATCTCGCGCTCGGTCTGTTTGATTTTGAGGTCAAAAATTTTTCGGGCAAACGCTGGATCGCTTTCGGAAGTGAGCTGCGAAGCGTATCCATACCAGGCGAGCGCACTGGCGAAATCATCCTTTTGCTCGCTCAAACTCCCCAGTCGCCGCGCCAGATCGATGTTCGCCGGCTCTGCCTGGTGGGACGCGTAAGTCTCGGCAATTTGCTGGTCGAGTTGCTCATCTCCGAGTTGCATCCGGTTTTGTTGCTCGAGCGAAACGGCCGCTTCTTTGTCCTTGATTAAGTCGCGATAACTTTCCGCTGCGCCCCAGCCGCCGCTCTTCATCGATTCGCGCGCGGCTGCGTCCTTTCCCAGGCGCAAAGCCTGCGCGTCGCTCGGGTCGATGATGGTGATACGATTATAAACTTCCACCTCGCGCTCGCTGTCGCCGAGGTAGTGATAAACGCGCGCCAGCTCGTGCAGCAGTTTGGTTTCGCGCGAATTTTCTTCGAGCAAAGTTTGCAGTGCGAACGCAGCCGTTTCCATCCAGCCCGCTGCCATCGCAGCTTCTTTCAAGGCGAGATTGGCCTGTTTGTCGTACGGTCTTTCTTCCAGGATTTTTTCGATTAACTCGACCGCGCGCTTCGGATCGCGTTTGATCTCGCGCTGTGCCTTTAAAACCGAAACGGAAGAAGTGGAGAGATTAAAAAAACTCTTTTTGGCCGCTTTCAACAGCGTCACTTCCGTCCGCCGCAAAAGCTGGCGCCCGGTCAAAAATTCCGGCTC
>DAIOVO010000015.1:7430-9505 GCA_036758965.1 Chthoniobacterales bacterium
GGCGTAGGAAAAATTGCGCAGCTCGATCGCCGCGACCGCCTTCAGCCAGTGCGCCCGCTGCTCTTCTCCTAATTCTTTCTCGGTCTTGATTGCCATATCTCTAACCGCTGGGAAGATTAATTTCTTCGCCTTCGTCCGTCATCACAAATGACGCCGCGAAGCAAACGATCTTATGCGTTTTTTCATCGCCAGCGGCTGCGCCGTCGCTACCACCATGCAATACCGCTGCGTTCACCTGCAAGAGCAGTTGCAGCACCTCGGGCACGAAGCGGAAATCGGCTATTGGCCGGAGCCGAACGACGTTAATCCCGCGCGGGTAGAAAACTGCGACGCCATTTTTATTTATCGCGTCGCCATGTCGCCCCCACTTCGCGCGTTCATCGACGAGGCGCGGCAGGCTGGTCGAAAAGTTATCTTCGATATCGATGATTTGGTTTTCGAGCCGGAGCTGATTCAACATCATCGCGCGGGGGAAAGCATGTCCGGCGAGACGGCGGAAATGCATGCCGGTTTCGTCCGCCGTTATCTGGACACGCTTTTGGCGAGTGACGCCGTCACGGTCGCAACTCCTGTTTTGGCCGAGTATGTCGCCAAGCGCGGCCTGCCGGCCTTCGTTCATCGTAACGCTCTCGGCCACGAGATGCAGACGTTGGCGCAGCATTTATACGAGCGGCGGCTTCGGGTCGCGCGCGAAAGAGTAAATATTGTTTACGGCAGCGGCACGCCGACACACAAACACGATTTCCGCCAGCTCGAATCTTTGCTTCTTCAAATCCTGAAAAATTTTCCCAACGCCGAGCTATGGATTGTCGGTCCGCTCGAATTGTCGGCAACGCTGGCAAACGATAAACAGGTCCGCCGTTTTCCGCCTGGCGATTGGCGCGAGTGGTTCGAGCTATGCAGCCTCGCTGACGTCGCACTGGCGCCGCTGGAGCGGGATAACATCTTTTGCCGTGCGAAAAGTGAAATTAAATTCATGGAAGCGGCCGCGCTCGGAATTCCGCTGATTGGCTCAAAGACCGCCGCCTTTGTTGATTGCCTCGCCCATGGCCAAAATGGATTTCTAGCTACGGACGAAAGCGAATGGTTCGAGGCGCTGACGCTTTTACTCGGCGACGGAAAGCGGCGAGTCCAGGTCGGACTGGCTGCGCGCGACACCGCCCTGAAAAATTATGGCGGCGAAAAACGGGCGAACGATCTGGCGACCTTGTTGCCGCGACTTCTCGATGAATAGAAAGCTCGTAATTAACTGGCTCGTGCCGGAGCCGTTTCCGGGCGCCGGTGGCGACGTGAGTCTCTTCCGTCTGCCACGGTATCTCGCCGAGTTCGGGCATCGCTGCCGGGTTTACGTCGTTGCCTATTCTCTCATGAACGATTTCACGACGGAGGATGTTCGGGCTTACATCAAGCAACATTTCGGCGAGAGCGACGCCGTTTATTACCGTTTCGAAAACGAAATCGAAGACGCCGATTGCACCTTCGCCACTTTTTGGCCGACTGCGGAAATTTTGCAAACGCTGCCAAACGGCGGCCGCAAATATTATCTGGTGCAGGATTTCGAGCCGACATTTTATCCGGGCGACGATTTCCACACCGGGCGAGCGGAAAACACTTATCGCATGGGTTTTCATTGCATCACGCTCGGCCCCTGGCTGGCCCGATTGTTGCGCGAACGTTACGGGGTAACGGCTGATTATTTCGATTTCGCGGTCGATCCAAAAATTTACTGGCCGCGACCGAAGTCGGGCGATCGCAAGCGCATTTGTTTTTATGCGCGGCCAGCCACGCCCCGGCGCGCCTATGAGCTGGGAATCGCCGCGCTGGCGAAAGTGAAATCACGTTTGCCTGAGGTCAAAATTGTTTTTTTTGGTACAAACGAGCTCGCGCCGGTCTCTGATTTCCCAATGACAAACCGGGGACTGATCACGCCGGAAGAATTGGCGAAGCTCTTTTCGAATAGCGACGTCGGCCTTGTTTTATCGCTCACGAATCCATCGTTCGTTTCGTTCGAAATGATGGCGTGCCGTTGTGCGGTGGTGGAAATTGCGAGCGAACGTTTCGATGCAGTCCTGGCT
>DAIOVO010000015.1:9515-10450 GCA_036758965.1 Chthoniobacterales bacterium
GGCTCACGGAGAAGATGCGTGGCTGGTCGAGCCGGCCATCGATTCAATCGCGGAGGGCATCATTCATCTGCTCGAAAATGATTATTTGCGAGACGCGCTCATCGAGCGCGCGTACGAGCGCGCGCGCGAAATGGATTGGCGCAAGTCCGCTCGCCAAATCGAATCGATTCTGTTGCGCAATCGATCCTAACAATTATTAAGCAAGATTGTAAGCGATGGCGGCGACGGCCGGTCCTTCGGATTGATCGGGCTCGAGGTTCAGGATCTTCACCGTCGAGTACCCGGCGTCGCTCAGCATCTTTTGAAAGGATGTCAGCGTCGGCCAAAAAGACGCCGCCGAAAGTCCGCTGAGAGGTTCGGCGATTCCGTGCTCGCCCTGCATTCGTCCTCGATAGTTTTCTCGCATTACGTCGGCTTCGTTCTCCCGGCAATAATGCGTCCAAAAAAATGCGCGTGGACTAACAGTCGGAAACTGGCGCAATAACTTCCACGGCTCCGGCAGATGATAAAGCAACCCGGTGCAAAAAATGGCGTCGAAGTGTCCGAAACGGCGAAGATCGATCTCCTCCAGGTTGGCGTGCACAAACTCAACTTTTTTTGCGTCCAGCAATTCCGCGGCCAGCTTTGCGCGCGCGAGATTTTCCGCCCGGCCCTCCACTCCGACCACTCGCTTCACTCCTGGCGCCCGCGCCAGCGCGATGGTGTGTCCGCCTTCCAGCGCCCCTAACTCGAGGATTGTCTCCGCTCCGGGGAACAACTCCCAAAAAACCGGCAAGCGCGGATCATTCATCGGATCGAACGAACCGCCGTACGCGATTCCATTGATTAAGAAACGACTTATCCACTTGCCGTGCGCTGAAAACGCACTGGCAATCGCAGCATCGTCCATCTCAGGCGGCTACCTTGATTTGTTCTTCGTAGCTCAGGCAAATAAC
>DAIOVO010000015.1:10536-14006 GCA_036758965.1 Chthoniobacterales bacterium
GTTCATTTCAGCCCCCGTTAGTTTGCCGAGAAAGCGAAATCCGAGATTTTCGCCTTCTTCACTCAGGTTTTGAAGATCAGGGCGCGGCACGCCGCGTATAGCCGCTCCAAGCAGCACACTATGCTGATAGATTTTTATGCCGACTACGACGTTGTTTTCTGCTGGCTTCACCCAGCCTTGGAGGAAAAGTTGGTCCCCGGCAATTTTGCAATCATCGACGTTGCCTTTCCATCCTGCCGCGGACAAATCACGGCTGCTTTCCAAATTTGTCGAGCCTGTTGCTTTCAGGACGCGATATTCATGATCTTTTTGTGGCACGCTTTGGATGTAAGCCAACGGCGAAATGATTGGCAGTTCGCTGAAGTTCGCCATCGTGTAGCGGCGGGAACGCTCCGGCGTAAATGTCAGCACAAACCAGAGGCTATCGATCCCGAGCGCTTCCGCCTTTTGCTGGGCAGCGATTAATTCCTCATCGCTATCATTGTAAACAAACAGAATATATTTCCACTCCACAAAAGGCGCCCGTTCCTGAGGCACGTGTTTGGCGTCGTCCATGAATTGGAAAGCCAGCTCCGCCTCGCCGTTTATCCGGTATTGCTCGTAACTGGATTGCCGTAACCCATCCACCGAGACGATGAATCGATCGACGTAACGGCCGCGCAGCACCTTTTGGTAATTGTAATTGCCGTTGGTGTTGATGACGATCGGCGCATTGGGAAAGTGGCGCCGGCAAGCATCGATGAGAAGATGAACCTTGGGATGGCTGAGTGGTTCGCCCTGCCCGCAGAAAAAAAAGTATTCGATCACATACTCCGCCGCCCGCAGTTGCGACAGAATCCGATCGAATAAGGTGACCGGCAAAAATGTTGGACCGGTTCGCACTGCCGCCTGCCGGACGCGCGAACAACCGGGACACCGAAGCCCGCACGCCAGCGAGGGCTCGAGATGAAATTTGGTGATTCTTTTTTCCTTGATCAGCGCGTCGCGCAAAGGCTGGTCGCGTTGCAGAAAAGCGCATCTTTCGCAATTTTTGCCCCACGGAAGCTGGTCGTTCCGAAAGCTTTCTCTGATGTGCTCGAAGCGCTCATTGTTGAAAGCCGTACCGATGTTCCAATCAGGCTGCTCAGTTGCCCAATCCAAATTGATCGGCTCGCCCGTGTCGCAGTTGCACGGAATTTCGCCGTTCGCGCGCAGATAGATGATATCGAGGATTTCGCAATTCACCGGGGAAAAATTTTCGCGGGAAGTTAACCTTCCGAAATAGGCACGGCAAACATCGCCGCCCGAGCTTTCAACTGTCCTGATCGCTTACGCGCAAACGCATTTGCACTACCAGCGGACCTGCCGTCGGGTCGCTCTCCAGCGCCGGCAGAAAAACTTGCGGATCCGCTCCGGTAATGCGCAGGCGGAGATTTTTCGGGGACGGCAAGCGCTCTGCATTGCCCGCCACTTGCACGGAGTCGAAGCCGGCGCCCCCGGCAGCGGAAAAATATTCGTGTTCCCTCGTGCGCACTCGCAGCTCCGCGACCTCGATCAACGGCAGGGTCCGCATAAAATCGAGACGCAAAGGACGTGCTCCGGCTCCCATCGGCATGTGGATGGAAACTTCCTGCCAATCTCCCTGGTCCACTCCGGCAACAACCGAATCTTCTTCCCGATGGCGCCCATCAGAGCTGTAAAAAATTTGAATCAACGTTTCCACCTTGTCCGGCAGAGGATCGAGCCAGCGCTGTAGCCGGCGGTGCCAGCGCCGCCGGAGCTTCGTCTTCCATTTCTCAGCGCGCTTGCGGGCGATCAGAATTGATTCGTGCCACTTATTGCTCTCGGCATCGTATTGCGGCAGTTCTTTCCAGTGGGTGTGCGAATGCAGGACCTCAAGTCCCGCGTAGCGCGCTAGGGCACGGAAACCGTCGGTGTGGATGCGCCAGCAATCGAGCGGGAACCGGTGCTCGTTGCCAGTGGCGGGCGCGATCAGGCAACACAACCCGCCCGGTTTCAAGACCCGCGCAATTTCCCGCATTGTCTCCCAGAAAAATTCGGTGTGTTCAAATGTCTGGCCGGAGACGACCACATCCACGCTCTCGGATTTGAACTCTCGCCAGTCGTAAGCATCGCCCAGGACGAAATCGACGTTTTTCCCCGGCGCGAGATCGACCCCAAAATAGCGCCACGGACTCCGCGCAAAAATGGGACGATACGAACCGTTGTAATCGCAGCTCCCCAGGTCCACGATCGTCAGCGCTTCTTCCCAGCGCGGCGCGAGAAATTGCCGGCAAAAATCTTCCATCCGATCGTATGAGCTTGGATGCATCGGGCCTTCGCTGGCGCGCGTCGTCTCCGCTAACTTCAGAGCAAATCCATTTGCGGCCTGTCCATTCGCGGCTGGGTGCGCTGCCGCGCGGCTCGATTCTTCGGGCGCGAATGCGTCACCGCGCCGGCTGGTTGCTCAAGATGAATTAAAATATCTTTTGCCCGTTCCAGGATTTCTCTGGGCAATCCCGCCAGTCGTGCAACTTGGATGCCGTAGCTTTTATCCGCGCCGCCCGGCACGATTTTGCGCAGGAAAATAATCTGCTCGTTCCATTCCCGCACTGCGACGTTGAAGTTCACCACCCCTTTTCTTTCCGCCGCCAGCTTCGTCAGCTCGTGATAATGGGTAGCAAACAGCGTGCGCGCCTTGATTTTATCGTGCAGGAATTCCGCCACGCTCCACGCGATCGACAAGCCATCGAAAGTGGAAGTGCCGCGCCCGATTTCGTCGAGAATAACGAGGCTGCGTTCGGTGGCGTTGTTCACGATGTTGGCCGTTTCGTTCATCTCCACCATGAAAGTCGATTGCCCGCGCCCGAGATCGTCGCTCGCGCCTACGCGCGTAAAAATCCGATCGACTAATCCAATCTCTGCGCTCGCCGCCGGCACAAAACTGCCGATCTGCGCCACTAACACGATCAGCGCGACCTGCCGAATGTAAGTCGATTTGCCCGCCATGTTCGGCCCGGTGATAATCGCCAGTCGGAGCTTTTCGCCATCGAGCTCAGTATCGTTTGGGACAAATTTTTCATCCACCAGATTCTGATCGAGCACCGGATGTCGCCCGTCACGAATCGTTAGCCGGCAGGAATCGTTTAGCGCCGGCCGGCAATAACGAAAAACTCGCGCCGTTTCCGCCAGGCCGCAGATGGTATCGACGGTGGCAATGGCATTGGCCGTTTGCTGAATCGGCGGAAGGTCTAACAAGACTTCGTCGCGCAATTTTTGAAAAAGCTGGTACTCAAGATTTCGCGCCCGCTCGTCCGCGCCCAGAACTTTCGCCTCCATCTCTTTCAACTCCGGCGTGATGAAGCGCTCGCCGCCCACGGTTGTCTGTTTGCGCGTATAGTGCGCCGGCGCGCTTGCCAGATTCGATTTCGTGATCTCGATGAAGTAACCGAAAACCGAATTGAATCGCACTTTAAGCGATTTAATCCCGG
>DAIOVO010000015.1:14016-21567 GCA_036758965.1 Chthoniobacterales bacterium
CTCGCGCTCCTGCAATTGGTTGATCCAGTTTTTTCCCTCGCTCGAAGCGCGGCGCAATTCGTCCAGTTGCGCATCAAAACCGTCGCGGAAAATTCCGCCTTCCTTCAAATTCAGCGGCGCTTCATCGAGCAGTGCGCTCTCCATTTTTTCCGCCAACTCTGGCAGCGATTGAATTTCGTTTTGCAACCGCTGCGCCAGCAATTCGGCGCTTCCATTCTCTTTTGCGCGATTTTTTCCAAACGCCAGCCGGTCGAGAAATTTTTGCAGCTCGCTTTTGAGCGCTGGAATTTCGCGCAGCGAAAATTTCAACGCTCCGAGATCGCGCGCATTACCGGAAACTTGCGCCAGCCGGCCGGCCGCGCGCTCGAGATCGCGCATCTTCTTCAAACTCGTGCGCACGCTCACCAGCAAATCGGCTTCGTGCAGCAAATCCTCGATCATTTGCTGGCGGCAATTCAGCTCCGTCAGTTCGCGCAACGGCTGCAAAATCCAACTGCGCAATCTTCGGCCGCCCATCGGCGTGATGGTGCGATCAAGCGCGCTCAGCAAACTGGTGTCGCGATTGCCGCGCGACTCGACCAGATCGAGGTTCACCTGCGTCGCCGCATCGAGCACCACGTAGTCGCCCGCCGCTTCGCAACGCAGGGCCGAAAGATGATCGATTTTTCGCCGCAACGAATGCTTGAGATAATGCACGATCGCGCCCGCCGCGCCGACCGCGGCCGGCATTTCCGCGCAACCGAAACCATCGAGCGATTTGGTTTTGAAATGCTCGCACAAAGTGAAAATCGCCTGCTCCGGGAGAAAAGCGTAGCTGTCGTAATCGAGCGCGTTGGCAAGATCGGTGAATCGCGGGCGCTGTTCTTCGCTCACCAAAATTTCCGAAGGCGCTACTCGTGCAATCTCATCCGTCAGCGCTTGCAGCTTTTTCGTCTGCAACAAACGAAACTCACCCGTCGTCAGGTCAGCGTAGGCGAAACCGAAAGCGTCTTGGTAGGCGAAGATAGCGCCGAGATAATTCGCCCGCTTCGCCTCCAGCAAATCCAGCTCGCTCACCGTTCCCGCGCTGATGATTTGCGTGATCTCGCGCTCGACAATTTTTCCCGGCCGCGGCTCGCTCGTTTGATCGCAGATTGCAACGCGCTTGCCCGCCTTGATTAATTTCGCGATGTAATTTTGTGCCGCGTGATAAGGCATGCCGCACATCGGCACGCCGTTGCGTTTCGTTAGCGCGACATTCAGCAACCCCGCCGCTTCCTTCGCGTCCTCAAAAAACAGCTCGTAAAAGTCGCCCAGCCGAAACATCAGCAATACATCCGCCGGCACGCTCGCGCGCAATCGTTGATACTGCTGCATCATAGGAGTGAGCGCGTCCGCCATTTCGTAAAGATGGAATTGCCCGGGTGGAATTGCGAGCCTGCGTTCCGTTTACGGAATCGCATGTTCCCATTTACGGGACAACGACCGTGGAACAGTTACCGGTCGTTCGAAAGAAATTGCACGATTTCAGCGACTTAGAAGTGACGGAGCGATCTGGCACGGCTCGTGCAAAGGAAACTGAATCCAACCGCGCTGACGCTCGCATCCTAGCCTTGCTCCTATGATGACTGATCTCCGTTTCGCATTTCGCCAGCTTCTGAAATCGCCGGGTTTCACCTTTCTCGCCGTGCTGACGCTTGCGCTCGGTATCGGCTTGAACACGGCGATTTTTAGTTTGATCAATGATCTGTTTTTGCGCGGATTACCATTCAAGGATCCAGCGCGCGTGGTGCACATCCAGACGGGCGAGAAAGGGCGGATGGGCGAAAAAGTTAATTTGCCGATGAGCGCGCCGCGTTTCCTGCATTATCGCGACGGCCAATCGCTTTTCTCCGGGCTCGCGGCTGAAAATGGCAACGCCGAAACTTTAACTGGGGCCGGCGATCCCGTTCAAATAGCCGTTTTCAAGGTGACATCGAATTGGTTCGACGTGCTCGGCGTTCGCCCGCTTCGCGGCCGTAACTTTCTCCCTACCGAAGAGGAAGGCGCGGATGTCGCGATGGTGACGGAAAATTTTTGGCGAAAACGTCTCGGCGGCGACGAGAACGTGATCGGCCGCAGCATTACGCTCGATGGCGTAGCGCACACGATCATCGGCGTGCTGCCAAATATGCCGGTCGCGTGGGTGGGCCCCAATGGCAACGAGGTTTGGACGACGAAGCCGTTTATCATTCCAGGCTTTTCCCATGAGCGGATGATGCGCGGGACCGCCTTTCTGCGCGTCGTCGGCCGGCTCAAACCGGGCGAAACGGTCGCGCAAGTTCGCGCGGCCTTGCCATCGCTCGAGCAAAGTTATCGCGCGCAGTATCCCGACAAAATCGATGCACAGCTCGTCACCGTCGCGAAAACTTTGCCGGAAGACGTCACGGAAAATTTCCGGCCTGCTTTCGCGACTTTGCTCGCGGCGGTCGCGTTTGTCCTGTTGATCGCGTGCAGCAATGTCGCCAATTTACTTCTCGTTAGATTCAGCGGCCGACGGCGCGAGATTGCGCTGCGGATGGCGTTGGGCGCGTCGCGCGCAAGCGTGCTGCGGCTTTTCGTTTTTGAAAGTTTGCTCGTGAGCGTGATTGCGGGCGCGGTTGGCGCCTTCCTCGCCTGGCAGTTGGTCCCGTTGGTGCCGAAGCTGGCGGCGAATATTTTGCCCTTCGAAAATAACCGCGCCACCACTCTGTCGCTGTCCGTGCTTTGGTTTACCATCGGCTCTCGCTTTTGACCGGCCTGGCCATGGGAATTTATCCGGCGCTGCAAAGCTCGCGCGCCGATCTGGTCGAAGGATTGAAAGAAGGCGGCCGTGGAACCAGCGGCAGCGTGCGGCAGCAACGTTTCCGCAAAATTCTCGTGGGCGCGCAGGTCGCGCTTTCGGTCACGCTCCTGGCCGGCGCATCGCTTCTCATCGCGAGTTTTGTGCGACTGAGCCATCAGGAAACAGGTTTCCGCGCCGATCATCAATGGGTCGGCTTCGTCACTTTTCCCGCCGCGACTTATCCCGACATCGCATCGCGCAAACGTTTCGCCGAGCAAACTCTCGCGAAATTGCGCGCGGTCCCCGGATTCGAGAGCGTCGCGGTCAGCGGCGATTTTCCGCTGGCTGGCGGCAACGGCCTTACTCTCTATGCGCGCGCCGATCGCGATGTCCTGCCTATCCCGCAACGCGCCACTGCGCCCTCGCATGATGTTGGTCCGGGATATTTTCGCGCCTGGGGCGTGCGCGTTCTCACCGGCCGCGAATTCGATGAGCACGACATCGAGGGCCACGAAAACGTCGTTCTGATCAGCGAAGCGGGTGCGCGCAAAATTTTTCCAAATGAAAATCCTATCGGCAAAACATTGCTCATCACGAGTAATGGCGTGCCGTGCCAGATCATCGGCATCGTCGGTGACGTGCGCAGCGACACGCTCGATGCCGCGCACGAAATGGAATTTTATCGGTCTTGGGGCCAGGAAAATTTTCCGTTTATGGTCATCGCCGTGCGAAGCAATTTGGGTCTCGCGCAAATCACGAAGCAGGTGCAGGCCGGCGTTAATCAAATCGATCGGGGCCTCGCCATCGCGCAGCCGCAAATGATGGAGACGGTCGTGGCGCAAGCGCTCGGCTAGGCGCGTTTGACCATGTGGTTGCTCGGAGTTTTCGCCGGCGTCGCCTTGCTTCTCGCGACTGTCGGGATTTACGGCGCGGTTGCTTACACCGTTGAACAACGCACCGGGGAAATCGGTGTTCGCATGGCGCTCGGCGCGCAAACAATGGATGTGCTGCGCCTGATCGTCGGACAGGGAATGACGCCGGTCATTATCGGGTTAGCGGTCGGCGTGGCGGCTGCGCTCGCGCTCGGGCGTTTGCTCACCTCCCAGCTTTACCAAGTCTCCGCGCACAATCCGGTCGTGCTTGCTGCAACGGTGGTAACGCTCGCGCTGACGGCGTTGCTGGCGTGTCTATTCCCGGCGCGCCGGGCCAGCATGTTGAATCCAGTGGAAGCCTTGCGAGTGGAATAAATTCGGGGAGCGCACGCGGCCCGCGTGCTCGCAATGGCGGCCCGCCATCGCGAACTTTTCCGGAAGATTTGGCGGGCCGCCGAAATCAACACGCGAGCGGCATGAACTCATGACATGGGGTAACACTTTTCCGCTATGTGAAGCGCCAAAATTTCGGCGAGAAGCGTCCGGCATTTTCGTTTTACCAAGCCTCCTTTACCTCTGAAGGCGAAGGAGTTTGCTAAAACAAAAATGCCTCCTTGAAATCGGTGAAACAAAATAACATTGCGATGCAAAGTGTCACCCATGTCATGAGTCTGTCCCAGCCGCGTGCGCTCCCCGGGGCCGTTGCTATGCGACTCGCACGCCTTCGCTCGCGGTCCGCGCGGAGTAATATTCGCTCAGCTGTTTCGTCATCGGGCCCACGTCGCCGTTTCCGATCGTTCGCTCATCGATTTTCACGACACCGGCGAGTTCGCCCATCGTGCCGGTGCAAAACATTTCGTCGGCGGAATAAATTTCCTCGAGCGTAATATCGCGCACCGCGTGCGGAATTTTTTCCGCCGCGCAAATTTCGAGCACCGTCGCGCGCGTGATTCCTTCGGGACACGCGAGCACACGACTCGTTTCCACTTTGCCGCGCATGACGGTGAAGACGTGCGTCGCGTTTGTCTCCGCCAGGGATCCGCGCGTGTCGAGCATGAGCGCGTCGTCGGCGCCGGCGTTGTTCGCTTCGATTTTCGCCAGAATCGAATTTAATAGATTGGCGTGATGAATTTGCGGGTCGAGAATTTCCGGCGGCGGCCGGCGCATTTTGCTCGTGATCAGGCGCAAACCGGTTTTGGCGTAAACCGGCGGCTTGAATTCCGCCAACACAATCAGCGTCGGCCCGCTTTGATTCAGGCGCGGGTCCATCCCAGAAGTAACTTTCACGCCCCGCGTGAGCGTTAGACGGATATGGACGCCTTCATACATCTTGTTAGCTGCGAGCGTTCGCCGGATTTCATCGATGATTTTTTCCCGCGCTGGGATTCCGGCGAATGACAGGGCGCGCGCGGAACTCTCCAGTCGATCGAGATGTTCCTGCAGCTTAAAAATTTTACCGTTGTAAAGACGCAGGCCTTCCCAAACGGCGTCGCCGCCCTGGACCGATGAATCGAACGGACTGACGCCGGCGTCGTCGCGATGCACGAGCTCACCATTGATATTGACGATCAGGTCGCGATTTCGCTCGTCGAATTGCTGAAGCATGAAGAACAGGAAATTAAATTTGGAAACCAGGAAGCCAGGAAATTTTATCTCATGCCTTTTCTGGTTTCCTGGCTTCCAAATTAATCCGGTACTTCTTTAGTCTGTTGTAAATTTCGCGGCAGCGTTGCTCGATCTCGCGCAAATGCGGCGGCGTTTTGGTTTCGATCTCGCGATAAGGCGCGAAGCTAGTCGAGCGCTCGACTTCGGCATACCAATATTGTGCCCAAACGCCGTCGCTGGCGCGGCGGCCGGGCGGCCAGCTGAGCATCCGTTCGGTGAAATCGACGCCGATGGCTTCGCACAGGAGTGCCAGCATTTTTTTGGAATCGCGGAGCACGTCGTCGGCGTCGATCACGGGCGGAATTTCGCCGGTATGCTGGCGCACGAAATCGAAAATATCGGCCTGCTGAACGAAGCCGAGATCTGCCAGCGACGGCTCGTGATTCTTTCTCGTGTAACTCGCGATCACCCGAGCCGGATCGCGAATGAGAAAGCAATTCGTCATTTCCAACATCCATTCCCGCGAAACTTCCGGAAGCAAATGATGCGTCATCTGTTTGGAGTATAGAATCTGTTTCTCGTTAGGAATCGGCCCGGCTAATTGCGCGACAACTCGTTCCCAATTCGTCTCCCCGCTGCTGATGACCTCATCTGCGCCCGGATGATCGGCATGCGTTTTGTTCAAATAGAAAGCGTAGAATGGTTCATCGACCACCATCGCGTCGCCGCGATTTTCCCAGGCCCGCATCATGGCGGTGGAGATGTTGCGCGGGCCCGACCACATCGCGATGCGTTTCATGAAGGGTGGAATTGAAGGCCGCGGTCGTCGCTGTTGCAGAGAATCGCGTTTCGCCTGACCATGCGAGATATGGCAACAAGAACTGGTTCGGCGACGTGGGAAGGAAATCTCAAGGAAGGCAAAGGATTCATGAAACTCGGGAGCGGCGCTTACGAAGGGGAATACTCCTTTTCGTCGCGCTTCGAAAGTGGCTCCGGCACGAATCCGGAGGAATTAATCGGTGCCGCGGAAGCGGGGTGTTTTTCGATGGCGCTGGCGAACAACCTGGGCAAAGCGGGCACGCCGCCAAAGAAAGTCACCACGACGGCAAAAGTAAATTTGCAACAGGTTGAAGGCGGATTTCGCATCACCTCGATTGATCTCGATTGCGAAGGAGAAGTGCCAGGATTTGACGAGGCGAAGTTCAAGGAAATCGCGGAGCAAACGAAAAAGACCTGTCCAGTTTCGGTGGCGCTGAGCGGGACGGAGATAAATCTGAGCGCCCGGCTCAAGCGTTAAAGCAAACGTAAGAGTTTACATTACAACTTGAGATTGGGTCTACCGTATGAAAACATGCGGCCATGCCCGACGCGCCACGTGGTCTGGTTATTTCTTTTCCGCGCAGCGGCATAAACTGGCTGCGGCATTGCGCTGAATCGCTCTCGGGAATGCGAACGCCGGGGCGCCCGCAATTGGTCGAGAAAGGTCCGCTGTTGTTCGATCGCACCCACGACGTGCGCAAAACCGGCAACCGCAGCGATTTTGCCGGAGTTTTCGATGGCGCCGGCAAAGAAGTTTACCAGCGGGTAGCGCTACTCTTGCGCGATCCGTGCGAGTGTTTCACCTCTCACTATCTTGTTCGCAACGGCGCTTCCTTCGAGGACGGCCTGCGAAAGTTTTCCATTTTCAGCAACAACATCGCGGTTTTCGATTCATTGCAGGCCGCGGAGAAACGCGTCTTCCATTTTAATGAATTTGTGAATCAACGCGAAGGGACTTGTGCGTTTCTTCGCTTTTTCGGGCTCGAAAAAAATCTGGATGCGTTCGACCTGGAAAAGTTGGAACAATCTTCCCGCGCCTGGTATCGCCGGCAGCATGGATTGATCTCTGAGAGCAAGCGACCGCAGCTTCAGCCGAAGCAGCACCGCGCCATTCTCCAACAATTGCGGCGCGAGCTGGGCGACGCACTTTTCCAAGAATATCTTGGACGCTACGATAATGATGAAGAGGGTCCCGCGCTGGCAGGCAGGCTGAGTCGATGGGTGCAACGCCGCTGGGGGAACGCTGCCTTGGAAGGCGTTGCCAATCGCAGCGGAAATTAGTTTCCCGAAATCGGAACGTTTTCGTCCCACATTTGGTTGAAGCATCTCTGCGCGCCAATTGCCGCGCCACGTCTAAAGAGCGCATTTGAAATTGATTACAGCGCGGGGTTCGCTGCTGGCATGCGGCCTGCAACGCGACAAATTGACAACGAGCGAATGAAAAGGACAAAAGTAAGCGCGTGGCCAGAATTT
>DAIOVO010000015.1:21636-23879 GCA_036758965.1 Chthoniobacterales bacterium
TTGCTCAAGGGCGCGGGCCATCAAACGGACGCGGTCACCTCGCTCGCCAGCATTTTCAATGCGTTGGAAAAGCGTGACTACGTCTTGTTAATGATGGACCTGAATTACACGCGCGACACCACTTCGGGACAGGAAGGATTGGAGGTCATTCCCAAGCTTCAGGAAATCGACAGCACGTTACCGATCGTGGTGATGACGGCGTGGGCGAGCATCGATCTGGCGGTGGAAGCAATGAAACGCGGGGCGCGCGATTTCGTGCCTAAGCCGTGGGACAACGAAAGGCTGCTCGCAATTGTTCGCACGCAGATCGAGCTTTCCGCGGCGCTGCGCAAAGGCCGCAAGTTGGAAGCGGCCAATCAACTGTTGCGCGGCGGCGCGCCAAACATCATCGCGGAGTCGCCTGCGATGCGGCCGGTGTTGGAAATGATTTCGCGCGTCGCGCCCTCCGACGCGAATGTGTTGATCACGGGCGAAAATGGCACCGGCAAAGGATTGATCGCCCAGGCATTGCACGCGCTCTCGCCGCGCGCGTCGCACAGCATGATCACGGTGAACATGGGCGGATTATCGGAGACGATTTTCGAGAGCGAACTTTTTGGTCACGTTAAAGGCGCGTTCACTGATGCGAAATCGGATCGGGCCGGACGCTTTGAGCTGGCAGACGAGAGCACGTTGTTCATGGATGAGATCGCGAACATTCCGCTCAATTTGCAGGCAAAACTTTTGCGCGTGATCGAGACGGGCGAGTTCGAGCGCGTTGGTTCGTCGAAAACTTTGCACGCGAATGTGCGCATTATTTCCGCGACCAATGCCAACCTGCACGATGAAGTTGTGGCGGCGAAATTTCGGCAGGACGTGCTGTTTCGTTTGAACACAATCGAGATCGCGCTGCCGCCGTTGCGCGATCGCAAGGAAGACATCATGCTGCTGGCGAATAGTTTTTTGCGGCAGCACGCGAAACGTTATCGCAAAACCATCGGCGGATTTGATGAAACGGCCCGGGAACGATTAATGGCGCATCCCTTTCCGGGAAATGTGCGCGAGTTGGATCACGTGATTGAGCGCGCGGTGTTGATGTCGGGCGGCGCGCAACTCAAAGCGCGGGACCTGGGATTATCGACGGGCGGCGGTGACTCGCGCGGATTGGAAGAGATGAGCCTGGAAGAAGTGGAAGCGTATCTGATTAAGAAGGCCCTGGCGCGGACGGGCGGAAACGCGCGACAGGCGGCGGAAGCATTGGGTCTTAGCCGCAGCGCGTTTTATCGGCGGCTTCAGCAGTATGGGCTCTAACAAGCCGACGCGGAAAGTTCGGCGGCGCATTTCGCACGAGAATCGATTGACGTGGCTGCTTCTCGGCGCGGTGGCGCCGGCTGCCATCGTCGCGCTCTGTCTGCTTTGGTTTGGCGATTACAGCGCGAAAGTGCAATGGACACTCACGCTACTCATCCTCTGCTTCGCCTGGGGCTACATCGTAAGCACGCGCGAGCATACGATTCGTCCGTGGCAGACAGTCACAAATCTACTCGCCGCATTGCGCGAAGGCGATTACTCCATCCGTGCTCGTGGCGCGCGCGAGAATGACGCGCTCGGCGAAGCCTTGCTCGAAGTCAACGAGCTGGGTGAAACCCTGCGCGTGCAACGGCTCGGCGCCTTCGAAGCGACCGCGCTATTGCGCACCATCATGGCGGAAATCGATGTTGCGGTTTTCACCTTCGATCCGCAGCGAAAACTACGTCTCGTTAATCGCGCCGGTGAAAATTTATTACGACAACCGATGGACAAATTGCTGGGACGCCGGGCGCGCGATCTCGGCCTCGATGTTTGCATCGATGCGCACGAGGACATGCCACTCACGCTCACGTTTCCAGGCGCCACCGGGCGGTGGGGTGTGAGTCGAAGCAGTTTTCGCGAACACGGTCTGCCCCACGAATTGTTAGTTTTGCGCGATCTCAGCCGCACCTTGCGCGAAGAAGAGCGCATCGCCTGGCAGCGCCTCGTTCGCGTCCTCGGCCACGAGCTCAACAACTCCCTCGCGCCCATCAAATCGGTCGCCGGCAGTTTGGAAAATTTGATCCGGCGCGATCCGTTGCCGGGCGATTGGCAGGAGGACGCGCGCAGCGGTTTGAATGTGATCGCGTCGCGGGCGGAATCGCTCAGCCGTTTCATGGAAGCTTACGCGCGTCTGGCACGTTTGCCGCCGCCGCAGAAAGAGCGGATGAACGTCGGCGAGATCGTCGAGGCCG
>DAIOVO010000015.1:23889-49880 GCA_036758965.1 Chthoniobacterales bacterium
CCGCTAATTTGGAAACGCGGCTGCCGGTGAGCGTGCAAAGTGATGGCGATATTTCGGTGCGCGCGGACGCGGCCCAGATCGAACAAGCGTTGATCAATTTGCTTCATAACGCTGCTGAAGCCTCGTTAGAAACCGGCGGCGCGGTAACGATCGCCTGGAAAGAGGCCGGCGAATGCGTGGAGTTGATCGTGCGCGACGACGGCCACGGAATTATGAATCCGACCAATCTGTTCGTGCCGTTTTTCACCACCAAACCGGGTGGCTCGGGAATTGGCTTGGCCTTGTCGCGACAAATCGCGGAAGCGCATGGCGGCTCGCTCACGCTGGCGAATCGTTTGAACGCACGCGGAGCGGTAGCTGTGTTACGATTGCCGAAATAAATCGGTGCGGGCTGGCGATAAGCGGCCTGACCGCCTGCGCCCACGATGCGCAACGAAAAGGAGTGGAAATGCCGGCAACGCTTGAGTTGGCGACGTTAATCCGGTGGAGGATCGCGGTGCGATAGGATCAGATTTCTTCCGACAGCGTTTCGCGCCGTGTGAAGCTGCGGTAGGCATCGCGAACCACAGGATATTGCTGTCCTGATTTGCCTCCGAATGCGGCCGCGAGCGCTCCGAGGATTAAACCTAAGGCGGCTGCTCCGCTTCCCACGGCCCCGCCCTTCGCGGCACGCTCGCTCACCGCCCGGGCATCCGCTTCTGCGGTCTGTGGATTGGTTTGTCGCGCCCGCGTGGTCGCTCGATCCGCAGCGCGGCTGGCCTGGACGCTCCATTGATCTACCTGTTGTTGCAGGGCGGGCGGAAGTTGGAGATTCGAGGCTCTGCCACTGTTGTTAGCAGCAAAATTCGCCATTCCTGAGGCGGTGCCGATGAGACTGCCGGCCGCAGTGGTAAGTAACAAAACAGTAAAGATTGTCACCACGCCCCAGGTAGTCAGGCCGTGTAACCACCCGTTAAAACTTCCCCCCAGGCGGGCTGCGAAATAGCCACCCAGAAACAGTGAAATCAAGCTGCTGATGACGAGCCAGATACCGGCGCCGGCGCCGAGGCTGGCCCCGCTCGGGCTGTCACCGGTGGCTGGACTTAGCGTCGCCAGGCCAATGGCCATGCCGATGAGAGTGAGGACGAGTTGAATCGCCAGTGCGATGACGGCGCCGGCAAAGATTGCGCCCCAGGAAACGCGCGCGAAAGGGCGATCGAAGTTTGTGTCCGCCGGAATGCTTGCGGTGTCTCCAATTTGAGTGGGCTCACTTGGAATGCTGGCTGGTTTGATCATAAGATGTTGTTGCTTGCTACCTGATTTTCGTGCCCCCTTCGAACATTAGATGGGTTTTACGGGAAAAACTTACCATGGTTTCCTTTGGCCGCATCGGATTTTGCCTCCCCCGCAGTCCTAGGGTGGTAGTTTTATGTCCCGGATTCGGGACGGCGAAATCCCATCGCTGGCGCGTTGCGTTCTTTTGTCTTCTTGGGCTCGCAATCGTAATGCGCTGCAAGTGAATGAATTAAAACTCTCTCCTGATACTTGGCACGGGCATTGCAATAGGGTGCGGCAACTGAACAAAGTTTTTGAATCCGTTAGCGATTCGAGTTGCATCCCATTGGCAGAAGAAAAAAATGAAAACAACCCTGAAAAATCTTAGTAGAGCAGGCGCGGCCGGGCAGAACGCCTTCCCGCTCATCGATTGCGAGTATCACAGCGCTACCTTCCCGAATTTCCGTGGCGGTTGCGCGCAGCGCACGGTGCCGTCGTTCCGCAACATTAGCCGCGAATATTTTCGTAACGAAGCGCGCGGCGAATTTCGACTCGAGTCGATGGCGTTTGCCGCCATCGTCGTCACCGCCGCCATTCCGGTGCTGAATAACGTTCACGCGCTCGCCGATTTTTTGCGCGCGATCGGACATTTGTAAATCCGCGCATGGTGCGTCAGCAAAAAAACGAAGCACGCGCGGACGAAACGATTGTGCGCCCGGCAGGATTTACCCCCGTAAGTTCGGGCATGGACATCGCGCGTCCGCACGCCGCAAAAAAGAAGCGCCGCCGTCGGATTCTCTTCGCCTCCGGCGGCGTTCTGGCGCTCATCGTCGTCACGGTGTTGCTTTCGCATCTGAAACCGGCGGTGCCGAGCGTCGATCGCTCGACGGTGTGGATTGATACGGTGAAACGCGGGCCGATGGTGCGCGAAGTGCGCGGGCTCGGCACGCTCGTGCCGGAGGACATTCAATGGATCGCCGCGAACACGGAAGGACGGGTGCAAAAAATCGTCATTCGCCCGGGCGCAAAAGTGAGGCCGGACTCGGTGATTTTGGAAATGTCGAGTCCGGAGCTGGAACAAGCCGCGCACGATGCGGTCTCGAAAGCGAGCGCGGGGGAATCGGAATTGACGACGCTGCGCGCATCTTTGCAGCGCGATTTGCTTTCGCAGGAATCGAACGCCGCCCAGGTGCATTCCGAATACGAACAGGCGCGGATGGAGGCCGAGACGAACGAGCAGTTGAGAAAGAACGGGCTGGTGGCTGAGCTGCAATACAAGACTGCAAAAGTGAAAGCCGACGAGCTATCCAACCGCGACGCGATTGAAGGGAAACGCCTGACCTTTGCGCGCGATTCGATCGATCCGCAACTGGCCTCGAAGCAAGCCGAAGTCGATCAACTGAAGGCGGCCGCGCAATTGAAACTCGATCAGGTCGCGGCGCTGCACGTGAAGGCGGGGATGAACGGCGTGCTGCAACAGTTGCCGGTCGATGTCGGACAAAGGGTCAAGGTGGGCGATAATCTGGCGCGTGTTGCTGACCCGACGAAACTGAAAGCGGAAATCAAAATCGCCGAGACGCAGGCGAAAGACATCCAGATCGGCGAGAAAGCGACCATCGATACTCGCAACGGAGTCGCAACCGGCCACGTCACACGAGTCGATCCTGCGGTGGAGCAGGGGACAGTGAAAGTGGATGCGGCAATCGATGGCGAGCTGCCACGCGGCGCGCGACCGGACTTAACGGTGGATGGCACCATCGAACTCGAGCGTTTGAACGATGTGATCTATGTCGGCCGTCCGGCATTCGGCCAGGAAAACAGCACTGTCGGAATTTTCAAACTCGTTGCCGGAAGCAGTGACGCCGTGCGCACACCGGTAAAACTCGGGCGCAGCTCGGTTAATTCGATCGAGATCCTGAGCGGATTAAAACCCGGCGACCAGGTGATCCTTTCGGACACGAGCGCGTGGGACTCGCACGATCGGATTCGGCTCAATTAAATGCTGATTTCTGAATTCTGAATGCTGAATGAAAGGCGATGAACTTAAAGGTCGAACGAAAGCTTTCGCGCTTCGCATTATGAATTTGGTAGAAGCACTTCCGAAGACAATCAAAGGCCGCGCCGTCGCGAACCAGCTGGTCCGCAGCGGAACGAGCGTAGCCGCCAACTATCGCGCCGCCTGCCGGGCGCGCTCCCAGGCAGAGTTCATTTCGAAGATTGGCACCGTTGAGGAAGAAGCCGACGAAAGTGCATTGTGGCTTGAGCTAATAATTGAGGGAAAACTGATGCGCCCCGGGAAGGTTCGAGCGTTACTTAGTGAGGCTAACGAATTGGTCGCAATAATGGCGGCCTCTTATATCTCCGCGCGAAAATCTTCGCGCCGGAACAATCAGCATTCAGCATTTAGAAATCAGCATTCAACTTTATGAACACCAACGGCTCTAACCCGCTCATTCAACTCCAGGAAGTGACCAAAGTGTTTCTCACTGACGAAGTGGAAACCCACGCGCTTTCCGGCATTCACCTCGATATCCGCGACGGCGAATACATTTCCATCGCCGGCCCATCTGGCTGCGGAAAATCGACGCTGCTCTCCATCCTTGGGTTGCTCGACACCGCAAGTAACGGCAGCTATCTGCTCAAGGGCGGCGAGGTCGCAAACCTTTCTTTTCCGGAACGCGCGCGTATCCGCAATCGCGAGATCGGGTTTATTTTCCAAAGCTTCAATCTCATCGGCGATCTCACTGTTTACGAAAACGTCGAGCTGCCGCTCACTTATCGCGGGACGAGTGGACCGGATCGCAAATCCGCGGTGACGGAAGCGCTCGAACGCGTCGGCATGGGACATCGCGCGAAACATTTGCCGAGCCAGCTCTCCGGCGGACAACAGCAACGCGTCGCCGTCGCGCGCGCGCTCGCCGGAAAACCCGCCATTCTTCTGGCCGACGAACCGACCGGAAATCTCGACTCGCGCAATGGCGAAGCGGTGATGGATTTGCTGAAAGAACTACACGCCGGTGGTGCCACCATCTGCATGGTCACGCACGACGTGCGTTTCGCTCAGCACGCCGATCGCACGGTGCATCTATTCGACGGCCGCGTGGTGGAAGACAATCGCGTCGCGGCATAACCCCATGTCATCCCGAGCGAAGTCGAGGGATCCCGCGGAAGTCGCCTTGAAGGCAGCGCCACGGGATCCTTCGACCCCGAAAGTGTTCGGGGCTCAGGTTGCCCGGTTTTCGAAAATGACGAAGCCCGAATGAAGAAGTTCGAATCAATGACGAAATCCGGAGCCCGAAAAGGGCGCGTCCGTTTCGTCATTCGTCATTTGATCGTTGTTTCGCCGTTCGTCATTGGGATTTCGTGATTGATCTTATGTTAAACGACTTCCGTTTTGCGTTTCGTGTCCTGCTCAAGAACCCGGCTTTCACCTTGGTCGCCATCGCCACCATCGCTCTCGCCATTGGCGCGAACACCGCCGTCTTCAGCCTGGTTAACGCGCTTCTCATTCGTCCGCTGCCGTATCGAGCCCCGAGTGGGTTGGTTTTGCTTTGGGAAAAATTTTCCGGTCAGGGACTCGACGTCATTCCTGTTTCCGCGCCGGAATATCTCGATTACGAAAAACAAACGCGGAGTTTCGCTGGTATCGCGGCATGCGATTACGTCGACCTCAATTTGACTGGCGGCGAAATGCTCGAGCGCATTCAAGGCGCGGTTGTTTCGCCGAGCTTGTTTCCGTTGCTCGGCGTCGAACCGGTTCGCGGCCGCGTCTTCACTCCGAGCGAGTATGGCGAAGGCAATGACGGTGTGGTCGTGATCAGCGAGCGCCTCTGGCAGCGCCGTTTCAATTCCGATGGGTCGCTCGTTGGCAAACAGATTTCGCTCAATGGCCGCCTCTTCACCGTCATCGGCATCATGCCGTCCAAATTCGAGTTCCCGATTCCGCTCTTCAACATTCAGGGCGGCACATTTTCCGGTCGAGTTGATATCTGGAAGCCGATCGCCTTCACCAAAAACGAGCTCGAGTCGCGCGGCTCGCGCAGTTACGGCGTGATCGCGCGCTTGAAATCAGGCGTGACCACCTCACAGGCGCAGGCCGAGCTAAACACGATCGTCGCCAATTGGATCCCGCGGTTCCCAGGTAATTACAGCCCGCAAACTCGTTTCGGCGCGACACTCTATCCATTGCACGAACAAGTCATCGGCGGGATGCGGACCGCCTTGTGGATTTTGTCTGGCGCGGTCGGGCTCGTTCTCCTCATCGCTTGCGCGAACCTGACCACGATGCTACTCGCGCGCGCCGGCGGTCGTGAGCGCGAATTCGCCATTCGTGTCGCACTCGGTGCCGGCCGAATGCAATTGCTGCGGCAGATACTTTCGGAAAGCGTGTTGCTCGCGATTGTCGGCGGCGCGGCCGGCAGCCTGCTCGCGGTCTGGGGGCTGGAGCTGCTTCGCACAATTGGCGCAAAAACTGTCCCTCGCATCGCGGAAGCGAATCTTGATACGCGCGTTCTTCTCGTCACGCTCATCGTCACAGTCTCTACCGGAATTCTCTTCGGCCTTATTCCCGCTTTGGCGAGCAGCAATCCAGAGCTGACTGAAGCGCTCAAGGAAGGCGGCCGCGGATCGACCACGGGCCTGCGCCGCAATCGCATTCGCAATTCGCTCGTCGTCGCCGAAGTCGCGCTCGCACTGGTTCTTTTGATCAGTGCCGGATTGTTAATCAAGAGCTTCGTCCAATTGCAAAAGGTCGATCCCGGATTCAATCCGAAACACGTCCTTACGATGGAGCTCTCGCTGCCGCTCATAAAATATCCGCGCGGCAAACCGGTGAGCGATTTCTACGCCGAGGTGGAACGGCGCGTGGCGCGCATCCCCGGCGTCGAGCACGTGGCTCTTACCACGATCCTCCCGCTGAGCGGATCGAACAGCGACAGCTCCTTCCACATCGAAGGTCGCGATGAGAAACAGACCAACGTTTTCCCGGACGAAGAGCTTCGTGTCATCACGCCCGATTACTTCCGCGTCCTCGAAACGCCGCTCCTGAAGGGACGCTTCTTCAATGGAGCCGATAACGCGGATGCGCCCAAAGTCGTCATCATTAATCAAGCCATGGCTAACAAGTATTGGCCAGGCGAAGACTCGTTAGGCAAACGGATCAACTTCAACGACGAAGATCCGGCCAAGATCGATTGGTTTACGGTCGTCGGCGTGGTTGGCGATATTCGCCATCGCGGTCTCGATGCGGAGGCGAAACCGGAATATTATCTCGTGCATCAGCAGCGTCCCTATCGCGGGATGATACTCGCCGCGCGTAGCCGGAAAGATCCGCGTGCTCTCGTTTCGTCCATCCGCCGCGAACTGCAATCCTTCGATCCCGAACAGCCGCTGGCCAACATCAAAACGCTCGAGCAAATCGCCGGCGACTCGGTCGCGCCCCGGCGGCTGTCAGTCGTTCTCCTCGGCGTGTTCGCCGCGGTCGCGCTCATCCTCGCTTCGGTCGGAATCTACGGCGTAATGTCGTTTCTCGTCGTGCAGCGCACGCATGAGCTTGGCGTTCGCATGGCGCTCGGCGCGCAACGGCGCGATGTTCTGCGCCTCATCGTCGGCCATGGGATGAAGTTGATCGCCATCGGCACAGCCATTGGGTTGATTTTGGCCATCTCCTCCGTGCGCGCTCTCGGCGCCATGCTCTACAACGTTGGCGCATTCGATCTCAGCACGTTCATCGGCGTCACCTTTGCACTGGGGCCCGTCGCCTTGCTCGCAAGCTACATTCCAGCCGCGCGCGTTGTGCGCGCTGATCCAATGTCGGCACTCGCCCACAATGGCTGACCATCATGAGAACGCTGCTCCAAGATTTTCGGTTTGCCTTGCGAATGATGTTGAAGAGCCCTGGCTTTACTGCCGTCGCTGTGCTCTCACTCGCGCTCGGCATCGGTGCCAACACCGCGGTCTTTAGCGTCATCAACGCAGTCTTGCTGAAAGCGCTGCCCTACCATCAAACGGAGCGGATCGTCCTCGCTTGGGGTGAGGCCTCCGCAAAAAACATCCATCGCGGTCAAGTATCCGCCACCGACATAGCGGACCTTCGCGTGCGTAATCATGTTTTCGAGGAAATCTGCACGTACGCGAGTTTTCGGCCGGTGCTGGTGGGCGCAGGTGAACCGGAGCGCATTTCCGGGGCACAGGTGGGCGACGGATTCTTTCGCGTGATGGGAGGCCAGCCGTTGCTCGGCCGCGTCTTCACGGCGGAAGAACAAACAGAAGGAAAAGATTACGTCGCAGTGCTCGGCTATGGACTGTGGCAGCAGCGTTTCGCCGGCGACCCGGGCGTGGTCGGGCGGACACTGATGCTGAGCGGACGCCCTTACACTGTTATCGGCGTCATGCCGGCGGACTTCCATTCCTTGCCGGCTGGTTTGCTCGATCATCCTGCGGAATTTTATCGCCCGGTCGCCGAGTTGCCGGAGGAGAAAGAACGCGCCAGCCGCCATCTGCGCGCCATCGGACGATTGAAGGTGGGCGTGACGCAACAGGAAGCGCAAACAGAAATCAATCTCATCGCGCGCCAGCTCGAGCAGGAACATCCGACCACGAATGCGGGCGGCGGTATCCGGCTTGTTTCGTTGCGCGACGATCTGGTCTGTCCGGTGCGACCGGCGCTGCTCATGCTTTTAGGCGCAGTCGCGCTCCTCCTTCTGATTGCTTGCGCGAATGTCGGGAATCTTTTGCTCGCGCGTTCCATTGCCCGTCACAAAGAGGTGGCGATTCGCGCGGCGCTCGGGGCTGGGCGCGGACGACTTGTCAGGCAATTTCTAACCGAGAGCCTTTTGCTCGCGCTGGCCGGCGGTGCCTTAGGTCTAATGGGCGCGCTTTGGAGCACGAGCCTGATCGAAAAATTCGGCGCCCGGATTTTTCCAATGTTGGGCGCGATCGCGCTGGACCGACGCGTGCTCGTTTCGATTCTTACGGGTGTGCTCTTCGGATGCGCGCCGGCCTTGCGCGCCACTCGCAGCGATTTGAGCGGAACGTTGAATGAAGGCGGTCGCAACGCCGGGGCCAGTTCCACGCGCAGTCCCTTGCGCAGTACGCTCGTCATCGTCGAAGTCGCGCTTGCGATGATTTTGCTCATCGGCTCGGGGTTATTGATAAAAAGCATTCTCCGGCTCAGAGCGGTGGATCCTGGATTCAAATCCGAAAGGCTCGTAACCATGAATGTCTGGCTGCCGCAGGCGAAATATCCGAAGGCGGAAGACTGGCAGAGTTTTTACGATCGTCTGCTGGCACGGTTGCGCGTCCTGCCGGGCGTGGAAGCCGCCGGCCTGACAAGTGTCCTGCCCGTGAGCGAAAACTTCGATCAGCGCACGATCGAAGTCGAAGGGCAGGCGCGTCGGCCGGGCGAGCATCCCGATGTCGAGAACAACATCGTCACGCCTAACTACACGCGCACGATGGCGATGCCGTTGCTCAGTGGACGTTTGTTGACCGAGCAAGATAGAGCCGGCACTCCTTTTGCCGTGCTGGTGAGCGACGCGCTCGCGCGCAAACTCTGGCCGGGCGACAACGCGCGCGGGAAACGTTTGCGCTTTTACAATTCCGAACCGGCCGAGCAAAGGCCGTGGCGCACGGTGGTGGGCGTGGTCGGTGATGTGAAACAATATGGTTTGGATACACCCGGCACCGCCGCGCTCTATGTGCCGCTCGCGCAAATGCCGGCGTCGTCCCTTACACTTGCGGTGCGGACGCGGGCGGAGCCAAACAGCATGGTCGCAGCTATTCGTCACGAGATTCACGCGCTCGATCCCGATCAGGCCGTCTTCAACATCGCGACGATGGAAGAACTGCTTTCCGATTCGATTTCGCTGCGGCGTTTCTCGATGTTCCTTCTCGGGATTTTCGCCGGCCTCGCGCTTGTTCTGGCCGCGATTGGAATTTATGGCGTACTCGCGCAACTGGTCGCGCAACGCACGCATGAAATCGGCATTCGCATGGCCCTCGGCGCGCAGACGCGCGACGTGCTCAGACTGATCGTTGGCCATGGAATGACGCTGACGCTTGCCGGCATCATCGCAGGAATCTTCGGCGCCCTCGGCCTAACGAGACTAATTGTGAATCTGCTCTTCGGCGTCGGCCCGACCGATCCCATCACCTTCGCCGTCATTGCCGTTTTGCTCAGCCTCGTCGCGCTCCTCGCTTGCTACGTTCCCGCCCGCCGCGCCGCCAAACTCGACCCGATGACCGCTTTGGCACGCGGATGATTTTATGACCAACCCACTCATCGAACTGAAGCATCTCGAGCGCGTTTACCCACTGGCGCGGGGCGAGATGTTTTACGTTTTACGCGACATCAGTCTCGATATCGAGGAGGGCGACTTCATTTCAGTCATGGGACCGAGTGGCGCTGGCAAATCAACTCTGCTGCACATCCTCGGCATGCACGATCACGGCTGGACAGGCGAGTATGTTCTCGATGAAACCGCGGTGCATCGTTTGAAATCGAAAGAGCGCGCGACACTTCGTAACGAACAAATCGGTTTCGTTTTTCAGCAATACCACTTACTTGACGACCTCACCGTTTACGAGAACCTCGACATGCCGCTTTC
The DNA here is from genome assembly GCA_036758965.1 of Chthoniobacterales bacterium. GTDB lineage: Bacteria > Verrucomicrobiota > Verrucomicrobiia > Chthoniobacterales > UBA10450 > AV69. Next base: position 33,750 of record DAIOVO010000015.1, read on the forward strand.
GTATCGGCGTTACAGCAAAAGCGAACGCGCCGCCCTCGTAGCCGACACGCTCGATCGCTTTCAGATCGTCGGAAAAAAAGATCTCTATCCCCGACAGCTTTCCGGCGGGCAGCAGCAATTGGTCGGTGTCGCCCGGGCCATCATCGCGAAGCCGCGGCTTCTTCTCGCCGATGAGCCGACCGGAAACCTGCATTCCAGCCAGGGCGAAGAAATCATGGAGCTCTTTCGCAAGCTTAACGACGAAGGCATGACCATCATCCAGGTCACCCATTCGGAGAAAAACGCCGGCTACGGTAAACGCGTCATCCAACTGCGCGATGGCTGGGTGGTGAAATGACGACTTCTGTTATCCCGAGCGAAGTCGAGGGATCCCGCCATGGGACCTTTAAGGTAGCGCCGCGGGATCCTTCGACTCCGCTTCGCTTCGCTCAGAATGACTGTGTGAGAACGCGCTCCGCTCAGGATGACTGTGGTAGAAAGCGCGCACTCTATCTAATTGGTTTCATTTGGCTCCTTACATTGGCAAATGCCGTGGCGCAGCCGCCGGCAGGCACCTTTCCTTTTCGGCGCAACGAACAATTGCTCCTCGTTGAAGTCAGCATCGATAAACGTGTGCCGGTCACGTTTGCCGTGGATTCGGGCGCGCCCCACACGGTGTTAGATCCGAAGTTCGCGAAAGAGTTGGGCTTGGAGATCAAAGACGCTCCCCCAACTTCGGGCACCGGCACGGGTAGCATCACCAGATCGCACGGAAGTCCGATCACGATGACTTTGCACGACGTAGAAATTGACGTGCCGCAACCGTGGATAATCGATTTGAGCAACCTGCCGATTCCTCAACCGGCAAAAGGCTTAGTGGGTGCCGAAATTTTTTCCAAATACGTCGTCCGGATGGATCCGGTGCATTCCAACTTCACCGTTTTCGATCCCGCTTCGTTTCATTACGTCGGGAGCGGTGCTTCCATCCCGCTCATCGTCGAAGACAACAAGCTTTACCTGGAAGCCGAGCTGGAAGTTCCCGCCGGTCACGTCGTAAAACACAAGCTGCGGATCGACACCGGCTCGGACTCTTCGGTTAACGACGAAATCGTGAAGCAATCAAAAGAACTACGTAGCAGTAACCTCGGCAACGGCCTGGGCGAGAATTTCAAGTCCTACTCGGGCGTTTTTACCTCTGTCAAAATTGGGCCGTATTCGTTCAAACATGTCTGGGGGCCGGGCGGCCCGGTTCCGCTCATCGGAATGGAGCTACTACGGCGATTCATTGTCACTTTCGATGCGCCACATGGCCTGATGTATCTCGAGCCGACTCCAGCTTTGACTGAGCCGGTGCCCACACCTCCGGGGGACGCCTGATCGGTGAAGGATCTTCGTTTTGCCGTTCGCGCGTTGGTGAAGAATCCCGGCTTCACCTTCGTCGCCGTCATCACTCTCGCGCTCGGCATCGGTTCTACCACCGCGCTTTTGAGCGTGGTCGATGCCGTACTTCTACGACCGCTTCCGTATCCGCAACCCGAACGAATCGTTGAGCTGCGCGAGCTTGATGAGACGAAAACCGAAACAATGACGAAGTCGGACGTCAGAGATTGTCAGGCGCGACCTTCGTCATTCGTCATTTGGTCGTTGTTTCGGACCTCGGATTTCGGACTTCGTCATTTCCCTCATGATCGCTGATTTCAAATTCGCGCTGCGCCAAATAGCGAAGACGCCGGGCTTCGCTGTCATCGCCGTGCTCACGCTCGCTCTCGGCATCGGCGCGAACAGCGCCATTTTTAGTGTCATCGACACCGTCCTGCTTCGGCCCTTGCCTTTTCCAAAAGCCAACGAGCTCGTCGCGGTCTGGAGCAAAGTCACAAATGAATCCGAGCGCGAGACAAATTCCTTTCCCGATTACGCCGACCTGCGCGACCAGTCGCAAACTCTCGATAGCCTGACCGGCTACACCGAGGCCAGCTCCGTTTTCGGCAGCGGTGAGCAATCGCGCGAGCTAACCGGCATCGCGATTACTTCCGATGTTTTTCGAGTGCTGGGGGTGCAGCCGTTTCTGGGCCGCGGCTTCAACCGCACGGATGATTCACCGGATGGGCGCGTGGTGGTTCTCAGTTATGAAATGTGGCAGCGCGCGTTCAATGGCGACCGCAATATTATCGGCAAACAAGTCGCGTTCTCGCTTCGCCCCTACACCGTTTTGGGCGTCATGCCGCGCGGCTTTCGTTTCCCGGTCGGCCATTCTTTCGATTACTTAATGCCGCTCCATCCGCTGGTGCCGACAGAAGTGAATCATCGCGGCGGACATTTTTTGCGCCTGGTCGGTCGCGTCAAACCGCAAGTTTCCATCCAGCAAGTGAGCGCGGAGATGACGGCGATCGCAGCTCGTTTGGAAAAACAATTTCCAGATACGAACACTGGACGGTCCGCTTACGCGATTTCATTTCGTGATGACGCGCTGGGCGACGTTCGTCCGGCGCTGGTCACACTTTTGTGCGCCGTCTTCGCCGTCTTACTGATTGCGTGCGCGAATGTCGCCAATTTGCTCCTCGCGCGCGCAACGGCGCGCCAGCGCGAGATTGGCATTCGCACCGCGCTCGGCGCGAGCCGCGGCCGCATTATTCGACAGCTACTCGCCGAAGGTTTGCTCCTCGCTCTTCTCGGCGGCGTTTTCGGTTTGTTGCTGGCCTGGTGGGGAATCGATCTGTTGCGCTGGTTGGGACCGAAGGATGTCCCGCGTCTCGATGAAACGGGAATCAACCGCGTGGTGGTTTTGTTTACGATGCTGGCGGCCGTTTTCAGTACTTTGCTTTTCGCTCTCATTCCCGCCTTCCAAGTTACCCGGCGCGACCTGAGCGCTTCGTTGCAAGAGGGATCTCGGGGCGCCGTTGGCCCGGAGTCTCACCGGCTGCGCAGCCTGCTCGTCATCTCGCAAGTGGCGCTTTCGATGCTCCTTCTCGCAGGCGCAGGTTTGCTCGTCAAAAGTTTCGGCAATTTAATCACAACTAATCCCGGCTTCGATTCCAACCGCGTTGTCACGGCCGAGGTGATTCTGCCGGGTGCAAAATACTCCAGCATGCCTTCCCGGTTTCATCCGTTCTACGATCGCCTCCTGGAAAAATTGCGTGCCTTGCCCGGAATCGAGAGCGTTGGCGCCGCGACGCCATTACCGTTTTCCGGAAACGATCGCAGCACTTCGTTTTGGATTGATGGCCGACCCGATCCCGGCCCCGGCAATCATCCCGACGCTTCCCATCTCTCCGTTGTGGGCGATTACTTTCGCGCCATGGCAATCCCGCTTTTGGCAGGTCGCACGTTCGAAAGGCGTGACCAGGCCAACTCGTTGCCGGTGGTGATGATCAACGACGTTTTTCGGCGAAATTTTTTTCCAAATGAAAATCCGATTGGTCAGCATCTCTTGACCGATCGAGCTGGAGAGAAGCCGGAGGTGCGCGAAATCATTGGCGTTGTCGGCAGCACCCGGCATGAATCGCTCGCCATCGCGCCGATACCGGAATTTTATCTCGCCGGCGCGCAGGAGCCGAGTCGCCGCTTTGACGTCGTGTTACGAACGCGGGCGGGGAATCTTGCCGGTTTGGATACTGCATTGCGCAACGCAATCGATGATCTGGATCACGATGTGTTCGTGCCGAAATTCCGTCCGCTGCAAGGCTTGATCGGTACCACCCTGGCGCAACCGCGTTTTCACATGGCGCTGCTCGGCTGCTTTGCTGCTGTGGCGCTGGCGCTGGCCGCGATCGGGATTTACGGCGTTATCGGTTACAGCGTGGCGCAACGGACAAAAGAGATCGGCATTCGCATGGCGCTCGGGGCGCAGCGCAGCGACATGTTGCGGATGATTCTGCGGCAAAGTTTTGCCATTGTTCTGGTGGGTCTGATCGCCGGTTTGCTGGCTGCGCTGGCGCTGACCCGACTCATGTCGAGCTTGCTCTACGGCGTAAGTGCGCAGGATTTTTCCACTTATGCCAGCGTCATTTTTCTGCTCGCTGGCGCCGCTCTGCTTGCGAGTTACTTGCCGGCGCGTCGGGCCATGAACGTCGATCCAATGGTGGCGCTACGCTACGAGTAGCTCACTCTTACCTGAGCTACTTCATCGAACTCGCGGCACGCTTGAGCTATTAAGCTTGCTTAAGTTTAATTAACTCTGGTTAGATCGAAGCAATGAAGCTGACTTTGGTGTCGTTGTTGTTCGCTAGTATGGTGCGCTTCGCCCAGGCGCAGGCGTTCATCTCCGATGAGGAGCAATCCCGCTTTAGCGAGAAGTCTTACAAGACTGCGCTACCTGGAATGGCCGCGCCCGCCGCTTACATCGCGTTGGCCAAGAAATCGATCAAAGGCGCGGACTCGCAGATCCTTTTCCGGCAATTCTCCGACCCGGTCGTTACCTACCGTGTTTATCGTAATGCGCCGCCGGCGGATCGCGAGATCATTGCAGTGCAGTTTGTTTACGAAGGCAGTTTGAGCGCGGGAGGAACAATCAGCCGGTACGCTATATCGATGCGAGCAATTCCGGGCGTTCCGGTGCTACAGGCGCTCATTCGTAAGGACTGCAGCAAGGTTTACTTACACGTCATCAAATATAAGCAGTAGGGAGGATGGTAGGTGGGCGTATTTGATTCTCGTTAGGCAAATCATTGCGAGACTAGCCTCCTCCCTAACGAGAGATAGATGCCTTGATTCCCGCTTTTAACTCCGCTTTCCGCTGCCTCTCGGCCGGAAGGGAACGAGCTCCTCGCGCTCCGGCGCCAGGTGGCGCAATAATCGCGCTGGCCACAATGGCCACGCTTCTTGTCGCCTGCGTCGCGTTCGCCGCCGAACCGTACGAAGATGTGGTTGAAAAAACTTTCCCGCTCGATCCCGCCGGCAGCTTTCGCCTGCAAGGCATCGATGGCTCCGCCTTCATTTACGGAACCGACAGCAGCGAAGTGAAAATTGTCGCCACCAAAAAAGCATTTTCGATTGCGCGCCTGAACCAGATTGAAATTCGAATCGAAAAAAAAGGTGACGCGCTCAAGGTGGAGACGCTCGCCCCGCCGAAAGCCCGAGGTATTTTATCAGATCGTTCCGGCACGGTCGATTTTGTGATTAGCGTTCCACAAACAGCGCGCATTGCCGGGGTCGATTTGCCCAATGGCGAAATTCTTATCGACGGCATGCGCGGCCGCGGCGTAGCTGGCGCACTCGGTAGCGGGCGGCTCGTTACCCGCAATTGTTTTTGCGACCAGAATCTTCGCCTTCAGACCGGCGTTCTCGAATTACAGTTTGATTGGCAGGAGGAGCGGGCGGTAACGCTCGATGCCGCGATCGGCGCTGGCAATGTCCGCGCCCTCATTCCCGACGACGCTGAGTTCGAGCTCAACGCGGTCGCCGAACACGGCCAGGTGGCGAGCGATTTCAGCGCGAGCGAAAATCGAAAACGCGGCGGCGTTTCCGAAATTCACGAGCGCTTCGGAGCGAATCCGGCGACGAAGTTAAATGTGCGCGCGAAAAACGGGAATATCCGCATCACCGAAATTGTCTGGTGATTCGCGGACGCGGCGCGTTTTTTTCGAAAAAATAATGGCGGTATGCCCGCGATTTTGCAGACTACGGATGCGATGCCTTCTTTCGATCTGATTTCCGAAGTCGATAAACAGGAAATCGACAACGCGCTCAACCAGGCGCGCAAAGAACTCGCGACGCGTTTTGATTTTAAGGGGAGCGCCGCGCTCATCCTGCACGAGAAAGATGTTATTACCATTACTGCCCAGGATGCCGGCCGCTTGCGCGGCTTGCGCGAAATCGTAGTCGGCAAATTATCGAAACGCGGGGTGGATTTGCGCAACATCGAGCAGGTCGAACCGGATATTTCGCCCCTCGGTCACGCGCGGCAGGAATTAAAAATTCAGCAGGGACTCGAGGGTGACAAAGCGAAGGAAATCATCCGCGCGATCAAGGACGCGGGCTTCAAAGTGCAGAGCGCGTTGCAGGACCGGCAAATTCGCGTGACCGGCAAAAAAAAAGACGAATTGCAGGACGTGATTAAGTTCGTGCGCGGGAAGGATTTTGGCGTAGCGACAAATGTCCAAAATTTTCGGGAGTGAAACCCGTCATCCCGAGCGAAGTCGAGGGAGCCCGTTGCGCAACGTGCCGGTAACTTCCTCGCGATCCTTCGACTTTGCTTCGCTCCGCTCACGATGACTGAATGCGGTGTTGCTCTCTGCTCATCCGCCTTGCACCGGCGGCATGATGGCGATGACGTCGCCGTCGCGGAGCGGGTAATCGCGATCGACAAACTCGACATCGATTCCGAAGAGCATGCTCTTTTCGAAATCCCGCAAACGGGGATAGTCGTTGCACAACTTCGCGACCAGTTCGCTCACGCGTGCGTTTGACGGCAAGCTGACCTCCAGCGAAGCCGTGCCCACGATTTCCCGCAGCCGCGAAAAAAATTCTGCGCGCACCTTCATGGTTGCGCCAGTTCTTTTTTCAAAACGCCGATGCAAGGAAGATTGCGATAGCGTTCCATGTAATCGAGCCCGTAGCCGACAACGAATTCATCCGCAATATCGAAGCCGACGTAATCGGCATCGATCCGGCGCGCGCGCGTTTTTAGTTTTCGCAGCAAAACGCAAACGCGCACACTGCGTGGATTAGCGGTTTCCAGTTTTTCGCGAATGGCGTGGATGGTGTTGCCGCTATCGAGAATATCATCGAGCAGCAAAATATGGCGGCCGGCCACGTCGGGCGGTGCGATCTGGCGGAAAATAATTTCGCCGCTCGTTTCCAAACCGCCGTGATAACTCGCCACACTCAGACAATCCAATTTTAGCGGCAGCGGAATGCGACGCATGAGATCGGCCATAAAAATGAGGCTGCCATTGAGAATCGCGATCACGGTCAGCTCGCGGTCGCGAAAATCATTGGAAATCTGGGCCGCGAGAACGTCGAGTCGCCGCAGAATCGCGTCTTCGTCGAACAGCACTCGTTCGAGGTCCTCCTGCATGAGGAATGATTAACTATCAGGCGCATCAGACAAGGACTAACCTGTCGCCTGGCAATGGAAGTGCCGCGCAATTTTAGCATGGCGAGCGCACGCGACTCGCGTGCTGATGCCAGCCCGGCTCGGACCGATGGTGACCCGCCATCGCGAATTTTTCCTTCCTCGGTAACTCAACAGGTACGTGACAAAACAAGTGCGTTTCGGCGAGGCGCCAAAACCAGCACGCGAGGGCACGTGCGCTCCCGGAAAGCCGCTTCGCCCTGAGATGCCCATTCAGGAGGTCTACTGCACTTTTTGCGAAATAAATTTGCAGGAAACCCAGAATACTAATATAGTTTCCTCAGTCACAATGAAGAATCCAGGATTCAAGCGCTCGCGAAAGAGGCTCGGCGCGATTCCGAGCATGGTTTCCCCCTCCGCCCGGCCGCGGACGCTGAAGGCGCATACGCAGGCCAGCGGGCGAGGCGCGCACGTCCGGCAAGCCGCGCGAAAAAACCGCGAGGCGGACGCGAGGGAGACAGCGCGCGGGCGCATTATCACCGGCGCGCGCCGGCATTTTTTTGCGAGCGGCTTTCGCGGAGTGACAATGGACGATCTCGCCGGTGAGCTGGGGATGAGCAAGAAGACGCTTTACCAGCATTTCGCGAATAAGAACTCCCTGCTCGAAGCCGTCATGCAGGGAAAATTCCACGAAGTCGATGCCGATCTGGGCGACGCCATTGCCGGTTGCGCGCAGGATTTTCTGGGCGCGCTGCGGCAGTTGCTCGTTTGCCTGCAAAAGCACACAGAGGAATTGCAGGCCGCGTTTGTGCGTGATGTGCGGCGGAGCGCGCCGGAACTTTTTCGGAAGGTAGAGGCGTGGCGTGGCAAGATTATTCAACGCCATTTCACCAGGTTGTTGTCGGCCGGGCAGGAGGTTGGACTTATCCGGAAAGATATTCCGCTGCAGGTTGCGATTGGAATTTTGCTCGGGATGACGCAGGCGATTGTGAATCCGGCCAAAGTGGCCGAGCTGAATCTTACGCCGAGGAGCGCGTTCTCAGCCGTGATCACGGTTTTTCTCGAAGGAATGATTACAACGAAGGGGAGGACGAGTGAGCGGTAATTGCGCGCTGGCGCGCGCGCGGCAAATCTGGGGAGCGCACGCGCCCTCGCGTGCTGGTTTGGGCGCCTCGCCAAAACGAACTTTTCTGGGACGGAGCGAGGAGAAAAAGTTCGCACTGGCGGGGCGCCCGCGCCAGCACGCGAGGCGCGTGCGCTCCCCGGAAATCTGCGCGGCGCTGCGACCCATCCAAGTGAGACCGAGCACTGGCGCAGTCAGGACTTGGCTGGGGACATCGGCGTTCTTGCTTTTCGCACTAAGCGGTTGCCGCCATCCGCAATCGAACAAAGTGCAGGGATATATCGAGGGCGAATTTGTTTATGTCGCGTCGCCACTGGCCGGCGCGTTGCAGAAGCTCCATGGGCAGCGCGGCCAACAGGTGAACGCGGGCGATCCGCTCTTTGAACTGGATGATGTCTCTGAACGAGCGGCGCGCGATCAGGCGCGAGCGGCGCTTACGCTTTCGGAAAAGGAATTTGAACGTCAGGAAGATCTCTTTCGCTCGGGCGCATCGGCGGCGCAGGATCTCGATCGCGCACGCTCGGCCCGCGATCAGGACCGGCAACGTCTCACCCAGGCGGAGTGGAGTTTTGATCAGAAAAATCAAAGTGCACCGAAGACGGGTCTGGTTTTCGACACGCTGTTTCGCGAAGGCGAATGGGTGCCGGCGAATCGTCCGGTCGTTTCGTTACTGCCGCCGGAAAATGTAAAACTGCGCGCGTTCGTTCCGGAGACGCGCGTGAGTCAAATTCATCCCGGCGACCAAGTGCGCGTTTTCATGGATGGTGCGAGCGCGCCGTTCGTTGGTAAGGTTAGCTTCGTCTCCCCGCGCGCGGAATACACTCCCCCGGTCATTTATAGTAATCAAAGCCGGAGCAAACTCGTCTTCATGGTGGAAGCGGTTTTCGAACCGTCGATCGCAGTGAAGTTGCACCCCGGCCAGCCGGTCGATGTCGAATTTGGATCCTGAAGATGGCGAACGATCTCGCGATCGACGTGCACGACATGACGAAACGCTTCGGCGAATTGACCGCGGTCGATCACATCAACCTGCAAGTGCGCACTGGCGAGATTTGCGGATTCCTCGGACCTAATGGTAGCGGTAAAACGACTTTCATTCGCACGCTTTGCGGCTTGCTGCGCGCCGATGAAGGCGGCGGCACCTGTCTCGGTTACGACGTGATCAAACAAACCGAGGAGATCAAACGCCATGTCGGCTACATGACGCAGCGTTTCAGTTTTTGGGAGGACCTCAGCATCGAAGAAAATCTCGATTTCGTCGCGCGCATCTATTCGTTGCCGCATCGAAAAGAAGCGGTGCGGCAAAGCCTCGAACAGCTCGGTCTGGTCGAACGTCGGAAGCAACTGGCCGGTCATCTTTCCGGCGGCTGGAAACAACGGCTCGCGCTCGCCGCCTGCATGATTCATCAGCCGAAACTGCTGCTACTCGATGAACCGACGGCCGGCGTCGATCCGGAAGCGCGCCGCGAATTTTGGCAGGAGATTCATCGGCTCGCGGGCGAAGGCCTCACGTTCCTGATAACGACGCATTACATGGATGAAGCGGAACGCTGTCATCGGCTCGCTTTTATCATGCGCGGAAAATTGCTCGTGCACGGCAGTCTGGACGAAGTCATCGAGAAGGCGCATCTCACCACCTGGTCAGTGAGCGGGCCGGACTTGTTCGATCTTTCCGAAAAACTGCGTGACAAACCCGGGATCGAACAAGCGGCCGAGTTTGGCAACACGCTGCACGTGAGCGGTGACGACGCGGCCACGCTCGACGAGGCGATCGCGCCGTTTCGCAAAGAACCGTATCATTGGAAAGAGATCGAGTCGGGGATCGAAGATGTTTTCATTCATCTCATCGGCAACAAACCGGAGCGAAATTCATCGTGAGTGAGCATCGCTGGTTTTCACCTGCGCGATTCTGGGCGGTGGTGGTGAAGGAATTCATCCAGATGCGCCGCGACCGGTTCACTTTTGCCATGATGGTGGGCGTGCCGCTGATGCAACTGATTCTCTTCGGCTACGCCATTAATGCCGACCCGAGACATTTGCCGACGGCGGTGATCGAAGCTGACCGCGGGCCGTATGGACGCACGCTCTTGAAGGCGTTGCAAAACAGCAGCTACTACAAATTCGTTAGGCAAGTATCGAGCGAAGACGAAGGCAAACAGATGCTCGCGCGCGGCGTGGTGCAATTCGTCATCAACATTCCGGAAAATTTCTCGCGCGATTTGGTGCGAGGCGATCGACCGGCCGTGCTCATCGAGGCGGATGCGACTGATCCGGGCGCGACCGGCAACGCGCTCGGTTCGCTCTCGCAGATATTAAACAGCGCACTGCAGAACGATTTCAAAGGATCGCTGTCCTATCTCGAGCCGGCTGGCAACCCAATCGATCTGCGCGTCCACGCCCTCTACAACCCGGAAGTGATCACGCAATACAACATCGTCCCCGGCCTTATGGGCGTCGTCCTAACGATGACAATGGTACTCATCACCGGCCTGGCAATTACGCGCGAACGCGAGACGGGCACGATGGAAAATCTTCTCTCCATGCCGACCCGCCCGCTCGAAGTTATGATCGGAAAAATCGTTCCTTATATTCTGGTCGGCTATATCCAGATTGGGTTGATTCTGATCGCGGCGAAATTTCTTTTTCACGTGCCGATGTTTGGCAGTGTTCTCCTGCTTCTTGGAGTCGCGTTCATTTTCATCGTCGCCAATCTCGCCATCGGCATCACCTTCTCCACCATCGCGTCCAATCAGCGCCAGGCGATGCAAATGGGCATGTTTTATTTTCTCCCGAACATCATTCTTAGCGGATTTATGTTTCCTTTTCGCGGCATGCCATTCTGGGCGCAGGCGATCGGCGAAACATTTCCGCTCACCCATTTTCTGCGCATCGTGCGAGGAATCCTGCTGAAAGGAAATCATGTCGCGGATGTGTCGCTTCAATTGTGGCCGATCGCGCTTTTCGCAGTCATCGCAGTTTTCATCGGCGTGAAACGCTATCGGCAGACTCTCGATTGATTGGCGAGTTCCGATTGGCTTAATTATTGATGCGCACGATGACGAAAAAATTGTCCGTCGAAACTTCCGGTAAAGGGACGTACGAGATCACCGAAGAGGTCGAGGGCGCGGTCAAAGCCAGTGGGATCGAGAACGGCGTCGTCACAGTCTTCATTCAGCACACGAGTTGCAGCCTCGTCATCATGGAGAATGCCGCGCCAGCCGCCCGGCGCGATCTCGAGAATTTTTTCGAGCGCCTTGTCCCGGAGGATGCTGATTACGAGCACGACGACGAAGGCGCCGACGACAGCACGTCGCACATCCGGATGACGCTAACACGCACCAGCGAAACGATTCCAATCGTTGAGGGCAAGCTCGCGCTCGGCACGTGGCAGGGAATCTTTCTCTTCGAGCACCGGCGCGCGGCCCATCGGCGGAATGTTCTTGTGACGGTGATCGGCGATTAGCTCGAATAAATCGCGTCAATTAATCGCAGCGACTTCTCGTTAGGAAGCACTGCCTGTTGCATCTGATTCATTACGTAGGCGAAAGCAATTTTGTTTTCCGGATCGGCGAAAGCGTGGCTTCCACCGGCGCCGGGGTGACCAAAGGCGGAGGCAGCGGCGCCAAAGATTTTGCGTTCCGATTCTTGCGCATCTTTCATGAACCCGGCAGAAAACGCGGTTGGAATTTCAAAAACGCGGTCCGTTCCATCAGCCAAAGTGGTCGTCATTTTTTTCAAAATTGCGGGAGCGAAAAATTCACGACCGTCGATCCGGCCCTCGTTCCCCAGCATGGCATAAAATTTTCCAAGCGCGTGGGCGCTGCCGATTCCGCCGAAAGAAACGATCTCGAGCGCGCGATTGTCCGGCTTGTTCATGGCGCTTACCGCATGCAATCCGTAAGGCGAGGTAAAAGTCCGGCGTGCCAGCGTTCCAGGTATCGTTAGGTCGTGATAGAACTTTGCCGGCTCCGGCGGTTTTCCGATTTTGGCGGCATAGATCGTGGCGCAGCGATCGTTCAACTCCGCCGGCAGGCCAATCCAGAAATCGAGCGCCAGCGGCTCGGCGAAAATTTTGCGCCAATAGGGTGAGATGGAGATTCCAGCAATTCGTCGCACGAGTTCGTCGAGCAAAAACCCGAAAGTGCGCGCGTGATAACCGTGCGCTGCTCCCGGTTGCCAGAGCGGCGTCTGTTTTTGCAGCGCGTGAATGACCGCGCCGTAATCCGTCACATCGGCATTTTCATCCAGCGCGCACAATCCCGCCGAATGGGAAATGAGCTGAGCGATGGTGATCTCGCTCTTTCCATTTTGCGGAAACTCGGGCCAAAATTCCGTAACGCGGCGGCTGATCTCGATTTTGTTTTCCTGGAGCACGTGCAGCAAACAGGCGCTGCCGATTCCTTTTGTCGCCGACCAGCCGAGCACGATGGTGTCATCCGTCCACTTTGATTCGCGCCGCACATCACGAAAGCCGCCGCTCAGCTCAAGTAGGGGCTCGCCATTTTGCCAAATCGAAACGGCGGCGCCGAGCTCTCCGAATTTCGCAAAATTTTCCTCGAACAACGGCGCGATGCGCGCGCGCAATTTCTCAGGCTCCAAACGCATTCTGCGTTTTAGCCGTGTTCGCGCGCGCCGGCAATCAGAGCAAGGCGTGCAGTTTAATCAGGTCGGGATCGCGTCTGGCCAGGTCGCGAAAGGAGGAGTCCATTTTGAAGCTAATCTTGAGATGAATCTGCGCGTCTTTGAAGTTTCCCAAGAGCGCGTCGTAGCAACCCATGTTGTAATAATAAATTGGCTCTTTCAGCAGCGCGGTCGGCCCACGGAGCAAGACTGCTTTGGCCTCCTCGGTTCGGCCAATTTGATGCAAACAAAAACCGGCATGCAAAAATCCCGCGCTCGCGTGCGGCGCGACGCGGCAAAGTTTGCGGCTGACAACGAGCGCGCGCGCCCATTGTTTTTTGCGCATGAGATGGTGCAGGCGCAGTTGCAGCACCTCGGGGCGGCCCTGGAATTCGTCCGCCATCGCATCCAACTCTGCCAGCGACTCGCGCGCCATGCCGAGTTCGGCATAACCGCAGGCGGCACGAAAGCGTTTTTGGAAATCCACGCCCCATAGCCAAAGCAGGCTGCTTGCCAACATGCCCCGCCGCCGCTGCGAAAATGTTGCCTGGCCGGCTACAAGAGAGTTTCCAGCTCGAGTACGCGCTTCTCAAAGAGGCCGATGGTAGCGCGAATCGGGCCGGGTGAAGTCATGTCCACGCCGGCGGCCTGCAAAGTTTGGAGTGGGAAATTCGAGCCGCCCGATTTGAGGAAGCCAAGATATTTTTCGACCGTGCCGGGCTCGGCCGCGAGCACGCGCTGCGAAAGCGCAACGGCCGCCGAGAGCCCAGTGGCATATTTGTAAACGTAAAAGGCGCTGTAAAAATGCGGGATGCGCAGGCATTCCAGTTCGAGCGCGGGGTCGAGCACGACCGCTTCTCCGAAGTACGCGGCGAGTAACTTGCGATATTCGTTCCGGAAAAGATCCAGCGTCAGAGCCTCGCCGCTTTCCTCGAACGCGTGAATTGTTTTTTCGAACTCGGCAAACATCGTCTGCCGAAAAACCGTGCCGCGAATATCGTCAATCTGGCGATTGATAATATAGGCGCGCATTTTTGGATCGTTCGTTTCTTCTAACAAGAAGTGGGTAAGCAACTCTTCGTTAAAAGTGCTCGCGACCTCCGCCAGGAAAATAGGGTAATTGTAATCCTGGAAGAGCTGCGAGCGGGCCGAGTACCAGGAATGCATGGAATGCCCCGCCTCGTGCGCGAGCGTGTAAACGTCGGCAAAAACATCCTCTTTGTAGTTCATCAGGATGTAGGGCGGCGCTTCGTAACTGCTGCTGGAGAATGCGCCGCTGCGTTTCCCTTTGCTCTCGTAGCGATCGCACCAACGACCGCGCAATCCGGCTTCGAGCGCGCGCACGTATTCCAGGCCGAGCGGCGCCAGCGACGCGATCACTTTTGCCATCGCCTGCTCGAAACTGATGCGGGTTTCGATTTCCGGAACTAACGGGACGTAAGTATCGTAGGAGTGCAGCGTTTCCAGCTTGAGCACCCGGCGGCGCAGCTCGTAGTAGCGCAGGAGCGAGGGCAGTCCTTCGCGAACGGTGGTGATTAATCCGTCGTAAACCGCCACCGGCACGGCATCCTGGAAAAGCGACGCTTCCAGCGCACTCGGAAAATTTCGCGCGCGCACACGGAAGACATCCGCTTTTACCGAGTAAGAAAGAGCGGTCGCCAGCGTGTATTGATGGTCCTGAAACTCCGCGTAAAACTGAGTGAACGCGCGTTCTCGCAGGGCGTGGTCGCGTTTGAGAAGGAACGCACTGAAGGTGCTTTGGGTGAGCGGTTTTTCTTTTCCATCGGCGTCGATGAGCGCGCCGAATTTCATGTCCACGTTCGTCAGTTGCGAAAAAGCATCGTCGTAGCCATCAAGCGCGGCGCCGCCCAGCGCGAGCAGGCGTTCCTCTTTTTCCGAAAGGATGTGCGGGCGCAGGCGGCGAATTTTGTGCAGGCTGATTCGCCAATCCTTCAAGGCGGGGGCGTCGATGAATTCCTGCCAGCGCTCGTCCGCGATCGCCTGAATTTCCGGCACCACGAAAGCCGACGCTTCCGCGATCCTCGTCATCAAATTTTGCAGTTGGCCGACGCGCGCGAGGTATTCGTTGTTCGCGCCATCCTGCGAAACCTGTAACGAGGCGAAGTGATAAACCCGCTCGATTTTTAGATCGAGCTCCTTTTCAAACTCCAGCAGCTCCGCCAGCGTCCGCGGCGATTCACCCGCGCGTCCTTTCCAATTTTGGATTTGCGAATAAGTGCGCGTGATCCACGCCAAGTCCTCGCTCCATTTCGAAACATCGGCGAAAAGATGAGTCAGGTCCCACTTGTCCGATTCCGGAATTTCATCGCGCGTGGGAGTTTTTATTACCGCAGCATCAGGCGTCACGCGGACACAGATTCACAACCGTTGGAAACGGTCAACCTTGACCTTGCGTAACCGGGTTGCGAATCGAGTCGGGCTTTTCAGATTAAAATCGAGCCATGGCGGGAATCAAAACTTCCAAAACATTGCTACTCTGCCGTTCTTCCGTCGCTGGTGCATCATCATCTCGGCGCGTGGGTGATTCTCGCGGCGACGAGCGACGTTTTGCGTTCGGCCGCGCTAAGATGAATCCACTGCGCGAGGAGCGATGGCGGAATTTCAAGTGACGGAGCTCGCGAAGTCCGCTGAATATTTCTCACCTCACGCCTTGTTAGGGGCCATGGAACGCCGTTGGGTGGACTGGCAGCTTGCGAATCATCCGCTCGGCCAGCCAGAGAGGGATGAGGCCGAAAATTCCAAAGGAGCAATCAATCGCACGCCACCAGAGCGGAATACCACGAGCGGCGCCGCAAATCAGCGCCATCGGAATGACGAGCAAACACGCAATCATGCTGGCGCGGATGATCCAAATGTTTCGGACCGGATCGACCAGAGCGCCGATTACGAACAGCGCGATGACAAAGTGGCCGAAGCCCAGCCAATCGGTGCCGTAAGCGATCCAGGGAAATTGCTCATATGTTTTTTCCAAACCGGAATGCACTCCGCTGGTCCAGGCCGTCACGGCCGCGGGCGCTGAGACCTTGTTAGCCCAATATTCCAGCCGGGCTGATTCGCGCAAAAGCGGAAAGGTAGAAAGGCCGCTGCCGATCAAACCGAGAATGACGATGGCGATCAAAATCCGGACGAAGCGCAATTTTTTTTCGGGCGAGTTCATCGGCAAAAAACCTGTAATGACAGGGGTAAAACAAATAAGGAACCGGGGAAAGTAGGAAGTTGCTAAACCGTTTTCCGCATCGCCGGGTGACGCGCGATTTTGCCCATCGCTTTTTCGAGCAGCTCGCGACCAGGCGAAATTTTGTGCCAGGGCGACGCGCCACTCGGATGGGGCAGCGGAATGAGATCGAAGGAGGATCCGTCTTTCTCAATCACAAAC
>DAIOVO010000016.1:0-4752 GCA_036758965.1 Chthoniobacterales bacterium
GTTCGTACTCGAGGTGAAATAAACCCATGAAATAAACGTGAAGTTTGCCGCTGGCGTTCGGCGACAGCGGGGCGGCCGCAATTTTTTCCAAACCATCGGTGATAATGGTGTAATAGGCGCGACCGTAGCGCCGGCAATATTCCTCGGCCAGCCTGGAGCCGATGACGAAACGAGCGGCGGCGTTTTGCCAGACTTCGCGCAAGATCGCCTCGGTTTTCGCAGCGGCCGGTCGCGCGCTGTAGAGAAAATCGTCGTGTAACTGGAGAAAGAACGGAATCCGTAAATTCTTTGCGACGAGAAAGGCGTGATGAAAATCCAAGCCGCCGTGCGCGATGGCGTGAATTGCTCCGACGTTGTGCTGCGCGCAGAATTTTTCAAGCTGGCGCTTGAAACGAGTGGCGAACAAAGGCGCGAGGGCCTGAGTCTTACCGGCAAAACGGGAACGATCGAGCCGGCCAAAGCTCGGGCGCAACGGCAGATGAAATTCGTGTGCGAGATTTTGTGGCGGCGGCGGTGACGGAGAAGTGCAAACAAAAAGGACGGAGTTTTGCGGAAGCAACGCGCGCAAAATGCGGGCGCCGCCGCCGGGAGAACGCAGACCAAATGGCTGCACAAAGGCGATGGCGGGTTTCGGGAAATGGCTTCGATATTCCTGGATGGTGGCACGCGCGATTTCCGGCCAGGAAAATTCGCGGGCGATGCGCGCGGCGCGATTTTGCAGGGCGATATAATTCTGCAAACCACCGCGCAGAATGTTAAGGATACGATCGACCAAGGTGACGATGTCGCCTGGCGGAGCGAGCAAAGTTTCGCGCTCGGAATGGAGAAGAACGCGCGGACCGGGCGCGTCGTAGGCGACAACGGGAATGCCAGCGGCGAGTTGCTCGAGAACGCCGATACCGAATCCTTCGATGTAGCTCGGGAAAATTCCGAGGGTGCAATCGCTCAATAGTTCTGGGAGAGCGGGTGGATCGTAGGTTGAAATAATTTTGATTCCATCGTGGTGATTGAGTCCAAGATCGCGCAGAACATTTGCGTCGGCGGTGGAAGTGCCGAGAAAGCGAAGAGTAATTTCCGGCAACGCGCTGCGAAGACGCCGGATAATTTCGCCGAAATCCTGCGCGCCTTTGCGCACGCTCCACATCCCGATGAAGCAAATGCGCCGGGCGGCGAAACGCTCGGCGCTGCTCCGCGCGGCCGCGGCAAGCTGAGCGCGACGCTCTTCGGTCATGCCGTAGGGAAAAACGACGGCGGGTTTTTCCGAGCGCAAATCCTGGCGGAGCGATTCGAGTTCGTCCTCGTTTGGGAGATTGATGAGATCGGCGACGGCGATGGCGGCATGGGCGGAACGCAAGGCGGCACGCCGGACAATGCGATAAAAAATGCGGCCGAAGAATTTGCCGCGGGGAAGATTCGGCCAGAGAGCGCGCGTGGAACGATCGAATTTTTCGTAGAGCAAAAAGAAACCGACCGAACGCGCCACGAGCAGGCCGTGAAAATGCAAAAACGATTTTGAAAAAGGAACGGTGCCGAGATGCGAATCGATGAGGTCGTAGCGGCTGGCGTTTTTGCGAATGAAACGGGCGGCGCGGCGCGGGAACAAAAGCTGGCGCAGGGAAAAAACGGCGTTGTTGGTTGTGGGTTGGGGAAAGGCGTCGCTCAGACTAAAGGAATCGACGCGGTGACCTTCGGCGCGCCATTGCTCTGCCAGCTCGATCCAGACACGGGCGGCGCCGAGGCGCGCGTCCCAGGGCAGATTCAAAACGCACAGGATGCGGAGGGGGCGCGGATTCATGGCGCGCGCGCACACCAGAATTTGTAGCGCACCGGGTTGACGTAATGGCGGAGAACGATTTCGGGGGAAGCGTAGAGATCACGAAAGATGAATTGATCATCGAGTTTCAGGATGAACCTGGCTGGATCGAATGGCTGAGCGCGATTGGCGTGCAGGACCAGATGAGTGAGCGTCTGATTGGTAAAAAAGTTTGGTGCGCCCTTTAGTTCGGCGAAGCGGTCGAAAGCGAGCGACCAATCGAGCGATCTAACAAGGAATAGAACGCCGGTGTTCACGGGATTTGATTTTTCGGTTTGATCGCGCAGGAGGCGTTCGTCGCCGGCAAATTGCGCGTCCGATAAGTAGAGAGTTTCTGGCGGTAAACTGGCCAGTGCACTGGCGCCGGGAAAAAAGAGAACATCGGAATCGAAATAAAGCGCGGGTTGATCGCGCGGCAGTGACATCAGAAGCGCCAGTTGTTTGCCGGTAGGATGATGAGCGAGATAATCGTGCATCGCGGCCGGGGCATCGCGCGGGAGAAATTCCTCGGCACGGGCGACGCGAATCCGCGGATGAATTTTTTGCAGCAAAGAGATGCTGCGGACAGAATGGCTGCCATCCGAGACGATGGAGAAGGTGGTGGGTTCGCCGGCGAATTTTAGGAACGAGCGGGCGGAAGCGACTTGTTCGGGCAACATCTCCTCGCTCGAGTAGGAAAAAACTTCGAAGTCGAGTTTGCGCGGCGCGGTCAGCCGGCGGCTAACGATTGATGGAATGGACGCGCGAAAAATTCGGCGGACAGCGGCGCCGCGAGCGCGCGCGAGGTGATAGCCGAAATTCCACATTTGTTCACGCGCTTGCTGGTTGCCAGGAACGGAACCCGCGCCAACCCAGGGCGAGATTCAAAAGCAGGTTCGGAATGCTGGAGAGAAGATTGAAGATGAGCACGCTAGTGACACTGGAGAAATCGGTGAAGGGGATGAGCGCGACTTGCGTTGCCAAAGTGAGCGGAATGTAAAGCCAGGAACCGGCGATCCAGGCTTTGGAGGCGTTGAGCGACCAAAACGCGCCGGTGAGGGCGGCCAGCACGGCCGAGCCGACCATGAGCAACAGCTCGCGATGAAGATGGGCGTATTTGTTCCCGAGAACGAAAAGAAATTCGCGCGGGAAAATGGCGGCGGCGCTAACTACAATTAAGCAGAAAAGAGCTACGCCGCCGGTGATTTCGAAATAAAGCGCGCGCAGTCGCTGCCGGTCCTGGCAGCGGGCGAAGGCGGGAATGAAGATGTTGGTGAGCAAATTCG
This sequence comes from Chthoniobacterales bacterium, assembly GCA_036758965.1. Classification (GTDB taxonomy): domain Bacteria; phylum Verrucomicrobiota; class Verrucomicrobiia; order Chthoniobacterales; family UBA10450; genus AV69. The sequence continues at coordinate 3,079 of DAIOVO010000016.1, forward strand.
TGAGGATGGTGAAGATCATGGCGAGACGGCCGAGCGCGCCGATTTCGGCGACGGAGCTGGCGCGGTGGGCGAAAAAGCTGATGAGCAAAACCGTGATTTGCCCCTGGAGACAATAGAAGACGGCGTTGGCGGCCTGATTGCGAATGAAGCCGAGCATGGCGCGGCGGTCGTCGTCGTTTTGGGCGGCGTGAAAATCGATCACGCGCGCGCCGTAACGGCGAAGCAAAAGAAGCTGGAAAAAAATCGCGGCGGTGGCGATGGCGACGGCCACGCCTGCATTCAAAAAAACAAAAACGAAGATGAGCAGGAGCAGGAGGCGAAGAATGGCGCCGAAGAAATCGATGCGCTGGATGACGCGCACGTCCGACAACAAGCGCGGAACAACCCCGAGGACGCCGACATCCAGCTGAATGGCGAGGCCAATGAGCACGATGATTACGAGAAGAACGGTGTAGGAAATTCCGGCGCCGTTTTTTAAGAGGAGAAAAAATAAAATCGGGGTGACGACGAGGCCAGCGATGAGAGCGAGGCGATGGCGGAGATGAAAAGCGGTGCGAATAAGCTGACTGAAGCGGGCGCGGTCCTGCCAGACACGGCCACCGATGGAAACTAACCCGACACTGATGCCAATATCGGCGAGCAAATTAAGCGTGCCCTGCATAGTGTTGGCGATAGTGAAGAAGGCGTATTGACGCTGATCGAGCGTGCGCACGATGAGAATGCCGCTCAGAAAACTGACCATCTGCACCAGTGCCTGGACGCTGGCGAAATTGCCGACGATGAGGCCGCGCTGGATGGCGCGGCGTAGAAAGGGCGATTGCGCGGTCTCGGTTACACCGGCGGGCGGAAATTCAATCAGCGGCATTTTTAGTGAGGCGCGCTGATGCGCCGGCCGCGATCAGGAAGACCGGCTGGTTGGCTGGGGACGGGCCGCAACTGGTTCCGATTCGGCGGGAGCGTTGTAGTACTCGGAATACTGGTAGTAGTAATATTCCGGCAGGGAAGTGTCCACATAGTTGAGAATAACGCCGGGGACGTTGACCTGGCGGTTGTAAAGAAGCTCGAGCGCTTTTTTAGTCAGGCGCGCGGAAGTGTAGGAAAGACGAACGACGAAAAGGGTGGCATCGATTTTTGGCGCGAGGCTGGTGGTATCGTCGGCGGCGAGAATGGGCGGGCTATCAATGATGATGTAATCGTAGTGCTGATAAATTTCGCGCAAAAATTGATCGGTTGAATCGCGCAGCAGATGCTCACTGGGCTGCGATAAAATTTTGCCGCGCGGCAACAGGGATAAGCTTGGGTAGGACGTGGGCAAAACCACCTCCTGCCAGTTCACTTCCTGTTTTAAGACTTCGGAAAATCCGATTTGAGAGGAGAGCCCGAACTGCTCGCGCAAACCGCCGCGACGCAGGTCGCCATCGATGAGCAAGGTGCGCGCGCCGGAAAGCGCGAGGGTGATGGCGAGATTGGCGGAAATAGTGGACTTGCCTTCGCTCGGCACCGCGCTGGTGACGAGCAACGTTTTCGGGCGCGGCCCTTCGCAGGGCATAAAGAAAATGGAGGAGCGAATGTTACGATACGATTCGGCGAAGATGTGGCGCGCGTCGTCGGGCTGAAGCAAGGTGACTTTGCCTTTGCTTTTCTCTTTCGGAATCTGGCCGAGAACATTTTCGC
>DAIOVO010000016.1:4762-23535 GCA_036758965.1 Chthoniobacterales bacterium
CTGAAGTGATGCTGGAATTCTCCGAAGGAAGCCATGCGATCGTCGATGCGATCGAGGAGAAGGAGGATGCCGATGCCGGCGAGCGCGCCGCAGCCAAAACCGAGGAGGAGACTTTTGATCAGTCCCGGGCGGACGGAAGTGGGCGTGCTCGCCTGTTCCATGATGGAAATCTGATCGCCGGTATCGACCACTTGGGAGACATCGACCGATTTCAAGTCCGTGGTGAGCCGATCGTAAAGTTGCTTGGTGCGATCGACTTTGCCTTTTATGCGATTGAATTGCCCTAGGCGCTGGCTGAGATCGAGCGCCTTTGTTTCCCATTCCTTGATGTTGCCCTGCAAATTTTCCATCTGTTTGCCGATGGATTTGCGGCAGGTCTCAAGTTTCTCGACGGCGTCGGCGCGGAAAAGCTCGATCAATTTTGTCTGTTTCGTGATCTCGTCGTTGAGCTTGATGATTTTGGGATGTTTCGGTCGCAGATCCTTCGAGAGCGTTTCGCGTTCGGCTTTAAGTAACTGCACCTGTTGTTTCGCCTTGAGGTAGTCGCCTTCCGGGCCGACGTCGGAAAAGGGCATTCCTTCCTGTTCGCTGGGTGAAGCATTGGGCGAAGCATCTACCGGCTTGCCATTCTGCCCGCGATCGAGATTTTGATCGAGATCGAGTTTTTCTAACAATTCGTATTCAGTTTTCAGGCGCGCGTAATCCTGGTTCAGCTTCACCAGGTATTGGGCGGCGCTGTTTCCTTCTTCTTGAATGAAACCGATGTTGTTTTGCTTTTGGAAATCGAGCATCTCGTCCTCCGCCGTGCGCAAATCTTTTTCCACCTGAATCAACTGCTCGGTGATGCCCGTAGTGAAAGTGTGGGTCTGGTCCTCGCGCATTCCTTTTTTGAAATCGAGATACTTCTGCATGACGGCGTCGAGATAAACCTTGGTGTATTCGGGCGAGCTACCGATGGTGGAGAGCTCGAAAATGGAAGTGCGCGGACGCTGAGCGACGCTGAGGGTCACTGGCACCGGCTGAAGATCGGGATGAGTCGAGCGCACGAGCTGCTCGGCGCTGCGGCGCACTTCGGTGCTTTGCATGAACTGAATCTGGGTGCCGTAAAAATTCTGGCTCTCTTCGCTGTAGATCGCGCCCTGACCGAGGTTGAGTTTGCCCGCGACAATCATTTTGCTGGTGGAAAGAAACGAGGGCGGCGTTTGGAAAATGAGCCAGGCCTGGACGAAAAGCCCGAGACAAATCGTCAGTACCGGAATCCACCATCGCCGCATCAGCAGCGATTTGTAGCGATGCATCCGGGTGATGAACGAGTTGGACCAGGAAGCGGCAGATTGACGTTCGGCGGGCGGGTTCATCACATGTTGATCAGACGTTGCGGGACGTAAATCTGATCGTCCGGCTGCAAAACAACGTCTTCATCGTTGCGGCCTTGTTCGATCACGCGTTTGAGATCGACGGTAAAATCTTTGCCGCCTTTGCGCGTCACTTTCACTTTGCGTTTGTTCGCGAAATCACCGAAGCCTCCAGCGCGAATGATTGCTTTGCTGACGGTGTAGGTTTCATCCGCGGGAATTTCCTGCGGACCCTGGCCCTTGACCGAGCCGTAAACGTAAACTTTGCCGCGCGATTTCTCGCTCACGCGATCGACCGCGAGAATGACGGTCGCGTGGTAGTAATATTCTTTTTCGAGCGCGCTTTTTATGGCGTAAGCCAGATCGCGGCAGGTGCGACCCTGCGCCGGAACCAAACCGATGTAGGGAACTTCCAGCTCGCCGCTATCGTTCACGCGCAAGTGCTGCGATTCCTCATCGCGATCTTCCACTACGCGGAAGCTGACGTAATCATTCGAACCGAGCCGTTTTTTGTCGTCGAGCACCGCCATCGAGTTCGTGCGCATGACGGTGCTGGTGGTGGGCAGGTCGGGTTGCGCGCGAGGAATGGATGGGACAGGGCTAGGCTCCTGCGCGAGCGCGACTCGACAGAGCAGCGCGGCAGCGATGAAATTCAGCGATTTCATTTTAGCCCAAAATTTCCCCCGAATTGTGTTCCCTAAAAACTGTAAGTGGCGTCGAGCGAAACGCGGTTCTGAGTATAATCCCGGTCTTTCACATCCGAATCCTTCAGCGTGTATTGGTAACGCAAGCCCAGGGTGACGTGCGGCGTGAACTGGTAACCAACGGTGAGCGCGCCGCCGTAGCGATGCAGATGCTCGTCGATAAAACCGCCGGATTCATCCGCATCCTCGAAGAAAAATTCGGTCGAGAGCAGAGTGTTGCGAAGGATATTCCAATTCACGGTGTGACGGACATAATTAAGCGTGATGTAATTGGAATTCACCCCCAACTGGCTCTCGTGTCCCGCGCTTAAAGTTTGCGTGACGATGGAATTGAGCCGGTGCGAGATGAGGACGTTGGCATAAAAATCACGCAGGTCCCGCGAGTCGTTGACCGAGCCGGTATTGTCGAAGTTGATCATCTGGTAGCCGCCGGCGAAGCGAACTTTCATGTAATTGGTCATTTGCGTTTCGACGAAAGCGCCGATCGAATAAGTCTGGGAATCGTTAAGCACATTCTGGTCGTAGTAACTGTAAACGTAGCTGGATTCCAAGCCGACGCCGGTGGTGGAAGAGACGGCGAAGGAAATCGAGGCGGTGAGGTCTTCGGCGTTGCGATCGAGATAATCGAAGTCCGAATTCGTGGAAACGTAAACGTAGTGATCGTAAGAAAGAGTGGCGACGGCTTTGTTCAAATCCCACAGAATGGAGACGCCGGCGTAATTTTCGAAGCGACCGTAATCAACCACATTGGAAACCTGCAACTCGTCGATGGGGTCTTGTTGCAAAGAAAAGCGGTCGTGGAAATTGATCCGGAAATCGCCCACGAAAACGTCGAAAGCGAGCTGCGAACCGGGCGAGAGAAGAATGCCGTTGGTATTTTGGTCGGAGTGTGAAGCGTAAAGCGAGTAACCGAGGCCGATGTCGAGCCGGAGAGTATTGAGCTGCGTTACCGGCCAAATGGCGTCGATATTTATCTGGGGATGAAAGATGAAATCGTTCTCAGGGTTATTTTCCGAGAGGTTAATGTTGTCGTTATATTCGAGGCCGATGGTGGCGCTGATGCGGTAGCGAATCGGTCCGGTCATCAGATTATAGGGAATGTGTTCGATGTCCTGGCGGCGCGCTTCGGCGGACAATTCACCAGCGAGAGATGGGCGGACGGCATCCTGCGCGAGCGCCAGCGAAGCGGCGCAGATGGCGATAATTCCGGCGGACAAAGGCAGGATGGCACGACGCAGAACCAAGGAGAAACTCATACGGCAGGGTGCCCTTAGCTCAGCAGTTGTAGTACCAGAAGCGTCGTCGCCTTCATCAGGCCGCGCGACACTTCGCAGTTGCGATGTTCCAGCATCAGCCCCGGTGATAGAGAAATCTTTCGCCTGATTCAAGGAAAAAGCCACAGCCCGGACAGGACCGAGAATTTCTGGCTGTGGCGCGATCTAAGCTTTGCAAGAGGAGCTATGAAACGCCGTTGTAACATTATTTTTCTTTCTCTGGCCGGACTGGCCATGAATGCCAGAGGTGGCGCTGATGAACCCGCGCAATCCGTCAACGAAGCCAAGAATATCGCGCGCATGAATTGCGGGGCGGAAATCGAGTGCATCGCGCCTGATGGACAGTATGCACGCGTAAGTTTGCATGGAAAATCCGGCAGCGGGCAAGCGGGCGTGCTGATCATGGATGACGACAGCATCAGTTGTCCGCTCAAGGAAGGCGACACCACTTTCATTATCGCCCTGCCGCGCAGCGCCGCCCTCGATCGGCTCACGCTGCGGAACGAAAACGCTGCCGCCCGCGGCACGCTTCACTTGGCGGTCTCGAATTACAAATTACACGCGCAAAGTGGCGACTGGCGGCCGGTGGAAGGCGCGGTCGCTTTCGCGCACAAACGCCAGTTCAATGTTTCCTTGCTCGGGGTGGAAGCGCGTTATCTGCGCTTGAATTTTCATGTCGAGCGAGAGGGGCAAATCGCGGCGCTCGGTCTGTATGGTCAGCGGACCCTGGATGATTTCGCCGCTAACGAATCGCGTCTTCTGCGAGCCGGCACTTCCCCGCATTCGGGTGCTTTGGCCGACGCAATCAATTTTAATTTTGCCAATCGCTACGCCCACGGACGTATCGTTTACATCAGCTCGGGCCGAATGGGATTGGCTCCGCGAATGATCGATGAAGATCCGCTGACGGGTTTCAATTTTTCCGCCACTGATCCGCATCCGACCGTCATCGTCGAACTGCAGGAAACGGAGCGAATCAACCGCGTGAGCGCGGTCTATCAGGCGCAGGCCGGCAAACTCGAGATTTTTCTGCTCGGTGAGTTGCCGAAAAATGGAGACTTGAACGGGCTGCAGCCGGTCGCGTTCGTAGCCGATCGAGCGGGCGAAGGAAAATCGGCGGCGCAGTTCGAGCCGCACGGCGCGCGGTTTGTGGCATTGCGATGGGTGCCGGAGAAATCGGCGGAGGGAAATTTTGAAGTCACGGAGATCGCCGCGTTCGGCGACGTTCCGCTCACGCGCATCGCGGCGGTGACAAACGGCGCGCCCGATCTTTTCGCAGAGAATCAGAATGGTTTGCCTTTATTTGAAAACGGGGCAGCTGGCCAAAACGTCGGCGCCTATCTTACGCCGCCAGTCATCCCGATCGTAAGTCCGTAACCCGGCTATTCCAGTTAGCGAGCAGACTCTTCCGCGACGAGCGCGGGCACTGAATCCAGCAACGCGGTGCGGGCGCTGGCGAAATCATCCAGGCCAAAAATCGCCAGCTCGATCAAGCGCTGCCCGAGATTGCGCTGGCCGCGCCAGGCTGCGAGCAAACGTCCACGCGTATTCCAAGTTCCTACGCGTGACGATTCACTTTCGCGGGTTGCGCGATCGTCCTGAATCGCGACAAAGACGAAGAGCGGCCGATCCGCTTGCGCAAATTCGTAACTGCTGAACTTCAGTTCGCCAACGGACGCGGGCTCGTGTTGAGCAATGAAAACACGTCCGGCCGCGGGCAAACAAATCTCGGGAGTGTGGCTGCGCACAAGCTGGAGGGCGGTGCGCGACGGACGCCAGCGCGCATAAAATCCCCACCAATCCACGCCAGGCGGATGTTGCCATTGCGCGCTGGTCGCGAAATCGAAGCGCAGAATTGTTTTTGTGGCGGTGCTGATAGGCGCTACGGAAAAATCTGGATCCTCCACCGGCCACTGCGCGTGCCAGGGTGCGCGCTCGAACCGATCGCGCTCATGCAGGCGATACCAAAATTCCGCCGCTCCGAAGACGAACAGAAGCCAGGCAACGGCGGCAGCGCGGCCGCTCCTGCTACGAAGCGGTCGAGATGGAAATGTCCGCGCTTCAGACGTGGGCCCGCGCCATCGCCAGGCAAGCACGAAAATCCCGCCGATCCCGATGACGAGAAGCGCCGTGCCGACGAGATCGTGCCAACAAGCGAGGCCAGCCGGGCCGCTTTTGGCCGAGATGAGAACGAGCAAGGTCGCGCGCGCGATGTTGCAGAGAAAAACCCAAACGCATCCGGCGAAGATGAGCAACCATCGGCGTCCGCCGGCGAGGCGAAATAATTCACCGAGAATCAGCGCCAGCATCAGCCCGGCCTGGAGGGTGCGTACCCCGCTGCACGCTTCGTCTACGCCCAGCGCGCCATTGTGCAGCTCGATGATGTTGCCGAGGCGAAGCGCGCCGACCCCAAACCAGCCGGCAATTTCCACTGCGCCGGCCGCGACCGCGCGACTGAGCGATTGGACGACGATGTTTTCGAGGTGCACCGGCCACGGCACGCCGGCGAGGGGAAACAAAATCGGGAAGGCGAAATGTTTCACCCAAGTCGCGCCGCCGTTTTTGTAAATTTCGAGAAACGAAACCCCGATGGCGACGATGGCGAGGAGCCAACCGAGCAGACGCCAGTCGGGATTGGCAATCTCGACCACGCGCACCGGCAGAAGCGCGAGCAGGCAAAAACATTGCGCGAAGGCAGCTGGGCTAACGAGACGTGGATTCGATGGCGCAGGCCGGTCGCGCCAGCGCAAATAGAAGGCGACTGCGGCCGCGATCGGCACCAGCCAGCCATAATTGTATTGCGGGTTCAGCGTCCACTCGTCGTGCAGATGCCAGATGACCCAAGCCCAGAGGGCAAGGGGCACGACCGCACGGAGTTTTTGCACGGCGCGAACTTCCATAATCGTGCGCCGGAATGCTAGCGTCGATTCATCACCGCCCTTCGGTTTCACTTTTTCCGGCACGAACTCTGCTCGGAAGAAGAGTCCCTGTCGGTTATGTTGATCCGCTGCTTTTTCCTCCTCTGCGTTTTTGCCGTTTCCTGCGTTACCACCCAGGCGGTGACCCTCGATTGGAGCACGGCCACCTATGTAAACGGATCGCTCACAGGTTCCTTCGACGTCGATCCGGCCAAACCGGGCAATGACATAACGATAACGATCTCAGGCGATACGTCACAGCTCGTCCCGGACCCCTCGATCTCGGGCAATCCTCCGACACCCGCGATTGGCTCCGCCTTTCAGGGCGGACAGGCGACAATTCCAAACACCCTTGATCTGGCGGTGGATTTCACCAACACCATCCAGCAAATCACCGTTACGGTAACGTTTTCCTCCGCCTACACTGAAGGGGTCAAAAACGTATCGTTCTCGCTCTTCGACGTCGATTTTAACAATGGCGATGGTGCCGTTTATGTGGACGAAATTCGCTCGATTACGGCCACCAAGTTAGTCGGTGGCACAATCATCGGGGCGACAGTTACGGGCGCAGCCAATAACGCTGTCACCGGCTCCGGGACGGTCATCGCGAAAGTCGATGGCACGATAAGCACCGCGGACACGGGCCCTGGGTCCGGCAAGGCAAACTCGACGATCAATTTCGGCGGCAACATAATTACATCGTTTACTTTTAGCTATGGCGAGGGGCCCGGCATTCCCGGATTGACCGACCCGACTTTCCAGCACATCGGCCTTTACAACATCAATTTCTCACCGGTCCCCGAGAGCAATCCAGCTCTCGTTAGCGGTCTTTCCTGCGCGACCGCTGTTCTACTTGTTCTTTGGCATGGCGCCCGACGCCGCAAGAAACGGCTGTGATCACGACGCCCGGTCGCTTGCATGGCGGCGGGCTGCACGAGTGATCATAGTGATGGCGGTGATCGCGGTGATTGCTGCCGGCTACCGCGGTTACGTCTGTTGGCGAGTCGCGCATTTGGAAAAACAGGCGGCCGAGTTTCACGATCGGCACGATGACCGCAGCGCCGTGCTCGTTTGCCGGCGATTGTTGCAACTCAAGACCAATGACGCCACCGCCTGCCGGCTGATGGGTGAAATCGCGCTCACGGCCGGGCGGCCCGAAGCGATCGCATGGCTGCGCCGCTTGGTCGCGGTTCAGCCGACAACGGAAAATCGGCTGGAGCTCGCCGCCGCCGCGATCGCGCGCCGTGATGTGAAACTGGCGACTTCAACGCTCGATCAGATTCCCGAGAGCGAACGGAGTTCCGCTCATTTTCATGAATTGGCCGGCGCGCTTGCGATCGGCAAAAATCAAAATTCCAACGCCTTGGAACATTTTTCGATCGCGGAAAAACTCGACCCGCACAATGTGCAGGTGAAATTTGATCGCGCAGCGATCGAACTGGCGTTCGGCGGCAATAAAGCGGAAAAGGCGCGCGCGGATTTATCGGAGCTGACGAAAGACCGCGCAATGCATCTCAACGCCTTGCGCGCGCTCTTGAGCGAATCAATCGCGCGGCACGATGAAGGCGCGCAGGAGAATCTGGAAAAACAATTGCGCCAGGATTCGCAGGCAACTTTTGCCGACGGCCTTCTCTGTTTGGAATCAGCCCGGGCGCGCCATCAGGAAAACGAAACGCTCGCGCAACTCAAAACGGTGGCGGAAAAATCGCCGGCGCTGGTTGCGACTCTGGTTAGCTGGATGAATCGAAACGATCGCGCGCAGCAGGCGCTCGAGTGGATTGACACTCTGCCGGCGGGCGTTGCGCGCACTCAGCCGGTGCCGCTCGCGCTGGCCGAATCTTATAGTTGCACCCGGCGCTGGCTCACACTGCGCACCTTTGTCGAGAGCGATGATTGGAAAAATCTCGAACCGTTGCGTCTCATCATCGCACATCACTCCGTCCGCCAATTGCAGGGCGAAAATTCGGTGACCGCGAATTCACTTTGGCACCAGGCGGTCACGGCGGCCCATAACAACAGCGACCAGCTTCTCACCATGGCCGGGATGTGTCGCGGCTGGGGGTATGATGCGAAAGCGGACGAAGCTTATTGGCTGGTGGCAAGCGGCAACGCGAAAGCGGAAACAGCCCTGGGCGCGCTACAGCATCATTACCAGGAGCGACGCGACGCCCGCGGCTTGCTCCGGGTGGCGCAGCGGGCGGCCGATCTCAATCCGGACGACGCGATCGCTAACAATAATTGTGCAAGTCTCGGTTTGCTTTTGAACGATGACGCCGCTTCGCATCGGCTGGCGGAAAAATTGCATGAAGATTTTCCGCAGAGCGCGGCCTTCGCCAGCACCTACGCTTTTGCTCTCCATCTCGAAGGACGCGGCGACGACGCGCTGAAACTACTCGGCCAATTCAAATCGCAGCTGAGTAAGTCTCCCGCGCTGGCGGCCTATTATGTCGTGATTTCTGCCGGAAATGGAAACGCAGAAGCGGCGCGCCAGTTTCGAGCGCTGGCGGAGCGTGCGCATTTGCTGCCGGAGGAAGAAAATTTGCTGCGGCTGGCGGTGGCGAAACTGTAAGACCGCGGCGCACAGGCTCTGATGCGCTCCTTTTTTCTGCCGGAAATCGCCCTCTTTTGCAAAATTTGGCGGCACAGAATTAGCTTAATTTCCTTCGGGCAACATGGGGCAAATGCGAGCAACCACCGGACCTCGGGTTCGAACACGGCAACAGAACTCTTCCAACAATAAAAATGGAGAAATTTGTGATGAAAAAAAATCCAATCTTCCACGGCAAATCGCTTCGACGGAGGCTGCGGATTATTCGCAATTGGTTGCCCGGGCTACGCAGGATGCAGTTCGGGATTGGAATTTAACAAACGATACGCTGGCCTGGCCGCAGGGCCTGGAAACACTCCTGCAATTTCCGGCGTCGGACGCCAGCGACACTCTGGGCTTCTGGCAACAGCATATCCACGTCGCCGATCGCGCCCGCATCGCCGTCTCGTTGCGCGACGCGATTAAATCGAGCGCCACAAATTGGTGCGGAGAATATCGATTTCAGCGTGCCGATGGCGTCTACCTCAATCTGCTCGAGCGCGCCCTGATCGTGCGCGATGAACGCGGCAACGCGCAACGTTTCATCGGCGTGTTGATGGACGTGACCGCGCGCCGGCAATTGCAAGACCAACTGGCGCACTCGCAAAAAATGGAAGCCTTCGGCCAGCTTGCCGGCGGTGTGGCGCACGATTTCAATAACTTTCTCACCACCATTCTCGGCTACAGCGATTTAGTGGCGGCGGAAGTGGCAGGCCGCGGACCGGTGGCAAAATACACCAGTGAAATTCGCAGCGCCGCCGGGCGTGCGGCTTCGCTCACTCAGCAACTGCTCGCTTTTAGTCGCCGCCAGCCATTGCAAATGCAGGTGCTGGAAGTCAACGCGCTGCTCAGCAATCTGGAACGCTCGATTTTGCGCCTGCTGGGCGAACCGATTTCGGTCATTTGCGAATTACTGCCGGAAAAAAAATCAGCGCACATTCGGGTCGATCCGCATCAGTTCACGCAAATCATTGTCAATCTCGCGGTCAACGCGCGCGATGCCATGCCGGGCGGCGGCACACTGGTTTTGAAAACCGAGATCGAAAATTTGAACGGCAACAAACGCAGTCCGGCGCTGAACGACCTCGCGCCGGGTGAATACGTCGTCGTTAGTATGATCGATAGCGGCGTCGGAATGAGCGAGGAAGTGAAGGCGCACCTTTTCGAGCCCTTCTTTACTACCAAAGCCGATCCACACGGAAGCGGACTCGGCCTGGCTACCTGTTACGGAATCATTCGTCAAAGCGGCGGACAGATCACGCTCGAAAGCGCCCTCAACAAAGGCACTGCGGTCCATCTTTACCTGCCAAGACTTCCCAGACCGGCCGCGACTTCGCCGCGCCGGTCGCGTGCCGCTAAAATGCCGGCCGGCAACGAAACCATTCTGGTGGTGGAAGATGATCGCGGCGTCCGGCACGTGGCGGTGCGAACGCTACGGCTGCTCGGTTACAATGTGATAGAAGCTTTGCGCGCGGAAGATGCCAAGCGCTGCATCGCGGAGCGGCCGGAGACGGTCGATCTGGTGGTAAGCGACATCGTGTTGCCGGATATCAGCGGGCGCGATTTCGGTAAATGGATTCGCGCCCATAGCCCGCGCACCCGGGTCGTGCTTGTCTCCGGTTATCTCTCCGAAAGCGCGCACGAAAGCAGTGGAATGTTTTTATTGCCAAAACCGTTCGATCCCGAGCAGCTCGCCACCACCGTTCGCCGCGCGCTCGACGCGGAACGCTCCTGCTACTGATTTAATCCTAATCCTAATCTTACTCTTAATCCTGTTCCGCGAGCGCGAGATCAACCAAGCGGATTAAGATTAGGAGTAATAGCGGAACCGCGGCAATTGCCCCGCTCACCCGCGCGGTGTATTCAAAAAACGCAAAATGATCGCGTTTGCCGATATCGAAGCCGCGCGAGAGCGAATCAAGGGCGCGGTCTATGTTTCGCCCTGCCCGGCGTCCATTCCACTGAGCGAGCTCACCGGGATGGAAATTTTTTGCAAGCTCGACAACTTGCAGCGCACCGGCAGTTTCAAGGAACGCGGCGCGCGCAACGCGCTCTCGCAGTTATCGGCCGAGCAAAAAAAGCGCGGCGTCATCGCTGCCTCCGCCGGTAATCACGCTCAGGCGCTTGCCTACCAGGGGAAATTGCTCGGCGTGCCGGCGACGGTGGTTATGCCGAAACACGCGCCGCTGATCAAGGTGAGCAATTGCCAAAAACTCGGCGCGACCGTTGTTTTGCACGGGAAAGATTTCGGGGAAGCCAAAACGCGTGCTTATGAAATCGCCAAGGAAAAGAGCCTCGCCTACATCGACGGCTACGATGATCCCGCCATTATCGCCGGTCAGGGCACGGCCGGCCTGGAAATTCTCGAGCAAGTTCCAGATCTCGATGCGGTGGTGGTGCCGGTCGGTGGCGCGGGTTTGCTTGCGGGGGTCGCGCTTGCGATTAAAACAAAAAAACCGGCCGCGAAAGTGATCGCGGTGGAAGCCGACCACGTTGCCAGTTTTTCGGCCGCGCTGAAAAATGGCGCGCCGACACGGATCGAGATGCAGCCGACGCTGGCCGACGGTCTCGCCATTCCCCAAGTCGGCGCGAATGCTTTTGCGATCGCGCGCGATCGCGTGGACAAAATAGTTCTCGTTAGCGAAGAGCAGATCGCGCTGGCGGTTTTGCGGATCGTGGAATTGGAGAAAGGCGTCGTCGAGGGCGCGGCCGCGACCCCGCTCGCGGCCTGCATGAGCGGGCAACTTCCCGAGCTCGCCGGGAAGAAAGTTGTGCTCCTGCTTTGCGGCGGCAACATCGATCCCAATGTGCTCAGCCGTGTGATCGAAAGCGGTCTCGTCGCCGACGGACGCCTCAGTCGCTTCACCGCCATCATCAGCGATCGTCCGGGCGGCCTGGCCGATCTTGCGACCCAAATTGCTTCTACCGGCGCAAGCGTCAAACAAGTCGTGCATGATCGCGCTTTCGCTGGGTCCGATGTTTCCGCCGTGCACGTTCTCTGCACCGTCGAAACGCGCAATCAAGAACATCTCGAAGAACTCCGCGCGCGTCTGAAGAGTCACGGCGTCGAGACTCTAAATTCCTGAGCGCGTCTTTGACGAATTCGCCAATGTGACACATAATGTTTCACAAATGAAAACTGCGAGCGTGCGCGATTTGCGGCATAATTTTGGGCATCTCCTCGCCTGGATCAACGAGGGAAAGGAAATTCAGATCACCATGCGTAGGCGCGTTATCGCCCGGCTTGTGCCGGAGAAACCGGCCGAAAAGAAAAAAATTAAGATGCCCGACTTCGCCGCGCGCCGGAAAAAAATCTTTGGCGACAAAGTGCTGTCGGCAAAAGTCGTGGCCGATCTCCTGGCCGAGAACAAGGGAAGCTATTGAGCGCTTACGCGGATACGAGTTTCCTTTTCAGTCTCTACATTTCGCAAATACATTCGCCCGCCGCTGATGCGCAGGTGGAGAAAGCGGTTGAGCCGGTTCTCGTCACCAGCTTTAGCCGATTCGAACTTTTCAACGCGATCAGATTGTCCGTCTTCCGAAAAATACTCGACTCCCGGAAGTCTTCCGAGAACTTGAAATCGATCGCGCGCGATATTTCTACCGGCGTGCTTACGTTGACCGCCTGCGACTGGACCGCAGTCCACGAACAAGCGAAGCGACTTTCGGCGCTGTCCACCATTCAACAAGGACATCGCGGGATGGACCTCTTGCACGTGGCCTCGGCGCTGACCCTCAACGCATCCGATTTTCTTACCTTCGATCGAAACCAGGCGCGGCTCGCGAAGGCCGCTGGTTTGGTGGTAAAACCGTAAGCGCGCCGCCACAAAACTTGAAGCGCTGGTCGCGCTTCGTAATTTCTCGCGATGAAATCGGGCGGGACCGCAACTTTGGATGAACCCCAGGCTTCTCCGCCGAAAACGGCCACCCGTGAACCCGATCACATCGCGACCTTCGCCGATCGGCACATTGGACCTAACGAGACCGAGACTGCGGAAATGCTGGCGGAGATCGGCTTCGAAAATCTTGATGCGCTGATCGACGCCACTGTTCCGAAAAATATCCGGCTCAACCGCGGGCTCGATTTGCCGGAAGCAAAAAGCGAGGCCGATGCGCTGGCTGAGTTGCGCGAGCTCGCTTTGAAAAACAAAGTCGCGCGGAATTTCATCGGCGCTGGTTACTCCGGCACGATCACGCCGCCGGTCATCCAGCGAAACATTTTGGAAAATCCAGGTTGGTACACCGCCTACACGCCGTATCAGGCCGAGCTGGCCCAGGGCCGGCTGGAGGCGCTGGTGAATTTTCAAACGATGATCGCCGACTTGACCGCGCTCGATATCGCGAACGCTTCGCTGCTCGATGAAGCGACCGCGGCGGCGGAAGCGATGGCGCTTTGTCACGCCACTTTTTCGAACCGAAAGAAATTTTTCGTGGCTGACAATTGTCATCCGCAGACGATCGCGGTCGTGCGTACGCGCGCGCAGCCGCTCGGGATCGAGATCGTGTCGGCTAATTTTTCAGACTTCAAATTCGACGACGATTTTTTTGGCGCGCTGGTGCAATACCCGGCGACCGATGGCGCGATCTACGATTACGAAGAGTTTGCCAAAGCGGCGCACGATGCCGGCGCGTTGCTCGTCGTCGCAGCCGACATTCTTGCTTTAACAATCCTTAAGCCGCCGGGTGAATTCGGCGCGGATGTCGCGGTCGGCAGCACACAACGCTTTGGCGTTCCGCTTGGTTTTGGCGGCCCGCACGCTGCCTACATGGCGACGCGCGATCAATACAAACGCTACCTGGCCGGCTCGTCGGCGTTTCGCGCGATGCCGAGGGTCGCCCCGCCTATCGCCTCGCCTTGCAAACGCGCGAGCAACACATTCGCCGCGACAAGGCGACCAGTAATATTTGCACCGCTCAGGTCTTGTTAGCTGTAATCGCATCGATGTACGCCGTCTATCACGGGCCGGACGGTTTGCGCGCGATCGCGCAAGGCGTGCATGACAAGGCACGACGGCTGGCTGATGCCCTTAGCGAGGCTGGCTTCGACATCGCGCACGACAACTTCTTCGACACGATTCGAGTCGAACTCGCTGGAAAAAAGATCGAATTTGGCGATTTCAACTTCCGTGTGATCGGCAAAGACGTCAGCATTTCCGTCGATGAAACAACGACGGAAAAGGACCTCGAAAAATTAGCTGGGATGTTCGGCGCCAAACTCGGCCTGAGCGAAAATTCATTCCACATCCTGCAATCCGCGGTCCGCAATTCCGCCTTTCTCACTCACCCGGTTTTTAATACCCATCACAGCGAAACGGAAATGCTGCGCTACCTGCGCAAACTCGAGTCGCGCGATCTTTCGCTCGTCCATTCGATGATTCCGCTCGGCTCCTGCACGATGAAGCTGAATGCGACCGCGGAAATGTTTCCGATTTCCTGGCCGGAATTTGCCAAGATGCATCCGTTCGCGCCCGATGCCCAAACCGCCGGTTACCGCGAGATGTGTGCGCAGTTGGAAAATTGGCTGGCGGAAATTACCGGCTTTGCCGCCGTTTCCCTGCAACCCAACGCCGGTTCACAGGGTGAATACGCCGGCCTGCTCGCGATTCGTGCGTATCACTCTTCCCACGGCGAAGCGCATCGCAATGTCTGTCTCATTCCCACTTCCGCGCACGGAACAAATCCGGCGAGCGCGGTCATGGCGGGGTTCAAAGTCGTCCCGGTTGCGACATTGAAGGATGGCGACATCGATCTGGCCGACCTGCGGGTGAAAGCGGAGCAGCATGCAGAAAATTTGGCCGCGTTGATGGTGACCTATCCGAGCACACACGGTGTTTTTGAAACTACCATCCGCGAAATTTGCGAGATCGTGCACACGCACGGTGGCCAGGTTTATATGGATGGCGCAAACATGAATGCGCAGGTTGGGTTATGCCGACCCGGCGACATGGGCGCGGATGTTTGCCATTTGAATTTGCACAAGACGTTTTGCATTCCGCACGGCGGCGGTGGGCCGGGTGTTGGGCCGATCGGCGTGGCGAAACATCTGGCAGAGGTTTTGCCGGCGCGCGTTACGTTCCGTCATCCTGAGCCCCGAAAGCTTTCGGGGTCGAAGGATCCCGCGGAAGTTACCTTAAAGGTTCCGCAACGGGATCCCTCGAATGCGCCTCCGGCTTCGCTCGGGATGACGGTGGGCCCGGTCTCCGCAGCTCCTTTTGGGAGCGCCAGCATTCTTACCATCTCGTGGATGTACATCCGGATGATGGGCGCTGATGGATTGAGGCGCGCGACCGAGATCGCAATTCTAAACGCGAACTATATCGCGAAACGGCTCAATCATTATTTCCCGGTCCTGTTCAAGGGCAAACGCGGGCTGGTCGCGCACGAATGCATTCTCGATCTCCGCGATTGGAAAAAAGTTGGGATCGAAGTGGAAGATGTGGCGAAACGTTTGATGGACTACGGTTTTCACGCGCCGACGATGTCGTGGCCAGTAGCGGGCACGATGATGGTTGAACCAACCGAAAGCGAATCGAAGGAGGAGCTGGATCGCTTTTGCGAAGCGATGATTTCGATTCATGGCGAGATGAAGGCGGTCGCCAACGGCGAAGCGGACAAGCAGGATAATGTGCTAAGGAATGCGCCGCACACGATGAGCCAGATCGCGGCTGACGATTGGAAGCATCCTTACACGCGCAAGGCGGCGGCCTTTCCAGCGAAATGGCTGCGCGACCATAAGTTTTGGCCGAGCGTGGCGCGGATCGACAACGTTTACGGCGATCGGAACTTGTTTTGTTCCTGCGTGCCGATGGACGAGTGAGGCTCGTCATCCCGATTCCGCGAAAGTCCGCGTAAAGGTTTCGCAACGGGATCCCTCGGCTCGGAGTGGTGCGCTCAGGATTCGCCGGCGGCGGCTTTGCTTAAAAACTCGCGCACTTCTTCATCGCTCGTTTGGGAAAAATCTTCGTAGTATTGGCCGACGCCGCTGAAAGATTCCGGCGCAATCAGGCAAATGTGTTCGTCCACCTCCCGCGCTAGCTCGCGGCAGGTGCTGGGCGCACCCACCGGCACGGCCACAATAATTTTTCCCGTCTCCTGTTGACGCAAAGCCGCCACCGCTGCGCGCATGGTTGCTCCGGTGGCGAGTCCGTCATCGATAAGAATCGCAGTTCTTCCGCGCAAAGTTGGCGCCGGCCGTCCGCCGCGATAGTTGCGCTCGCGCCGCTCCAGTTCTTCCACCTCGATGGCGGTAACGGCATCTACGATCAACTCGGCATCCGGCAAAAATTCCACCACATCTTCGTTCAAAATACGCACCCCGCCGGACGCGATTGCGCCCATGGCCAGCTCTTCGTGACCCGGGACACCGAGCTTGCGCACGACGAATACATCGAGTGGAACCCCTAGATGCGTCGCCACCTCGAATGCCACCGGCACCCCGCCGCGCGGCAGCGCCAGCACGATCACTTCCTCGCGCCCGGCGTAAGCCGAAAGCACTTTCGCCAACTGCTGGCCGGCGTCCTTCCGGTCCCGAAAAATTTCCGTCCAGGCCATAACAGCCCGTTCCAGGAATTGTTAACCCTCGGGCGCCAATTCCGGCGTCCCGGCGACCCGGGTGGGCACCAGGCGAATGGCGCTGCCAATTTTTTCTTCCGCCGGGCCGGCGCCCGCTTCGTGATATTCGGCGTCCTGGTTGACCTGCCAGAGATCATACAACTGCGTGTTGGCGATGATGTTTTCGGCACACAACATCGCCGTCATCATGGCGTGGTCCTGGTTGTTATATTTGTGCATGCCGTTGCGGCCGACGAGATGCAGGTTCGGATAACGCGCGTCGAGCTCGTGGCGGACGGTTTCGACGTGGCGCGCGTACTCATCGTCGTAAACTGGGTAGGCTTTTTTCTGGCGCACGACCGTGCCATCGAGCGCATCGCCTTCGTGAGCGAGACCGATTTGAATGAGCTCGCGTTTCGCCAGCGCGATCAAGTCTTCATCGCTCGAATCCCAAAGCCCGTCGTGCTCGAAACAAAAATATTCCAGCCCGTAACAGGCTTTGTCCGGATCCGGCACCATTTCCGGCGACCAGGAGCGGAAGTTCTGGATGCGGCCGACTTTCACGCTCGGATCGTGGATGTAAATCCAGTTGTCGTGAAAGGCATCGCGGTTTTTTAAAATCAACATCACGGTGAGAAAATCGCGATACTTGAGAGAATTGGCGGCGCGTTTTGCTTTTTCTGAAACAGCGGGCGCGAGCCCGTTGATCAATTCGCGCATGGGTGCGGATGAAATGACGTGCTCGGATTCAATCGCACATTCGACTCCAGCGCGATCGCGATAAAAAGTTGTCCAGGTCCCGTTAGGCTCGTCGTATTCGCAGCGGTTAACGCGGCAGCCCATCTCGATTGCGCCGCCAAGAGCCTGCGTTTTTTCCGCGCACGCCTCCCACATCATACCGGGGCCGCGACGCGGATACTTGAAACAGTTGATCAGGGTCTTGATCACTTTCGAGCTGTCCTTCGGCTGCCGCTGTGGCAAAAGCGCGTTCCTGATTGCGCTGCCGAGCGACAGCCCTTTGATGCGCTGTGCCGCCCAATCAGCCGAAATTTCTTTGCAGCTCATGCCCCAAACTTTTTCCGTATAGCTCTTGAAGAAAGTGTTAAAGAGCCGTTTGCCAAACTGGTTGCTGACCCAGTCTTCGAAATTGCGCGGATTGCGCACTGGAAAAATCTTCGCCTTCAGCCAGGAAAAAAGGCAAAGAAGCGATTTCAGCAGCCCGAGTTTAGTTAGCGCTTCGAAAGGTTTGAGCGGATAAGCGAAAAATTTTCCGCCGTAAAAAATGCGCGAACTGCGGGGACGGTCGAGCATGTCGTTCGGCAAAATCTCGCTCCAGAAATCGTTTACCTCCTTTGATTTGGAGAAAAAACGATGTCCGCCGATGTCGAAGTGGAAACCTTTGTAGGTAGCGGTGCGGGAAATTCCTCCGACGTAAACCGGATCGGCTTCGAGCACGGTCGCGCGCACTTCATTTTTCGACAACAGATAAGCCGCGGTCAGACCCGCGGGCCCTGCGCCGATGATGGTTACGTTCGTTTTCATTCAGTTCTAGGCGACCCAGTTTCCTCGCGTAAAATTCCAGACGTACCAGCTTTCGAGGCTGAGTCCGGCCAGGCTCCAGAGCGCAATCGCCGCTACCGCGCCCGCTCGCCCCAGCCGCGAGCGGAGGGGAACATTGTGCAGATAATGCAAAAGCGCCAGCACGATCAGCGCGTGCACGCAGAACTCGTAACGGAGCATGCTTTCCATGGCGACAGAGGCGACGCCAGAGACGGATATATAATAGAGAACAAAGGCGGCAAAATAGATCCCGACCCGGACCGACCGCGGCTGGCGACGAACGGCGGGCAGAAATTCCGCGCCGATGGCGGCGACCAGCAAAAGGGCGCCGAATGTCATCGCCATCTGGCTCATTTCGGTCGGGTTTTCCAGTGCGGGCACGAGCCAGCGGTAACTCGATGGTTTAAGAACGGCGAGATAATCCGGCTCAATATTCCAGCCAGCCTGCTGGGTGAGCATGTAAATGTCCCAGCGACCGAAACGGAATTGGGTGTAGGCAAAAAAAGCGAGACCGCCGAGCATTGCGACCGCGCTCAAGATCGTGGCCGGCCCGTAATTCTTAACCCAGGACTTCGTTCGCCCCAACCCGCGGCGTCCGAGCTCCCAAACGCGCTGCACCAGCGGCGCCAGCGCGCAAGGCAAACCTACAATGCGCGTTCCGGACATGATAATGCCGTGAAACGCGGCAAAAAATTTCGCGCGTTTGGTTTCGCCCCCCGCCCAGTAAAGAAAGCCAAACAACGCGGCCAGAAAAAGCGATTCGGAATAAGCGGCCACCAGATAAAACGCGGCGGGATGGGCCGCAATCGAGAGCGCGCCGAGAA
>DAIOVO010000016.1:23545-33586 GCA_036758965.1 Chthoniobacterales bacterium
GGCGAAATGCCCCAGCGTTGACAGAAAAGAAAGAAGTAACTCCAGAAAACCCAGGCAGCGGATTGCGCCGCGAGCAGGAGCGCGTTCTCGGTATTGATTCCCAGACCGTAACGGATTAGCGCGGCGAAAGCGGGATAAGCCGGGAAGAAGGCGGTGTTGGATACCTCCATCATCTTGTGCGGCGACGGCGGAACGATGGTTTGATAGCCGCGATCGACAATATTCCCGAACCAATAACTGTCCGCCTCGACCAGCGTCTGGTAGCGATACGAGAGCGGTCCTTCCGGCGCGAGCAGCAAGAGAACGAGCCCGAGCTGGCACAGCGTCACCATTAAACCGGCAAAAATGGCTTTGGCCGTGGCGGAAATACGAAACATAACGCGCGGGCGAAGCGCCGAAGAGATACGAAACGCCCGCCCAAAGCAAGGCTGTTCCAGTATGGAAGCGGTTGTTATCAGAGTCATTACGAGCGGGTTTTGGACGAGACTATTCCCGGTTTATTCGCAACCCGAGCCGCCCGCAGCCGGACAAATTGCGCCCCGGCATTTTCCAGCCGGAGCAGTGGCGCGTCGGGCATCGCGTTACCAGGCAGGTTCTCCGCATCGCATTCCATTGCCCCGATTGTATCGCATTGGCGGCAAACTCGACAAGAGGCCTGTCAATCCAGGAATTGCTAGTGACCGCCGGTCACGGTGTAGCCGTCGTTGCGTAAATCTTCCGCCAGATCGCGCTCCATTTCGACGGCGGCTTCGTAGGGCATCGGATTGAGGTGTTGGTATAATTCCGGCAGCAAACGCAGCCCGTATTTTTTTACCGTCCAGGCCGATTTGTAGCCGTGGCGATGATTCTCAAAACGATGCTCTGGCGGCAACCCGCTCATTCCCACATAGACGCAAGGTTTACACGAATCGCGTTTCGGGTTGGCCCGCAAGACCGAGGGGTGCTTTGCCACCGCTCCGTCGAGCAAGACGACGTAAACGTGATGATGAAATTCCTTCGGGCGGCGCTCGGTCTTCCTCCGGCTCCTGATCATGATCGGTCCCGCGATGGGTTAAGCGGCGAGTTCTTCCTCTCTCACCAATTCCCGATACACGGCTTCGTAACGCTCGGCGGCCTTACTCCAGGCAAACTCTCGCGCCATCGCCCGTTGCATCAGATTTACCCACGCTTCACGCCCACGAAAAACTTCCCGTGCACGTTTTATCGAATCCCAGAACGCTTCGGGCGAATATTCGTAGCAAAGAAATCCGTACCCGCGATCGAGCAATGGATCGTAATCTTCCACAATTTCCTGAATGCCGCCGGCCGCATGCGCGACTGGCAGCGCGCCATATTTCAAACTGTACATCGCCATCAAACCGCCCGGATCGAGGCGCGAGGGAATGAGCGTGATGTCCGAGCCGGCCTCGATCAGGTGCGCCAGTCGCTCGTCAAAGTGGCTGCGATACGCAAACCGCGTCGGGTAACGGCGCGCCGCGATTGCGAGCGCGGTTTCAAACGCCGGATCACCTTCGCCCAAAATGATCAGGCGCACATCATCGGAAAGGAGGCGATCAAACAGCGGCGTGAGAATCTCAAACCCTCTTTCCGCCACCACTCGCGTGACCATTCCGAAAACCGGGCCGCGCGGCGCGGGCGCGAGTCCGAGATCGGCCAGGAGCGCGTCGCGGCAGATCATTTTTCCCCACAGTTTTTCGGGATCAAAATGTGCCGGCAGGAGCGAATCATCGGCCGGATTCCAGCGGGCGTAATCCGCGCCTGACAAAATTCCACTGAGCTTGCGGGCGTTTTCGCGCAGAACGATTTCCAATCCTTCGCCGCCGGTAACTCGCAGAATCTCGTGCCGGTAATGCTCGCTCACGGTCGTGACCCGGTCGGCAAAAACGATCCCGCCTTTGAGGAAATTTAGCCGTCCAAAGAACTCGACTCCGTGGAGCGAGAAAAAACGTTGCGGCAAATTTGTCAGCTCGAAATCGAGTCCCCAAAAACGTCCCTGTTCCGCCAATCTATGAATCGTTAGGATGCTGGCAAAAGGGAGATTGTGCGCGCGAATGTAAGCGGGAATGAGCGCCGCCGCCCAATCGTGCGAATGCAAAATCTGCGGCGCGGGCGTGAGACGGCGCGCCAGCTCGATGGCCGCTTTGTTAAAAAAAATGAAACGGGCGGCGTTGTCCTCGTAAGCGACGCCGTGCTCGCCGTAAATTTCCGGGCGATCAAAAAACTCGTCGCAACGCACAAAAAATAACTGCACCCCGCCGGCGGTGCGCGATTCCAGATATTCCGCCACGTAATTTTTTTCGCCGACCCGAATGTCCACCGTAACACCGGTCTCGTTTGCCTCCACCTGCGCGTTCTGGCGAATTTCCTGGTAGAAGGGGAGCACCACGCCCACCTCGTGCCCACGCTCGCGCAACCCGCGCGGCAACGCCTCCAGCACGTCCACCACTGCGCCCGCGCGTTGCAAGGGCGGCGCTTCCGCGCTGATCATCAAAACGCGCATAAGAAGGGCAAAACATTCAACACCCAGCTCCAAACGTCCAACATCGAATGCACTTCATGCTGCGCGGCTCGCGCAAGCTTCTCGGCGAAGCTTGGTCTAGCCGATGGCCGCCATGGAGTTGGATTGATGACGAATGTCTTCCGCTGCCGCGGCATAAACCGCGTCCTCGGCTATGTTGGTGGCATGATCGCCCACGCGCTCGAGGTGACGCGCAACGAACATCAAGTTCAAATAACCGCGTAATTGTTCCGGATCATGCTCCATCTTTTCGGTTAATGCTCGGCCCGCCTGCTTGTTCATCTTGTCGAGCGCATCGTCGCGTGGCACCACTGCGCGCGCGGCGGAGGCATCTTCTCTTACATAAGCATCGATGCTATCGCGGAACATCGCCATCGCGTGCTCTCGCATGGCGGAAATGAGCGTAACTTCCGGCAGAGCGGGGTGCCGGTTCAACTTCCGGGCGTTGCGCGCGATATTCGTAGCTTGATCAGCCATCCGCTCGAGGTTTGAGCTTAGCTTCATCGCCGAAACAACCCGGCGAAGATCGGAAGCGACTGGCTGAAAACGGAGCAGGAGATCGATCCCATCCTTATCGATCTGCTTTTCCAGTTGATCGATCTCTTCGTCGTCGGCGATCGCAAGCGCGCATAATTCATCGTTTCGTTCCATCAACCCTTTGAGCGCGCGCTCCAGGCTGCGCTGCGTCTGGCTTGCCATCATCATGACGTTGCTGCGCAAGTTTTCGAGCGCGTGGTCGAAAGTCCCAAGTGTGTGTTTCGTTTCCCCTACCATGATTTGTTAGCCAAACCTCCCGGTAATATAGTCTTCTGTTTTCCGTTCTTTCGGATTGCTGAAAATAGTCGAAGTGGCTCCGAATTCAATTAGCTTCCCCAGATAGAAGAAGGCGGTGTAGTTTGAACAACGACCCGCCTGCTGCATATTGTGAGTCACAATCACAATCGTGTATTTCTCGCGCAGTTGATAGATAAGCTCTTCTACCTTCGCGGTCGCGATCGGATCGAGCGCACTGCACGGCTCGTCCATTAAGACTACTTCCGGCTCGACCGCGAGTGCACGGGCGATGCAAAGCCGCTGTTGTTGGCCGCCGGAAAGTCCGTAAGCGCTGGTCTCGAGCCGATCCTTTACTTCGTCCCAGAGTGCAGACGAGCGCAGACTTTTTTCGACCGCTTCATTGAGGCGCGAGCGTTTGCTGACGCCCAGCACGCGCAGACCATAGGCAACATTTTCGTAAATCGATTTCGGGAATGGATTCGATTTCTGAAACACCATTCCCACCCGGCGACGAAGATCGACTACATCCACTGCCGGTGAATAAAGATCGCGCCCATCGAGTTCGATCTGTCCTTTGCTAATCCGGGCGCCATCGATCAAATCGTTCATGCGATTAAAACAGCGGAGCAAGGTTGTTTTGCCACAACCGGAAGGTCCGATGAAAGCGGTCACGGCGCGCGGCGGAATATCGAGCGTGACATCGTAGAGCACCTGATGGCTGCCATAGCAGAAATCGACGTCAGTGACCTTGATCATCGGCGCGGTTGGCTGTGGTTCCTCCAACGCGACAAGGGGGAGCGGCGAGGGGTAAATAATTTCTTTTTCCATTATTACCATGAGAGACGTTTCCTGGCTTTTTCCCGCAGCACGATAGAGCCGAGGGCAATAAGCGCCACTAGTAACAGCAGAATGCAGGCGGCGCCGTATTGCATTCGCTCGGTATATTCGTTTTGCGGAATCTTTGAGCTGACCACATAAATGTGATACGGCAGCGCCATTACTCCCTGAAACGGAAATTCGCTCCAGTGTGCTACCTGCCACGGCATCTCATCCCGCAGTGCATAGGCAGCAGTGAACATGATCGGTGCGGTCTCGCCGGCGACGCGACCTATGCCCAGAATGGAAGCCGTAAGAATTCCCGGCAGGGCATAAGGTAGGACGTTCTTGCGCACGGTTTGCCATTTTGTGGCGCCGAGTGCGAGCGAGCCTTCGCGCAACCCATTTGGCACCGCGCGTAGCGATTCTTCGCTGGCGGTGATAATCGCCGGTAGAATCATCAGTCCAAGGGTGAACCAACCGGCGAGCAAGGAAACGTTCCAGTGCAAAAAGATCACGAACAAACCGAACCCGAAAAGTCCGAAGACGATGGAAGGAACGCCTGCCAGGTTAAGGATCGCAAGGCGGACCAGTCGAATCGATCGCGTGTTCTGACTATATTCATTTAAGTAGATCGCGGCGCTCACTCCGATGATCAGCGCCAGGATCATCGAGCCGATCACGAGTAAGGCGGTCCCAACGATACAGGGCCAGACGCCGCCGGCTGAGTAAGCGACGGTCGTCGGTGATACTTCCACTGGATGCTGCACTTTCCAGGCTCGAAACTCTGAATCACTGAGTGTGTACTTCTTTCCCTCGTAATCGAACACGTAGAGCGTCTGCGGCCCCTGGGTGAAGAACGGCACGTTGATAAAGGGCGGGTGCGACGTGAACAGCGTGCGGCTTCCTTTTATTCCGATATCGAGAAAAATATAGCTTGCCGCCGCCAGGATGGTGTAAGTGGCGAGGCGGAATATCCAGAAAGCGGTTGTTTGCCCAACACTCCTGCTTTTCTGCCGCGCGCTCGCAGAGACGCTGCCGCTATCTGACGTTAGCACCTTGGCACTCATCCGATTGGCATTCGGTAACGGCCGACAATTTTCTGCGCGCCGAAATTAATCGCGAGCGTGATCGCGAACAACGCCAGCCCGACCATGAAAAGCGCGCGATAATGAATACTACCACGAACGACTTCGCCCATCTCCTGCGCGATGATGCCGGTCATGGTATGGACCGGTTGAAAGAAAGCGCTCAGTCCTTCTGTAAAATCGGGAATCGCGATCCGATTACCTGCGCAAAGCAGCACCACCATTGTTTCGCCAATCACGCGCCCAAGCCCAAGCAGGATAGCGGAGATGATTCCCGAAAGCGAAGCCGGCACTAGAATGCGCGCGATGGTTTGCAATCGATTAGCGCCCAGCGCATAGGAAGCTTCCTTAAAGCCGCGCGGCACATTGCGCAGCGCATCTTCCGACAAGGTAAAAATAGTCGGCACCGCCATCAGCGCCAGCAACGAGCCGGCGGTCAAAACGTTCAATCGCTCCGAGATCGGAAAGAAACTGATCCAACGTAGCCAGTGCGCCTGCGAAAGATGGCGAATCGTTTCGCCGACCACCGCAATTCCAAAAAATCCTAATACGACTGATGGAATCGCGGCAATGAACTCGACATAAGGCTTGATCAGACGCTTCTCGGCCGGCAACGCTACTTCGCTGACGTAAATGGCGGAAGCTACTCCGAATGGAACTGCAATCACGAGCGCGACAATCGATACCATGATCGAACCAACAAAGAGCGGGATGATTCCATACCAATCCTGCCAAAAACTGGCGGTGATCCAATCCCGCCCGAAGAGGAAGGAGGTGACCGCGCGGTAGGCAGGCACTGGGTGGTTAGGGTTCCACGTCCGCAGTTGCTCGGTAGTTTGCGGCAAAAGGGCGAGATACTTCTGCACCGTCGTACTCCACTTATCGAAAGCGCGCTCGGGCGCGGCATTTTGAAATGATGGCGGACTAGCGAGCAAAGTGCGGACAGTTTGAGTGAGCGTCTCCGCCGTCTGGCGAAAAGTCTCGCTACTCGCGCGCAAGCTCTGAATTGTGCTCGCTTCATCCACCGGCACGGCCGTGCTTTCTCCACTTCCGCGATCGTGATCGCCCATCTGTAAGGCAAGCGCATCGCGCAGCGCCACAACCTTATCGCCCCAATCGGAAACCAGCCCATTCAAGTTCTCCGATGAATCACTGAAGGCAGTCGCAAATTGATCGAACTTCGCCAGGGTCGCTGCCGGTTCCGTTTGTTGCGCGCGTTGCCGGATCCCGTTCAGGTCGCGCGACAGCGCTGAGTGTGCGTTCGCCGCGGTCCGCATGATATCGACATACTCAAGGCCGGCGCGCCGGTACAATCGTACGTTGCGCAAATTCTGGCCGAAAAATCCGAAGCCTTCGCGGAAAAGAAAAATCGTAATCAACCCCAGGACGACGATGGCGATGAGCGCGTTGCTGCCAAAAAAGGCCTTGATCCAATCGTCGCTTCGCCAGCGGCGGGCCGCCCTGGGAGCAGCGGCGGCGGGCAAGGCAGCAGTTTCAGCCATGTCCTACCTTGCGGTTCGCAACACGACCGGCGCAATCAACGAAGTGTTACGATTGCGTTACGGAAATGGGCGCATTCAGTTGGCCGAGGTAAGAATCTCGGGAATGCGCAGCAAATTGTCGAGTGATTCGGTTGAAATGGTCACCTGCATGCCGATATGCACCTGATCGTACAGCGCGATGATGTCGCGCGAGCGCATCCGGATACAACCGTAGCTTGCCGGGCGGCCGATCTTCCGTTCTTCGGGCGTGCCGTGGATATAAATGCAACGATCGTGCGCGGACGAATTCTGCGATTCCATCCCGCGCAACCAGATCACGCGTGAAACGATGGCATCGCGGCCAAGCGCGTCGACATCGACCACTTCGCCCGTCGGCACGCGATTCTTAATTACTGTGCCGGAACTCAAGCGATCGCCTAACTTGGCCGAGACAAACAACGTGCCGACCGGGGTCTGGTAGCTGCCGGTGTGGTCGCCATTGCCAAACTTCGAAGTAGAAACTTGGTAACGCGCAACTACCCGGTTGTTTTTAATGAACACCAACGTCTGATCCGGAATACTTACAACAATGTCCGATGGTATTGGCGCAGAGCTAGCGAATTGCGTCGATATTAGAAGCGCAAGCAGCAGGAAACTACTTCGCATTTTCTCGCAGCGGTTGAAGGTCGGCGATCAAGCTATCGATTTTCCGCAGATCTTTCCGGCGACCTTTGCGCGGGCACAACCGCCGCTGCCGCACCATGATCGCGAAATCGCGCACTAAATGAATCTGTTCGCGCGAAAGTTCATCGACCGGTTTGTAATTGCTAAGCGCCTCCGAAGTAGCGATGAGATCGCGCTCAAGGCGTTGCGTGTAGTTGCGCGCGGTTGCTCGTAGTTCGCGGCGCAGGAGATGAAGATCCAGTTCGAGTTGACGGACCGGCGACGTCTCTTCTTTCTCGATGCTGCGTTTCTTCTTCTTTTTCATGCTGGAACTAGGCTTGCGCGAGAACTGTCCGGCACATTTGCCGCATGGTGATAGACTGCTTCGATTCTCCCATCCGGATGTTCGATCAGCGCCGAACAAGTTTCCACCCAGTCGCCGCAGTTGTAGTAAGTTACGTTCCCAAAGCGGCGAATGGATGCGCTGTGAATATGGCCGCACAAAACCGCATCCACACGATACTTCACAGCATACTTAGCGACCGCCGCTTCGAACTTGCCGACAAAGCTAACCGCATCCTTCACGCGCTTCTTCACATAGGCACTGAGCGACCAATAGCCGAGACCGAATCGTCGCCGGACACAATTAATCAAAGGATTAAGCGAAAGCAGGAACTCGTAGCCGGCATCACCGAGGAAGGCCAGCCACTTCGCATTCTGCACCACCGTATCCAGCTCATGCCCGTGGATCACGAGGATACGGCGGCCATCCGCAGTGCGATGAATGGCATGTTTTTGAATACTAATGTTTCCGTAGGCGCCATAGAAGGAACTGATCATCTCATCGTGATTGCCCGGGATGTAAATGACCCGCGTGCCTTTGCGCGATTTGCGCAGAATTTTCTGAATCACGTCGTTGTGGTGTTGCGGCCAGTACGCGCCGCGCCGCATTTGCCAGATGTCGATCAAGTCACCCACAACGTAGAGCGTTTCGCAATCGTAATCGCGCAGAAAATCAAGCAGCGCCAACGCACCGCTCGCACGCGTGCCCAAGTGAACATCCGAGATCCACACCGTGCGCGCTCGCTGCGCGCAGCCGTGCCCGAACGCCTCGAAATCGAAGCGCGATCCTGGACTTGATTCCATGCCGGAAGCATACCGAATCCGGTTAGCCCACGGCAAAATTAGTTTTGTTAAGATTGTGTGACAACTATTATCAATCCTACTTACAAAAGAGTCTCTCGAATCAGCATCACTGCTCGACAAATCGGCCACGCCGCTAGCACTGCCAGAATGGTGAAGATCAATATCTCCACCAGAGCGACCTGTCGTTGCTCAACTCGAAAGTAGCGCCGGCTAACATCTCGAATGGTAGGTCGCCTCGTCGGCGCGCTCTTAGTCACGCGCCGGATAGTTACCGCATACGGTGAGATCATAAGACTACTAGTTCAGCCAGGCCACTCGCCGCGTCATGTAACGAACTGGTGAAATATAGCGGCAGCTTACCTTGAAGAAGACGAGCCAGTCCCGCAAAATTATTTTGCCTGCTTGTTACCAGACCTTCACGCGTTCGTAACAACTGATAAAAGCAATCTCGCAGGTATCACGAGCGGAGCCGCTTCCCTCAGAATGACCCACCCTAGTTATAAGATTGCTTCCCAGTTACTTTGCCGACAAGCAGCGCCCCCGGTCGCCTGTGCGCGATTTGCAGGCCGCGACTTTTTACCGGCAGCAAATTGGGTATCTTGCACCAATCATGAAAGCCACCTGGCGCACAAGCTTACTTCTGTTAGTTGGCGTTTCGACCGTGCTTGCTCATTCATGGAATGACAACTCCCACTACGTTTCACTCGGCAAACAAACCGGTTACTATCTGCTTCGTCCCGGCTCGACTTTAGGTCGCAAGCTCGGCTTCGACGCCGCTCCAGTTATCGATACCGCCGATTTCTTCCGGCACGGTTACGGCGCCGACGCACTGGCGTTTCACTTCAATCGCGCCGGAGTATTGATTGCGCCGCCAGCTTACATCTACCAGGGCCTCGCGAACGATTTCTACCTGCGCCGCCTCGCGAGCTTTGTTCGCGGTCGCAGCACCGAGCGCAACGTCCGCGCCCTTTTTGGCAAACCGCAAAGCAGCGAAAATCGCCCCGACGGCTACATCGCCTACTACCGCATCGACGTTTACAATCCGTTCGAAGATCGCTCCTCCGGCAATGGCCGGCGCTGAGTCGGTTCCTACTTCGAGGCGTTCGGGTCGCCTGGGATTGAAACCATCCACCCGACGCCGAAACGATCTTCCAGCATCCCGAATCTCGGCGACGCTTCGGCTTCATCCGACACCGAAATCGAAAGGCAAAAGCCCTCGAATCGCCGATTAGTGGCGATGGCAACCATGGGGCTTGGCGACGTGCCGCGGAGCGGCCACTCGCGCTGCCAAATAGAAGGCGCGCCAGTTATCCGGCGCGTCGTGCCAGCCCAATGCTCCTGTCAGGCAACGAACAGGTAAAATCGATAGGGTTAGATTCGGCAAGGTAGTTAGCGCGGACGTACCTCAGAACTAAGTAGGGGCGGGAACGTTGGGCGTTCGATTTAACCTCATCGTTACTAAACCTCCGCCAGTTTGTAACAAACGCCCGCTACCAGAGTTGGTGAGACAAACAATCTGCCATGAAATCAACTATCACCAGCAAACTAGCAAAAC
>DAIOVO010000016.1:33596-45065 GCA_036758965.1 Chthoniobacterales bacterium
TTCTCGCCGGCGTGACGACGGCGGCAGCGATAGCACTGGGAGCAACGGCTTCGGTCTTCGCTGATTCGAGAGAACATGGCCACGGGCACGACAATGGCCTTCGGCGCCTCGGGCACATCATTGTGATTTACCAGGAAAACTGGAGCTTTGATTCCCTCTATGGTCAATTCCCGGGCGCAAGCGGCTATGCGTACGGCTTCGATACCTTGCCGCAGTTCGATGTCAAAGCTGCGCCTCCCTATTCCGCGCTGCTTTACAAAACGCCCTCGCCGCTCTCTGGTTCTCCTTCGCTTCCCGATCCGCAATTCCCGGTCAGCCCGGACGCGAACCTCGCCCTGTGGTTTAATCATGGAGTCGCGCTCCCTCTTATTCCGTATGACTTCACCAACTACATCGATCAAAACGCCAACACCGGCGACATCGTTCATCGCTTTTACCACGAGCAACTACAGATCGATAACGGTGTCCTTGAAGCAAAGCTCGGCGACCTCGATAAGTTCGTTACCTGGAGTGATAACCCGGGTCTGGTGTTGAGCTACGTGGACGCGACCGATTTTCCGGAAGGTCGCCTGGCGCAGCGGTTCACGCTTTGCGATAACTTCTATCACTCGGCCTATGGCGGCTCGTTTCTAAATCATCAATGGTTAATTGCGGCCAATAGTCCGCAGTGGACGGCGCCGATTCCGGCCGGCTGGCCATCGAGCTACGATCCAGTCGCGAAGGTATTAAAGGATAACCAGCTTACTTTCGATGGGAAGTATGCGGTTAACACCGTCCAGCCCTTGCTCGCTCCTTTCTTCCCCGGCACATCCACGGCGAAGCGATTGTTGATTAATAATAGCGATCCTTCCCAGCCGGGCTACCAACCGACCATCGGCAATCGCCTGGATGATGCGCGCGTAAGCTGGAAGTGGTATTCGGGCGGCTGGAACGCAGCCTTGTAGAACAATACTTTAGCGGCCAACGATCCAAACATCATCTTTCAGTTCCATCATCAGCCATTCGCTTACTACACCAAATATGCGCCGTTCCTGGCAGCTCCGACCGCGGACTACACCATCACGCCGGCACTTAACCCGGCAACTACGGGTCCCAACGCGCATCTCCAAGATGAAACGCAGTTCCTGAGTGATCTGCAAAACAACACGTTGCCGGCAGTTTCGTTCATCAAGCCGGCGGGCGTCGATAATGAGCACCCGGGTTACGCCACCGAAGTTACCGGCCAGCAACACGTCGCGGACTTGGTGAAAGCCGTGCGGCAAAGCAGAGTGTGGAACGATTGCGCCATCATTATCACCTACGATGAGAATGGAGGTCGCTGGGATCATGTGCCGCCGCCGGTAAGAGCCGACGGCTGGGGCACAGGCGTGCGCGTCCCGGGCATTATTATCTCTCCCTTCGCCCGCAATGGCTTCGTTGATCACAACGAATACGAGACGGTCTCCATCCTGAAGTTAATTGAGAAACGCTTCAATCTTCAGCCACTGGCGATGCGGGACGCCGACCCCGCCGTCAACGATCTGACGGAAGCTTTCGTCTTCGACAAGCACGACGAACGCGACTAACCCTTATTGAGAACGGCCACTGCATAGGCAGCCGGGCAGGAGACTGCCCGGCTGCTTCGCTAGCTACTTCAATTACCTCAACAATTACTTACCTACTTGCCCTTCGCGCGCTTCCGTCTCGGTGCTGCTGACTCGAAAGGCTGTGAGATAACTCGAGCGAGGTCTTTTTCGTGGGTCAAATCGAGCCGAAGTGGCGTAATAGAAACGAAGTGATGCTGGAAAGCCCAGCGATCCCGGAGGAACTGCTGCCAATCAGGCACGGCTAATGCCGGTTCTGCCTTCTCTGGTAACAGTCCCCATAAAGCTGGGTGATGCCAACACAGCTCGTGTTTCGTACTATCGCGATGCTCGCGAATGCCAGCTCGTAATTTCTTCACTTCCACCGCTAACTCGTCTCGGGTCAGTTTTTCAAGATCGTCATGCATGGCTGAGAATCACCTATTCGAAATCGTGCTGCAACTTTATTGCAATCACTTGACCTAACGAGTATTAGGACTTGTTCATCCTTGGAGCTCGTGGCGCAGCCGAGTGTTAAAATTGGGTGACGATTGTAGCCGCTCTTGCCTCATTCCCTTCTATGCTCCAAACTCTGCGGATGAAGAAAAAGGTTCTATTCATTTGCGTGCAGAACTCCGCGCGCAGCCAGATGGCAGCCGCGTGGTTGAACTACATTTGTGGCGACTTCTTCGAAGCGCATAGCGCCGGCCTCGAACCCGGAATGTTGAATCCGCTTGCCGTAGAGGTGATGCGAGAAGTTGAAATCGACATCTCGCAAAACAAAACACACGCCGTCTTCAACGTTTGGAAGTCCGGTCAACTGTTCGCCTACGTCATCACCGTCTGCGATGCCGCCAGCGCTCAGAAATGCCCCATCTTTCCCGGACCAGCCACGCGTTTGCACTGGAGTTTTCCCGATCCCGCCACTGTAACCGGAACTGAGGCACAAAAACTCGCCCGCTTCCGTGAGATTCGCGACGAGATTCGGGTCCACGTCGAGCAATGGTGCGAAGAGCTCTGCCCTGAGGCTTTGAGCGTTTAACTAATGCTACCCAAGAAATTCATCGCCGAGTGCATCGGCACGTTCGCCTTGGTCTTTGCGGGGACAGGCGCTATCATCATTGATCGCGCCAGTAACGGAGCGGTAACTCATGTGGGTGTCGCGCTCACCTTCGGCCTCATCGTGTTGGCGATGATTTACACTTTGGGCGATATCTCTGGCGCCCATATTAATCCCGCTGTTACGTTCGGTTTTTGGGTAGCGCGCCGTTTCGAAGGCCGCAACGTTCTGCCTTACCTAGGAGCGCAATGCCTTGGTGCCCTTGCCGCAAGTCTGAGCTTGCGTTTGCTCTTTCCGGCAGATGCAAACTTGGGCGCCACCAATCCGGCGGGATCGTTTCTGCAATCGTTTGTCCTGGAGCTCATCCTTACTGCGCTTCTCATGTTTGTTATCCTCGGGGTCTCCGCCGGCTCCAACGAAAAAGGAATTACCGCCGGCATCGTTGTCGGTTCGGTCATTGGATTAGAAGCAATGTTTGCCGGCCCGATCTGCGGCGCCTCCATGAACCCGGCGCGTTCGCTCGCGCCTGCACTTGTTTCTGGACACATCGCTGGGCTTTGGATTTATCTAATCGCGCCTGTCCTCGGCGCGGTGCTGGGAGTAGTTGGCTGTCGCTGCATCCGTGAAGCAGGATGTTGCAGCGCAATCAATCGCAAGCTTGCGTGACGTTCACGCATAGCTTTCTTATATCGATGAAACCCGACCTAGCACATTCCTCGCCGGAAACTATTCGCGAAGAAGTGCGCCAGCGTTATGGCGCGACGGCACTTGGGAAATCGGCCTGCGACGACGACTGCTGCACATCCACCGAGAGCGAAGCCCTTGGCTATTCCGCGGCGGAAAGCGCGGCCGCACCGGAATCGGCCAATCTCGGGCTCGGCTGCGGGAATCCACTGGCCATTGCCTCGCTCCAGCAGGGGCAGACCGTTCTGGATCTGGGTTCAGGGGCGGGCTTCGACTGCTTCCTGGCTGCGCGAGCGGTCGAGGGAGAGGGAAAGGTCATCGGCATCGACATGACCCATGAAATGCTGGCCAAAGCGCGAGCGAATGCGCGGAGTAACGGATTCGCCAACATCGAATTTCGGCTCGGAGAAATCGAAGCTCTGCCGGTAGCCGATGGCAGCGTGGATGTGATCATTTCTAACTGCGTAATCAATCTGTCGCCAGAAAAGGAGCGCGTTTTCCAAGAAGCTTTCCGTATCCTCAAACCCGGTGGCCGGCTCGCAGTTGCCGATATCGTAGCCACGGCGCCACTTCCGGAGGAAGTTAAGGGAGATTGGGCCGCCTATACCGGTTGCATGGCGGGTGCGTCGCAGATTGATGACCTGGAAAAGATGTTGCGCGATAGCGGATTCGAGGCGGTGAAGATCGCGCCTAGGGACGCGTCGCGATCCTTCATCCGCGAATGGCTCCCCGGCAGCCAGGTAGAAGAATACCTGGTCTCCGCTACCATCGAAGCCACCAAGCCAACCTCGCGCTGAAAGAGTTTCGAGTTCCTATTACGCGGCTGTGGACTTCACGGTCCCTTCTATTGGCCTGCCTGTCCTCCGTCCTGTGTGACCCAAGTTGTCGCCGTCCTAGCTGGTTCGCTCTACCTGCTTCTAGGTTATCCTGCGGTTCGCGACAAGCACACGTCTGCTCCCAAACCAACCACGAGTTGCAGGACGCGCGAGATAAAAAATCATCAGCCCGCCAATAGGTAAACCGATCAGGGTGCGCCAATCTGCACGTAACGCCGCGTTGATCAGGTCGCCAAGGATGTTCACCGTCAGAACCGCCATGGCAAGGCGCTGGCCCCACTCCGCGCGCTTCGCCAGACCGACGGCGGCGAAGGCGCAGGCTGCACCCACCATCAGCATGAGCGGAAGGGCGACGACGCCAAGCTGAGAAAACTCGCTCTTCGCGGTCGGCTTTACCCGCCAGACCAAATCGAGAGGACTCCCAGGAAAAAGAAGAAGCACGACAGTAAGCGCACATATCACGGCACCGAAACAGAAGAATGCCACCAGAAGAAAAATGCCGAGTGGGCGTTTTCCTTTCTCAATACCGTCCATCTCGTTACGCTGCGGTATTCAACTTCCAAACGCGATAACCCCAAAGATTCGCGTAGCAAAGGTAAATCAGGTATGGAAAGAGACACCATGCCGCTAGAGCATCGACCCTGAGTAGCAACATCAGGAAAAGGGAAACCGCGATCGCGCTGTAAGGCAACCCAAGCAGATAAGCGTGCAAAAGATTGCGTGTGCGAAAGAAAAAGTAGTTCCACAGCGCGTTGATGATCATCATCGCACCGAGCAACGTAAACGCTGCATTTCGCGCCGCGGTTGGCGGCAACGGAAAGAGCCGGTAAAGAATCGTGAAACAGATCAGGTAGTAAACCACCCCGATCGCCATCCAGCCCCAAAACGGGACGGCAGAAGAGGGCAAGCGAAGATCCCTCAACCGCTGCCTGATCCCGCTGCCGGCGAAAAGACCTTCAACGACCGCACCCAGCAGGCAGATGGCAAGAGAACAGATAATCGCGCGTCCCATGGATGAGAGCACGATCTTTCATTTGTCCAGCGAACGAAAGCCTGATAATCCCCTCGGGAGATGAACACTTCGCAAACTCTGTCCGCATTGGGATTTCTCTTGCTCGCCACTTCCCTTGAAGTGAGCGGCGATGCGCTCGTCCGTCTCGGAATCTACAATCATGCGGGGTTAGCCCGGCTTGGGCTCATGCTGGCAGGTGCTGCCCTGCTTTTCGGCTACGGATTTTCGCTCAATCTCGCGCCGCTTGAGTTCCGGCAGGTGGTCGGGCTCTATATCGCCACCCTTTTCGTTGTCTGGCAGGTAATCAACTTTCTTGTTTTTCGAACTTCGCCCAATCTCCCAATCCTGGTCGGCGGCGCGCTCATTGTTATCGGCGGATTGGTCGTCACATTCTGGAGGCCAACTCTTTAGCGCGACACTCTAGGACGGTGGCGCGATCAAGAGAAAAGATCGCCGGACGCTTGCTGGTATTCACCCTTTGTTTGCTACGCGGTGTTTCGTTGCGCTTGGCGGGGTCAAAAGTGCACTTAGTTCGACGGAATGGCAGCACGGAATCGCAGACGGGCGCGACGGAATGGCAGCCAGAAATTCGCTTTTCTTTGCTCATAATAGATGAAAAACCCGCAGGGCTTATTCCTGCGGGCTTTTCGACCTAACTTGCTCCGTCGCGAAATGGAATGCGGTATTACTTGATCGGCACGAAACCGACTTGCTCGACGATCTTCTGGCCGTCGTCACTAACGGTGAAATCGATAAATTCCTTCGCCGTGCCGGTAGGCTCGCCATTGGTATAGAAGAAGGTGGGGCGCGCGTAAGGATAACTTTTGCCTAACACACTTTCCTTTGAAGGCAGCGCGCCGTCGATTGGTACGACTTTGATGCCGCCGGCCTTGGTATAAGCCAGCCCAACGTAACCTACCCCTGCCGGGTTCTTGCCTACTTCCTGCGCGATCTGCTCGTTGCCCGCAAGTTTCTGCGAGCTGCCTACATAGTCGCGCTTCTTCATCGCCAGTTCCTTAAACTCGGCATAGGTGCCGGAGGAAGTATTGCGAGTGTAAACGGAAATCTTACCGCCGCTGCCTCCAACTGCGCTCCAATCGGTGATTTCGCCGGTGAATATTTGTTCGACTTGTTTCCTGGTCAGACTCTTGATGGTGTTGGCCGCGTTGACGATGACGGCGATGCCATCGTAGGCCACAACCGTTTCTTTCATCTCCACGCCTTTGGCTTTACCAGCCGCGATCTCTTCCGGCTTGGCGGGACGACTCGCCATCCCGATGGCCGCGGTCTTGTCGATGAGAGCCGCGAACCCAGTCGCAGAACCTTCCGCCGCAATATCAAAACTAGCGTCGGGATGTTGCGCTTTGAATTGCTCCGATAACTGCGGCACCAGCTTGGCGCCCAAGGTATCGGAGCCTTTGATGACAAGAGTACCAGCGGCGGCAGTTGCGATGCCGGCGATAGTTGCAAGACTAAGTGCGAGTAGTTGTTTCATAGTTACTTAATTGGAACGAATCCTACCTGGGTGACAATTTTCTGGCCGACTGAGCTAACCGTGAAATCGAGGAATTCTTTCGCGGCGCCACTCGGCTGACCGTTGGTGTAGTAGAAGGTTGGGCGCCAGTAAGGATAGGAATGATCCTGGACCGTTTTTACAGACGGGACCGCGCCATCGATATTAACTACTTTAATTTCGCTGCCCTTGGTATAAGCCATGCCCACATAGCCGATGCCGGCTGGGTTCTTGGCAACTTCGGCCGCGATCTGCTCATTTCCAGCCATTTTCTGAGAACCGCCAGCATAGTCGCGCTTTTTCATCGCCAACTCCTTGAACTCGGAATAAGTACCGGAAGAAGTATTGCGAGTGTAGATGGAAATCTTACCACCGGAGCCGCCGGCTCCGCTCCAATCCGTGATGTCACCGGCGAAGATTTGTTCGACCTGTTTCTTGGTGAGAGACTTGATCGGGTTGGCGGAATTTACGATGACTGCTATCCCATCATAGGCTACCACCGTGGGGTGCATGTTCACGCCTTTGGCGGAAGCTGCTCCCACTTCGGACCCTTTGGCGCGCCGGCTCGACATGCCAATTTGCGCCGTGCCGTCGATGATAGCGGAAATGCCGGTAGTAGAACCTTCGGCCGCAATGTCGAAGGTAGTTCCGGGATGCTGCGCTTTAAATTGCTCGGCTAGCTGGGGCACGAGTTTCGCACCCAGGGTATCTGAGCCTTTTATTACCAGCCGATCCGCTCGGCTAAGACCGGCGGCAGCTAAAAGAGCAAGTAACGAGAGACAGAATCGTTTCATATTGGGAGTAGTTAATAATTAGAACTTCACGTTTAGATCGGCTTGGAACAGTTGATACTTATCGAGAGGATTGATGCCGATATCTCCGGTGCCGCCAGTGCCGAGACTATCGTCGGCGCGCCAGCCGTAGGCATAAGTGAGATTGACACTAACTGAGTCGCTTAAGGCATAACCAGCCTGGATAGCGAACCCTTCGAGGTTGATGCGACTATCGAAGACATCAGTGTCGACCAGGTTAGGATCGAGCGCGTACTGGTCGGTGTGCTGATACCAGGCGGCGATTTGCCAATCCTTTTTCTGTTTGAGCTGACCAATGGCGGCGCCGATGAGATAAGCATAACGCTGATCGCCTTCGCCAGGTGTGCCGGCCGCGAAGGCGCGTGCATCGGCTTCGAAGTTAACCGCGAAGTCGGCATTAATACGAAAAGGTAGCTCGCCTACTTTGAACCCTATTTCCGCCGGAATCTCCAAAATGCGGAGGCTATTGATACCGGTCTGGTTAGTAGCCAGGGAAGCAGAGTTAGTCAGGGTCGGCCGCCCACCGACATAGAAGCTATTAAAGGAATCGCCGGTGCCGGTGTAACTATAAAGGACGGGCGCCGCCTGGACGTAGATATTGTTCGGAAAAGTCAGCCTGCCTCCGACCTGACACGCAATAAGGAAGGCATCGGTGTTGGGGTTGAGCTTGCCGGCGGTGCTGCCGTGCGTTCCGAGCGGATTTTCCGGGTTGGAATCATCGTAAACGAACTGGGCGAAGTTAGCGAAAAGGTCGAGCTTTAACTTCTTGGGTGAGCCACCGCCCGCCGAAGTGGCAATAGCTTTGCCGTCTTTCGATTCCGCGACCGCGGGCGCAGGCGCACCCGAGCCCAAATCGAAGGTAAAAGTATGCTTGTATTGTTCCGCTAAACCTTCCGGGTTGATGTCGGCGTCCCACACCATCGAGGTAGTAATGAGTGGGTTCGGCATCTTGCCTCCGGTCAGGGTTACGTCTTTGAAACCTTTATAACCTAGATAAGCCTGGCCGACGTTGATCCCATCGCTGTTCTTGGCGAAAGCACCATTGCCCGAAGTATCGTCGCCGAAGGTAATGTTAGTCGAACGCGGATTCGTGCTCGTTTCCAAACGCACGCCGAAGAACCAGTCGTCGAGCAGAACTCCCCGCAAACCGATTCGCAGGCGATAACGCTCGCGCTGCCGCTCCTGCCAATCGTGTATTCCTGCCACGCCGGGGCCAGGAGGCGCGACCGGCGTATTGTTGGCGGTGCGTCCGCCGCGATACTCGTAGCGAAGGCGGGCGTCGCCGTAGAGTTCGAGCTCGGTCAGCGGGACGGAAAGTTTACATTTTCCGGCGCTGGTGGCAGCCGCTTCTTTCGTTAAGTCGGCACGGACTTCTTCCGCTTCCTGGTCGGTAATGATTTTTTTACGCACGAGCAAGTCGAGCAGCGCGCCCGCGTCCTGGGCGTGAGCGATGATGGGCGCGCAAAACGACAGGGCGGCGATGAGCGCGGTGATGCGAATGGTTTTGAACATGAGTTTCTCCGTTGTGGTTGAGGGCGTCGCTGGTTGCGACGGAGGGAAACTGAATGCTCGTTGTTACAACCGTGTGGCGCTCTTGTTACAATTGCGTGAACTACAACTTCCGTTTAACGCGAGGTAGAAGCACGCGAATGACGGTGCCTTTCCCTTGCTCGCTTTTCGCGGAAACATCGCCGCCATGGAGCTGGGCGATGTGTTTAACGATCGACAACCCCAGACCGGTGCCGCCGAGCTCGCGGCTGCGCGCCCGGTCAGCGCGGTAGAATCGCTCGAAGATCCGTGGCAAATCGGCCGCCGGAATTCCACGCCTTCATCCGCGACCGAGAGAATGATTTCATTCTGCGTCTCGTTAGCTGCGACCGTAATGCAGCCCCCCGGATGAGAATAGTTGACCGCGTTATCGAGAAGATTGTGCACAACCTGTTCGAGCCGGAATTCGTCGGCCGGCAACGGCGGGAGATTCGGCGAAACTTGCAGGTCGATATGCAAGTTTCCGGCCTTGAGTCGTGGACTCCAATCCTTCGTCACCCGCTGCAAAAAATCCGCCAGCTTCACGGGCGCGATTTCCAGGGACATCTCCTTCGATTCCAGGCGCGCCAGCTTGAGCAAATCTTCCGCCAGCAAATTAAGCCGGTCGGAATGCCGTTTCATTGCCTGGTAAATGTGAGTCCGTTCGTCCTCCGCCAGCGCCGGTTCTTCGAGCAACGTTTCCAGATTGCCGCGGAAAATTGAGAGCGGCGTCCGCAATTCGTGGGAGACGTTCGCGACAAAATCGCGCCGGATCCGTTCGGTCTGCTTTACCTTGGTGACGTCGTGAAAAATGCCGACCACGCTGCCGGCACTCTTCGGCGAATGCAGGATCGGAATGGCCGCGAACTGGATTCGTTTGTCCGGTGCGCCGATTTCCGCAACCGCCGGTTCTTTTTTGCGCCGTGCCTCCCGGATCGCTCCGAGAACATCGGCCTCGCGCCGCATCGGCGGTCACAGCTCCATAAAGTTCTTCGAAGGCGGGATTGAAAAATCGGATTCGATCGCCGGAATCGATAACAATTAATCCATCCGTGATCGCGGAAAGAACGGCCCGCATTTCCACCGCGTCGCGAGAAACTTGAAGATCAAGTTGCTGCTGGCGAGTGAGGAGAGTTTCGAGCGCCAGGCTCACTCGAAGAGCGCGCTGATGCCCGCTAATGAGGAAGGTGGGCGGTTGTTGACCGCGATTGATAAGCGCGATGACCTCTTCCAACTCGCGCCATGGTCGATCGAAATTGAACCAGAA
This sequence comes from Chthoniobacterales bacterium, assembly GCA_036758965.1. Taxonomy (GTDB): domain Bacteria; phylum Verrucomicrobiota; class Verrucomicrobiia; order Chthoniobacterales; family UBA10450; genus AV69. The sequence continues at coordinate 43,870 of DAIOVO010000016.1, forward strand.
AAAAATCAGCGCGCCAGAAAACAGCAGCGCGACTGCCAGGAGCCACCAGACCATCAACTTTCGCGCAAACGATAACCGAAACCGCGGATGGTTTCGATGGCGTCGCCGGCTTTGCCGAGTTTTTCGCGCAAACGGCGCACGTGGGTATCGACCGTACGCGTGTCGATTATACTTTCATAACCCCAAACGTCGCTCAATAAACGATCGCGCTCCTGCACACGACCGCGACGCTGCACCAGTGTGCGCAGCAACTTAAATTCAAGACTTGTTAGTTGAACGACTTTGCCGCTTACCGTCACGCGATGACGAACGCCATCAATCTGAATCGCACCGGCGACAAATGATTGCCCATCCGACGGTGGCTCGCCGCGGCGCAGAATCGCTTGCGCGCGCAAGACTACTTCGCGCGGGGAAAACGGCTTGGAAACGTAATCGTCGGCTCCCAGTTCCAGACCCACGATCCGATCGATCTCGTCCGCTTTCGCGGTCAGCATCAAAATTGGGATGTGACGCGTTTGCGAATCAGATTTGAGAATTTTGCAAACTTCCAGACCCGGCATTTTTGGCAACATGAGGTCGAGCACGATCAGAGCCGGCGTTTCCTCGCGCGCTCGCCGAAGCGCGGTCGCGCCGTCAGCGGCAGTGATGACGGTAAAGCCGGCCGCGCGGCGAAAAGCGCGGGTGAGCATTTCGACCACGTCCTCTTCGTCCTCGACCACGAGAACTTTTTTGCTGTTGGAGGCCGCCGTGACCACGGCCAATCTATTCGCTTACGACGCCGCCGTGGGCAAGCCTTCTGGTTTGGCACCCGCTTTTTCGTTTAGCGCCTGGGTAAATTCCTGCAGGCTGGAGACGATTTGGGGTGCCTTTGTCAGCACCGTCGTAGCCAGTTTTTCGGCGTAATCCGGCCGGCGCTGCGACATTTCGGAGAGCGCCATCATCACCGCCAGGGCATTATTGATGGAATGCTTGATTTCGCTGAATTTGGATTGCAACTGAGTCAGCTCGTCGCGGGAAATGGTCGTCATAAAGTCAGTAGTTGGCATCGATTTCCACTAGAGAAAAGCAAGCCTTGTGCTTGATTTGAAGGTTCGTCATCCCTCGTCCGATGCCAGCGCAAATTATCAAAATCAGTGGGGCACGCCAGCACAATCTCAAGAATCTCAATGTTGAGATTCCACGTGAGAAACTGGTGG
>DAIOVO010000017.1:0-11532 GCA_036758965.1 Chthoniobacterales bacterium
GCATCGTCGCGTTCGATTACGGGATGAAACGAAACATTCTGCGCTCGCTGCGTCAGCGGGGTTTCGGCGTAACGGTGGTTCCTGCGATGACGACGGCGGAAGAAGTTTTGGAATTAAACCCGGACGGCATTTTTCTATCCAATGGTCCCGGCGATCCGGAAGCGCTGCCTTACACGCACGAAGCAGTGCGCGGATTGATGGGCAAAAAACCGATCTTCGGCATTTGCCTTGGTCACCAGGTGCTTGGCTTCGCTTTCGGCGGGCGCACTTTCAAGTTGAAGTTTGGTCATCGCGGCGGGAACCAGCCGGTGAAGGATTTGTGCTCGGGCAAGGTGGCGATCACTTCGCAAAATCATGGGTTCGCGGTGGACGCTGATTCGTTGCCGAAGGACATCGAAGTGACACATATTAACTTGAACGACCAGACCGTCGAAGGAATGCGCCACAAGGAGCTGCCGATTTTTTCGGTGCAATATCATCCGGAAGCCGCGCCGGGGCCGCATGACGCCAGTTATCTTTTCGAGCAATTCGCGGAATTGATCGAGCGCGAGACGACGCGTTGACCAGCGACAATGCCGGCCGACATTAATGAATGTTTAATTCCAAGATTCCAAAAACGTTAAAAGTCGTCGTGACGGTCGGCTTCCTAACCGCGGTTGCCTTTTCGCCGCTGGCGCTGGCGGCCGAGCAAGGCAAAGATTCACTGGACGCGGCGGCCTCGAAAGAAGTGACGGGCGAAGTAGTCGATATGATGTGCTACGTCGATCACGGAGCGAAAGGCGACGGACACGCGGGCTGCGCAGCCAAATGCATCAAGAGCGGCGGCCCGGTCGGCATCGCGAGCGAGGGAAAAACTTATCTCATCGTCGGCGCGCACAAGCCGATGAATGATACGTTGTCGGAGTACGCCGGCAAAACGATCACAGTCAAAGGTAAAGTGGCCGAGAAAGACGGCATTGCCATGATCGAGAACGCCGAGATTGTTAAGAAATAGGTCTCGTTAGATTTTCAGCGGCGCGCAATTACATTTTGCGCGCCGTTTTTGTGTAGCAGCAGATTAGTGGCGGCGGAAAGCAATTACTTCGCGCAGCATCCTGGCGCTATCGCGCAGGAAATGAACTTTGCTGCCTTCCACGTGATTCCAACGTACCGGGACTTCGCGCAATCGCAGGCCCGCCTTGTGCGCGAGGTAAAGTAGTTCAACGTCAAAAGCGAAACCAACTACCCGGGCTTTTTCCAAAATGGGGCGGCAACCATCGAGCCGAAATGCTTTGAAGCCGCACTGCGTATCCCAAAAAGGCAGACCGGAAGTAAGTCGCACTAACAAATTAAAGACACGCCCGCCTTGTTCCCGCTGCCAGGGTTGATGATGTCCTATTAACTTGCGATCCAGCGCCCGCGAACCGAAAACAAGGTCCGCTTCGTCGCGCGCGATTGGTTCGATCACTTTGGGGATTTCATCCAGCGGCGTCGCAAGATCGGCATCGAAGAACAGCCCAATCGGTTTTCGCGCGGCCAGTAATCCCCGTCGAACGGCGGCGCCTTTTCCGCGATTCGGAAAATTTTCGAACAAACTATTCTGGATCGTTGTGTCCGCCAAGGCTGCGCGCGCGATTACCGAAGTTGCGTCGGTCGAGCCATCATTTACCACGATGAGTTCGCTTTCGGGCGAATTGGTCGCGAGATAATCCAGCGTCAGCCGCAGAGTTTCGCCGATGCGCGCCGCCTCGTTAAAGGCAGGAATGACCGCGGAAAACGCCGGCAACATGGGCAAAGTTGTAACGGCGCTTCGATTCTAAGCCAGAACAAAGAGCTACTTGTAAATATCGATCACAAATGTTCCGTCGCCGGCAAGGTAGCCGCGATACATTCCCTGGGTGTTGAATGGAAGCGCGACATTTCCTTTTGCATCGACTGCGATCAACCCGCCGGTGCCGCCAAGTTTCTCCGCGTTCGCGAGCGCGGTTTCGGTGGCCTTCTTCAAATCGAAGCCGCGTTCCGCAATCAAGGCCGAAACTTCATGCGCCACTGCCGCGCGAATAAAATATTCGCCATCCCCGGTGCAGGAAACGGCACAGTTCCTGTCCGCGAACGTTCCAGCGCCGATGAGCGGCGAATCACCGACGCGTCCGGGCAACTTGTTGGTAGTTCCGCCGGTGGAAGTGGCCGCGGCCAGATTGCCATTTTTATCCATCGCCACTGCACCGACGGTGCCGTGTTTCTCCGAGTCGGAAACGATGAATTGTTTTCCCGCGGCACCGCTGGCTTTTTCTTTGTCCTTAACTTTTTGGAGCATATTCCAGCGTTCCTGAGTGAAAAAATATTTCGGATCGACCAGCTCGATGCCGTTGTGTTTGGCGAAGTCTTCCGCGCCCGCGCCCACTAACAAGACGTGTTTCGATTTTTCCATGACCGTGCGCGCGAGCACGATTGGATTGCGCACGTGTGAAACGCTGGCGACCGCGCCCGCAGCTTGCGTTTTGCCATCCATAATTGCCGCATCCATTTCATTGGTGCCGGCACTGGTGAAGTCTGCGCCTCTGCCAGCATTGAAATTCGGGTTGTCTTCCAGCGTGCGCACTGCCGCCTCCGCTGCATCGAGGCTGGAAGCGCCGCGCTGCAGAAGTTCGTTCGCGGCGCGGAGCGCATTTTCAATTCCCGCGCGATACTCGCGTTCGCGCTCCGGCGTCATTCTACTGCGCTCGATGGCGCCGGCGCCGCCGTGAACCACGAGCGCGATTTTGTTCATCGAAGGCGAAATTTCCCGAGCATGAATGGCAAGGACGAGAAAGAGGGAACTGAAAGAAGTCAACCAGCGAAAGAAATTTTGTGCGCGCACCCAGTTATTTCCTAAACGAGCAGGACGAGCTTGTCATTCGCGATTCTCCCGGGCGCGCGCCCGAGATGCAGTCGCTTCAGTTGCATTTTCTTCTTTTCCCTCCCGCGAACTAGGGCACGTTCCCAAGCTGTGGCCTCGCCCGACTCCGAAGATCCAAGAATTGCCATCCCGGCCAATCCGGTGGTGGTGGTGCAGGGTGTAGGCCAGATTAGTCGCGAGCTACTTCGCGAAGTAGGCAGCATGTTTTGGTTCGTCGTCCAAACCTTTAGCGAGACCTTCGATAATATGCGGCGGGGACGCGCGCCGTTTCGCTCCAGCAGTTTCTTTCGACATAGCGAACGCGCCGGAGTCGGCTCGGTGCCGTTAGTTGGGATGGTCTCGTTTTTTCTCGGATTAACCATGGCGCTTTTGACCGGCTACCAACTGGAGCGGTTCGGGACCGAGCGTTTGGTGCCAGGTTTGGTCGCGATTTCCTTTACGCGCGAGCTTGGGCCGTTACTTACCGGCATTATGCTGGCGGCCAGAATCGGCGCTTCCTTCACCGCCGAGCTAGGCACCATGCAAGTGTCGGAAGAAGTCGAAGCGATCGACGCCATGGGGATTGCGCCCCTGCGCTTTCTGGTCGCGCCGCGAATGCTGGCGCTCTTTGCCTTGATGCCCTGTCTTTCTACCGTCTCCAGTTTCGCCGCCATCCTGGCGAGCAGCATTATTTGCCGCGTCTACTTCAGCATTGCCTTCGTCTATTTCATCGACCTGGTAAAAGAGGCTTTGCTCGTTCGCGACATCGTGACGGGAATTCTAAAGAGCCTGATGTTTGGCTTGCTCATTGGCGCCATCGCCTGCTATCGCGGGTTGACGGTGAAAGGTGGCGCCGCCGGAGTCGGCATCGCGACCACCTCCAGCGTCGTTACTGCCATCACGTGCGTGATTGCTTTCGATACCATGTTCAACATTGTTTACGTCGTCTTCTTTCCCACATGAGCGAGCCGGCAACCCCCACCCGGGTGGTGGAACTACGCGATGTTTATCTCCAGTTCGAAGAAAAAAAAGTGCTGGACGGGATCTCGCTCGAAGTGAATCCACTTGATCGCGTGGTGGTAATGGGACAGAGCGGCAGTGGCAAAAGCACTCTCTTGCGTCTGGTGCTCGGAATTCTGCAACCCAATAAAGGCGAAGTCTTTTTCAAGCAATTCAACATCACGCGCTCGAAGCCACGCAAGCTCCAGCAAATCCGCCAGCACATCGGTATGGTCTATCAATACTCTGCCCTGCTCAGTTCGCGCACGGTGGGCGAAAATGTGGCGCTGCCGTTGGAAGAATTGACCGATAAGTCGAGGTCGGAAATTAAAGAGACGGTGGAAGCAAAGCTCGAGTTAGTGGGAATGCAGGAATCCTATCACCAAATGCCGGCCGAGCTGAGCGGCGGAATGAAAAAGCGCGTCAGCCTGGCGCGCGCGCTGGTGATGGACCCCGAGCTCATTTTGTTCGATGAACCTTCGGCCGGGCTCGACCCAGTGATCAGCTCCGTCATCGACGAATTAATCATTAGCCTGACCGAGAAATCGAAGGTCACCTCCGTTATTGTTACCCATGAAATGGAGAGCGCCTTTCGCATCGGCACGCGCATGGCTATGTTGTATCAGGGCAAGATTATTGCTGACACCAGCCCGGAAGAATTAAAGCAATCGCGCGACCCAGTGGTTACTCAATTCTTGAGCGGAAGCACGGAAGGCCCCATCCTCGAAGGAACACCAGATGCAATTACGTCGAAATGAAATCCTGACTGGCCTGTTGGTCCTCGCCACGCTGGCGACGCTGACTGGCATTCTGGTTTTGCTCAGCGCGCCCGGTTTGATCCGGCCACTGGTGACTTACAAACTCTATTTCGATAACGCCGAAGGGATAAAACTAGGCGCGCCGGTTTTGCTGGCGGGCCGCAAGATCGGGCAGGTGGCAAAGCTTTCCTCACCGGTCTCGAAAGAAGAGAGCCAGCGCGCATTGGAGGTGGTGAAAGCATTGCGGGCGGCGGACCCGAACGCCACTCCCGTTCCCACCGGCGAGAAGACGCCGCGTTTTGAAGTACGCATCGATGTGCAGGTCTATCGCAGTGCTTTGCTCTATCGCAATTCCAAGGCGCGCTTGATCACGCTCGGCCTGCTCGGCGAAGTGGCGATCGACTTTACTGAAGGCACGGAAGCTTCCGGGCGCGCCAGTTCCGGAGAGCTCTTTGCCGGTGAGCGAGTACCCGATTTCGGCGAATCCATCGCCCAGCTTCTGGATGTGGTCAAGCCGGTGGCGACGGAGGCGACTGCCACCATGAAACAATTGGAAGATACGGCACAGAACCTCAGCCACATTACCGATGAGAACTCGCAATTGAACCTTGCCCTCGGGCAGTTCCGGTCTTTGGGTGAAAATCTCAACCAGTTGACCGGGACAAACAGCCCGCTCTCTATTTCCCTCGGTAACGTGCAGCGGCTTACCACTGACTTAACCAAAGACGACAACATTAATGTTACGCTCAAGAATCTGCGGGATGCATCGGAGAAGTTAAAGTCCACGCTTAATTCGCTCGGCCCGTCCTTGACCCAGAGCACTCGCAACCTCGAAGACATGACGGCTACCTTAAAAACACAACCCTGGCGGTTGATTTATCCTACCACCAAGAAGTATCCCGAAGAAGAAGCGCCGCCCACGCCCACGCGCAAACGTGCGAAGCCAGCTCGTTCCAGCTCCCGCTAAAGCGGGTGGCAGGTAGTTTAGCCGGGCTGGGTTGCTCGCCTACTTTATCTACCCCAAAAAATAGTTGAGAAAATAGTTTGCAGTCAGGCGATAGACTGCTAGGAAATGCGGAATGGATCTATCACTTAGACGGTTAGAAGAAGCGGTTAGTCTTCGTCGCCAGATCGATTCGCTCCAGGCACGGTTGAATAATATAGTTGGTGGCGGCCGTTCGGCCGCGCCTGCTAGTGCACCGGCAAAGAGAGCGGGTCGTGGTGGTGGCGGTGGTGGCCGGCGAACAATGTCAGCAGCTACTCGCGCGAAGATCGCCGCCGCGGCGCGCGCGCGTTGGGCGAAAACCAAGAGCGGCGCTACTAAAGCCGCGGCTCCCGCTGCTAAAGGCAAAGGGCGTCGTCGAGGACATTTGTCAGCGGCCGCCCGCAAAAAGCTGAGCGATATGATGAAGGCCCGCTGGGCCGCGCGTCGTAAAGCCGGCAAATAGCTGGCCGAGCTAGATAAAATTAAACAGACCGCGTAGTCAGCCTACGCGGTCTTTTTTTTCCCGGCCTTTTCTGTTAGCCGCTGACGAAGAAAGGTCAGCACCGCTATCTCATCGCTCCGCAAATCCTCCAGCTTCTCCGCCAGAGTCTGTTCAGTCTTTCGCTTCAAGCCTTCGATCAGGTTGCCATCCAAATAACTCTCCAGCACCGCCGGATGAATATAACATTTCCGGCAAACCGTCGGAGTATTTCCAAGTACTTCCGCCACCGCTGCGATCGCCACATTGATCCTGGCCTTGGCTTCTTTGACCGTTTCCGCCGGCTCCTGTTTGTTCAAAGCCATCGCTGCCAGTACCGTTCCGGCCCAGGTGCGAAAATCTTTCGCGGTAAAATCCTTGCCGGTAATTTCGCGCAGGTAATCGTTCACATCCTGCGAAGTCAGATCGTGGCGCTGGTTTTCTCCATCGAGATATTGAAACAGATCCTGGCCAGGTAAGTCCTGCAGGCGGCGCACAGTGCGGGCGGTCCGCTTGTCTTCGACATCTACTTCATGTTCGATGCCGCTCTTGCCGCGAAATCGAAACTGGAGCTTGCTCCCTTTTATTTCCACATGCCGGTTCCGCATGGTGGTTAAACCAAATGATTTGTTCTCCTTGGCATACTCTTCGTTGCCTACTCGAATCAGCGTGCGCTCCAGTAATTGCACCACCGTCGCCAGCACCTTCTCGCGCGTCAGACTTTCTCCCGCGAGATCACGCTTTACCCGCCGGCGAATTTTCGGCAGCGCTTCCCCAAAAACCAGCATCCGATCGTACTTGTTTTCATCGCGGACTTCCCGCCAACGTTCATGGTAACGATATTGCTTGCGCCCACGATCATCCCGCCCTGTCGCTTGAATGTGCCCATTAGCGGAAGGAGAAATCCACACCTGAGTGTAGGCGGGAGGAATCGCCAGCCGGCGAATGCGAAGAATGCGCGCTTCATCGCGGATCGCTTTTCCTTCGGTATCGAAGAATTGAAAGTGCGCACCTTTCTTTTTTCGTGAGTAACCAGGCTGCTCGTCACTGACGTAGCGCAGGCCCGCTTCTTCGGCCGCCTCTTCCGGATCGGTAACAATTTTTAAACGCGCGACCTTCTTTCGTTCGCGCGCAACGTTTACGGTCCGCTTTGCCATTCGGTTACTAATACGAATGTGACGCCGCAATAGCGCGCCCCGGGGTGCCGACTGCTTCAGGAGCCGTAGCTCTTGGTAAACTTCTTCCGCGATTCCGCTTCACTGCCGGAGGACACGGGCGGAGTTGTTTCGCCGGCTGGCGCGGGAGCAGGGGCGGCTTGCGCGGGTTCATCTTTCGGTGCGACAGCAGCGGCTGCACTGCCGCCAGACATCTCGACGTACGCCATTTGCAAACTAGCCAGCGTGTTTTTTAAAACGGCGCCTTCTTCATTACTCAGGTTGCCGCGCGTCTTTTCCTGAATCATCGCCAGTTGATCGATGAACATTTTTGCAACTTCCAGATTCACTTCCGGCTTGCCGGTTTGCGGGTTGGGCATCTGCCCGAGAAAGAGAGCGGCATTCTGCGCCTGCATCATTACGAATTCAATGAAGCGTTGCGTCATTTCGCCCGAAAGCGAGGTAGTTTGAACTTCAGCCATATTATTTAGTTACCTTAGTCGGCGGCCGCACAATCGACAAGACGTATGGTTGTTCGGCAAAATATTTTCGCGCCACTCGCTTCACATCCTCCACCGTGACCGCATTCACCTTCGACTCGAGCTCGCGATAATGGTCGAACCCGAGACCATACAACTCGTCCAATCCCGCCATATAGGCAAACCTGTCGTTGCTTTGATTCTCGATTTGCTGCTGGCCGATAAGCTTCTGTTTGGCGCGGCGCAGCTCCACCGGCGTGAGTCCTTCCTGCGCCAGCTTGTTTAGCTCATCCAAAAATGCCTTTTCCACCAATTCGAGCTGGTTTGGGTCGGTCCCCACATAAAAAGCGAAAAGTCCTGGCACGAGCGCCTGAACCTGGGACGCGCCGACAAAATAGGCCAGACCCATCCGTTCACGGATGCAGATGAAAAAGCGCGAACCCAGATCGCTGCTGGCTTCGTCAATCAGCTCGAGCGGATATCGATCTTCACCCATGACATCCGCGCTCCGAAAACCAATTACCACTACCGCTTGCGCGCGAGCTAACGAGGTCTCTATTCTTTTCTTTTCCGTTAACTGCGGCGTGGACGGCGCATCGGTGAGCGCCAGTTCCCCCGGCTTCATCCCGCCGAGCTTCTCCTCTAATAGTTGCCTTACTTCTTCGGCTTTGACGTTGCCGAAAATCGAAATCACTCCATTGCGCGCCACCAGGTATCGATCGCGAAACTCCAGGAGCTCGCGCCGACTCAAGCGTGTGACGGATTCCGCCGTCCCAGCCAAGCGCAACCCCAGGGGATGTCGTGGGAACAAGGCCGCCCGCAAAATGTTTTTCGCCAACGCCGCCGGCTGTTCGTCTTCCGCTTTGATCTTCGCCAGTTGAACTTCCTTTTCGCGCGCGATGGCCGCTTCCGGCAGACTGGCGTTTAGCAAAACATCCGCCAAAATTTCCACCGCCAAGGCCAGATCGGGCCGGGTAACATCAACGTTAACGGCCAAAGTATTGTTACCGGCGCGCGAAGCGATCTCACCGCCCACCGCTTCCAGCTCACCGGCAATTTGTTCGCCGGCGCGCGATTTCGTTCCCTTGAGGAGACACTTGGCGGTAAGCCGGGTAATACCATTGTTGGCTGCGTCTTCCGAGAGCAGGCCACAACGAAATACCGCCGAAATCGCGACCAACGGCAGGCGTCCGTCTTCGCGCACGAGCAAACGCAAACCATTGCTTAATTCAAACTTCTGCACTTCGCCGACGGTCGTTGCCTTCGCTTCGCCATTCCTGGATGAAATAGAACCAGGCGGATTAAGTGAGACGATTGTTAGATTTTCATCGGTCAAATACTGCGCCGCCACCCGCTGCACTTCGGCAGAAGTTACTTGCTGGACTTTATCGAGATACTCGCGGCTAAAGTTGAGGTTTCGGGTCAAGAACCAGTTCGTGCCCAGGTCGGAAGCCTGGCCGCGCATGGTAGTAAGGCCGTCCAGCTCGCCCGCCAAAGCGATTTTCTTAGCTTTCGTTAGTTCCGCCTCACTCACTCCGTGCCGGCAAATATCTTCTACTTCCTGCAAAATCGCCTCCTGCGCCGCGCTGCGTTGTGAAGGGTTCATGGTCGCCGCCGCTCCCCAAATTCCCGGTTCGCCCGGAGTGTAGGAAAAGGTTTCGATCGCAAAAACGAGTCCTCTCTCTTCGCGCAGTTTGCGATAGAGGCGGGAGCTGCGTCCTTCGCCCAAAATGACCGAAAGTAAATCGAGCGCGGGCACATCGGGATGCGTGATTTCCGGCACATGCCAGGCGAGCGCGTAATGAGTCAGCTCGCTCGGAAATTCCTGGTGCGTTTCGCGCCGCCCCCGCTGGGCTGGCTCGGGCGGGAGATAGATCGGTCGCAGAGAACGAGCGGGATTTTTTTCAAAGAGCTGCGCCAGCTTTTCGCGCACCTCTTCCGCTTTGACATCGCCCGCCACGACAAAGGTGAGGTTATTGGGTGGGTAGCGCCGTTTGTAGTAATCCAGCACCTCCTGCTGGGTGAGCTGATTATAAATATCGAGCACCCCAATTACCGGCAACTTATAGGGATGCTCTTGATAGGCGGTGGTGAAAAGCAGTTGCGTAAGTGTTCGCTCTGGATCGTCGCTCCCCATCGCAAACTCGCGTCGGATAACTTCCTGTTCCTTGGCGTATTCCTCCTCCGGAAGGGTGGAATTCATCATGGCATCGGAGAGAATTTCCAAGGCGGCGCCAACGCCATCGCGGGGAAGATCGATCCAGAAAACAGTGCGATCAAAAGAAGTGTAGGCATTGATATAGCCGCCGATATCCTGAATTTTTTGTGCGATCTCGTTGGTCGAGCGCGTGCGTGTGCCCTTAAAAAGCATGTGCTCCAGAATGTGGGAGAGACCGGCGCCCAGGTGCTCATCTTCATGAATGCTGCCGGTGGCGCACCAGGCCTGGACGCTCGCGACTGGTGCGCTGCGATCTTCCTGCACAATAATCGTTAGGCCATTGGGCAAAGTCCACTTTTGCGCGGTGTTGCGCGGAAAGGCGAGGGCGGGAACCACCGCGCCGTGGTTCGTTTTAAGATGTGCCCTGCTTTGCATGCGATTGGAAGTAACAGCACGGTCGGGGCCGCGCCGCGACCATCAAACGTTTTTTGGCGCCGGTAAACGCAATGGAATTGCATTTTCCGCCTTCGCCGCCGCCGCCGCCGGCTGAAACGGTTGCACAAAAGCATCATGGAATGTGTAAATTTCCTTAAAGTCATCCATCGTATCTTCCTCGGTCTTTCCGAAAATGCCGGCGTGAATCAGGTTAAAAACCATCTGCCCGATATCTTCGCAACGGTGCACGCCCCAGAAGGAAAAAACGCTGAGCGCCATCGGGCCAAATTCTTTCAGCGCGTACTGGCGAACGCCTTCCAATAACTCGGGCCCGGCGACATGTTTTACCTTCGCGCCCTGTACTTTCTTTTGCTGTTTGGTGGTGAAATCGAGCGCGTCGCGCAGAAAAATATACGCTTCGCGTTGATACCGAGCATCGCTCGCAACGATCGATTCCAGCGCTTCGTTAAATCCAATTTTTTGCATTTCCTGAACTAGACCGCGGGCCGAATGATAGCGGCCAAAGACACCGGCGGCAAATCGCGCCGCCTAGAATTGCATCTCCATCGCGTCCAGATAAACCGAAATCGCGTCGCGCCGGCGCACGATCCCTTCGCTTTGCTCGGCGGCGCGGGCGTAACCGGAAAAATCGCCGCTGGGCGCCTTCGCCTGGGTCGCTTCGAACCAGTTCATAAAATCATCCACCGCCTGCATTCGCGCGCTGAGCTGGCGCCGCAGCTCGTTACTTTCCGCCAGCCGTTTTGCCAAACCACCTCGCCGTTTTCTCGCCAGCGATTCGGCTGCGATTTGATATTGCGCTACCACCGGTCGCAGGAGTGGATGAGCGCGTGCGCTGAGAATTAGAAAACGTTTTCCCAGATCGGCGGCCGCAGCGCGGTCGATTTTGGCGCGGTACGAGTGCACTGCCTGTTCCAGGGTGAGCGAATCCTTCTCCAAATGTGCCACCGTAGTTTTCCGTAACTCATCAAATTGCTCGGAGGTGGCGGCGAAGCCGAGCAACGAAAACGATTGCGCCGCCGCCACGCGCGCAACGGTCGAGCGCCACCACGGCTCGGCCTCCTCGCCCTTCAACCAGGAAAAATGCGTCTGAAAAAAAGTGACGGCATCGCCACCCGCTTTCGGCAAATCGGCGATGTAATGCGCCAGCGCCGCAGGTTCGCGTTCGACCAGCGCCTGCACCAGCACCGCCGCGCCCGCGCGGTAAATAG
>DAIOVO010000017.1:11542-24684 GCA_036758965.1 Chthoniobacterales bacterium
ATTGCGAATCGAGCAAGGCGGGTCGCACATTCAAAAGATTCTTTAGCGGCAGCGAATGCAGGGTCAGGTAGCCGACGGCGTCCCGCTCGCTATTAAAGTTAAGAATGCCGTCTACCAGCCAGTCAGGCGGCGCGCTGTAGGGTTCGCCGGCGGAAAGACTCGAGTAGGCGCGGTAGCTCAACTCGAGAATGAGCGCGCGCAAAATTTCCCGTTGCAGCCCGCCCGCGAGTAAATCTTTTCCCAACAACAGGTCGAGCTGAATTTTTAAACCGGCGCCGGTTTGGCTAAAATTCAGCGCCGCGAACGGCAGCTCGGGCACATTTGTCTGTGGCTGCTGCAAACTGAGGAGGATGGGGACCGACCATCGATCCGGGATCCGCAGGACCATTAACAACTTCGCTTTCACGTTCTCGGCTACGTCGCCAACTGCTCCGCGCAGCCGAACGTCGCCCCCGAAAATAATGAATTGGCGCGAGGTGCTGGTGCTACAAGGAAGCGGCGCGGCAAACCCTGCGACCGTGCTGAGCAAAAGCGCAATGGCGCAGGCCGACGACCGTGGCACGCGGAGGAAGCTAAACAATCGCAGACATTTTGACGAGAACGAAAGGAACGAAGATTTTTACGCGAAAGATTGAAAGATTTTTGGCCGCCCGCGTCTAACTTAACTGATATGAAAGCAAAATTCTTTATGGCCAGTGCAGTGGCGTCGCTGGCGTTGGTTCTCCCTGCTTTTGCGCGGCCGCACCCGGCGACATCGAATGGGAATCGTTCCGTGGTTACATCGAACAACGGCAATTACCGCGGCAACGGCAACAACCGCAGCGGCAATTTCCGCGGCGGCAACTACAGTAGCGGCAATTATCGTGGCGGATATTACCGCGGCGGCCACTGGCACCGCGGTTGGTATGGAGGGAATCGCATCTCGATCGGTTTCGGTTTTGGACCGGGCTTTTTCGGTTGTCCCTACTACGGCAGCTATCCCTACGGAAACGGCTACGGTTATTACCCCTACGGTTATGGCTCCGGCGGCTACGGCTACAACGGATACGGTTACGGCTATAACGGTTACGGATATAACTCCGGCCCGTACGGCTCCTCGTATTCCGAGCGGATTTATGGCAGCAGGGCTTACGATAACAACAGCCGCAACCTCGTCGCTCGCGTACAAGCGCAACTCGCCCGGCAGGGGTATTATCGCGGGGCGATCGACGGCGTTTACGGTCCCCGCACCAGCTACGCCATTCGCGCCTACGAAGGTCGCCATGGTTTGCCAGTCGATGGACAGATTGACCGCCGGTTGCTTAGCAACCTCGGCGTGAGTTAACCAAAAAATTTGGGGGTCGCCGGCGGGTGGCAGCGTAAGCGGCCCGCCGGCATTTTTTTATTGCGACGCCAGAGTGAAAACGACCTGCCTGTCGTGAAACGCGACTCCGCCCGCGTGCGTGATTAGCTTCCGTTCGCGTTCCAGCGCCGCCGTAACGTCGCTGAACAAAAACCCGGCGTATTTCATCAGCTGCGGGTGGATCGGCAGCCGGCCGATCGCGCCGCCGCGTGTTTCGAGGTTTAGCTTTCCACCACCGGTCTGCAGCACGTAATCGCCGGAAGTAAAAAGGGAGTAACCAAAAATCGAGCGCTCCAGGATGACGCGGCACTGGCCTTCGTTCAGCGCGACCATGCCGCGCTCGAAATCGATCAATGGCAAACCGAGCTTTTCCTTTTTGTTCTTCAGCACGTTGCCGAGGTAACCATTCACCGCCTCCTCTGAATATGTCAGAGCCGGTGGCCGATGGTATTGCTGCATCGTTTCCAAATCCATATTGATCTGCGGCGGAAAAGCGTCGGCTTTGCCCACCGCGGGCAAATCGGGCGCTCGCAGAATCTGCAGCAAGCCAGCGGCTCCGATTGCCGCCAGCAAAAGTTTCACCGCGCGGGTGGTGAATATATGCAATTTCACCCCGCGTTTGTTAAACATTCCCGCAAGCCGCTTTTGCACTTCTTCGGGCGCTTCCGTTTTCCCCCCTTTTCCCGCGGTCAACGCCGAACGATCCAGGCGCGCCCCGCATGCGTGACAATAAATTCGCTCGGCTTCATTCACGTGCTGGCATTCATTACAAACCAGCGTCGCCGGCGCGGCAGTGGCGGTGCTCATGATTGTTTCTCAGCAGATGGCGCCGGCTTCGATTCAGCTTTTGTCTCTGTTTTCTTTTCCGGCTTCGGTTTTTCCGGGGCATCCTTTTTCGCTCCTTCGCGATAGGAATTGCTGCGGTAATCGGTCGTATAAAAACCGGATCCCTTAAAAATGAGGCCGGCGCCGGCGCCGAGCAGCCGTTTCACCTTGCCATGACCCCACTTTTTTAAACGGCAGAGCTCTTTCGGGCATTGGCGATACGGCTCATCCCGCATCGATTGGAAAGCGTCAAAATTTTGCCCGCACTTCTGGCAGGCATACTCATAGGTTGGCATGGAGAACTCGGCGAGCAGTTGCAAGGTAGCAACGTTCAAAAGCAAAATTCAAGCCGGATACCAGCATTCGCGCCCATTTCCTGCTCTCCTCCTTGACTTTACCGGCACACTAATGGAAATCTTCCGAAATTTATGAGAATCAGCCGAGCGTCTGGCCTTCTGCTTCTACTTGTAACGGTCGCCATTTTTGCTGGATGCGAAAGCGGAGAAGCGCCGCCTACTCAATATCTCGGCGGCATTTACGGTCCTGGGCCAGTCGCCAGCAACGCGCCACAGGATAGCATTTCCTACTGGGACGGCGACAGCGCCAGCGGCAAACCGAAAGTGAAAATCAGTCTCGGCGAGCAGCGCGCTTATTTTTACAAAGGCAACCAGCTCGTTGGCATTTCGCAACTTTCCACTGGCCGCGAAGGCAAGATTACCCCGCTCGGCACCTATCGCATTATTGGGAAAGACATCAATCACGCCTCGAGCCTCTACGGCGATTATGTTGACGCGCAGGACAACGTGGTGATGCCAAACATTGAGCTCGGCAAAGATCCCAAACCGCCCGGCGCCCATTACAAGGGAGCCCCCATGCCTTACTACATGCAAATCGCCCCCGGCTTCGGCTTGCACGCTGGCTATCTCCCGGGCTACGCAGCCTCGCACGGTTGTATTCGCATGCCGGAATTCATGGCCGAAAATTTTTTTAGATCGGTCAGCGTCGGCACGCCAGTCACGATCACTAATTGATTTTTGCGGGCCGGCTCGAATTTGCCGGCGCACCGCAAATTGAAGTTGGGTTGCTTTTCGGCGACAACTTCGAGTGGAGAAAAATCTTTCGCTGCTTGATTTGGCTGCTCGCGCCCAGCCGCTGGCGAAAAAATTTCGCGCAATCAAAGCGGGCGAATTCCCGGTGCGGTTTTCCCACGTCATCGAGAGCGCGCAACCATTTCTCGCTGCTCTTCTGGCGCAGGAAATCGCGCAAATAATCTGGATCATTTGTCCCACTGTTCGTGCTCAGGAACTTTTCTTCGAAAGCTTGTTGAACTGGAATCCGGCGGCAGCGTTTTTGCCGGAGGCGGAATTCGCCGCCGTCGAAAATATTCTGCCCGACCCGGAGCTCGCGGCCGAGCGCCTCGCTTTGCTCTCGCTCCTCGAACGCGTTGATGCGCCGCATTTGGTGGTAACGACGCGCGCCGCGCTCGACCAACCCGCGCCCGCTCCCGGCACACTCGGCTCCGCCTCGCTCGGGCTGCGTCGCGGCGCGAAAAAAGAAATGGAAACATTGCTCGCCACATTCGCGAAAGCTGGTTACGAGCGCTCCAGCCAGGTCACCACTCGCGGACAATTCGCTGTGCGCGGCGGAATCATCGACATTTTTTCCTGGCAAGCCACACTCCCATTGCGCATCGAATTTTTCGGCGACGAAATCGAATCCCTACGCGAATTCGATCTTGATACTCAGACTTCGGTGCGCACCCTCGCTCAGGCCAGCATCCTGCTCGGCAACGCCGAAGATTCAAGCGGTCTCGTCCGCGATTACATTCAACCCACAGACCTGCTTCTGGAGATCGGGCCGGAAGAAGATTCCGCCGCGCAAATTCAGATCAGTGAAAGCTGGAATGAAATCGGGCCGGAAAATTTCGAGGCCGCGTTTGTCGATTGTGCCGTAGGCGAATTTGCCCTCGGCGATTTTATGCTGGCCGAAGCCAGGCGCACACAATTCAGCGCGCGCCTGGCCGAATGGCGCGAACAAAACGCCACCGGCGCGATTTATTTCCGAACCGAAGGCGAGATCGAACGTTTTCGAGAGCTGATCCCCGCTGAATCGCTCGTTGGCGTCCAGTTACTCGAAGGGACGCTCAGCCGCGGCTTTTGTTTTCCAGCCGCGAACCTGGTCGTTCTTTCTGCCAACGAATTGTTAGGCCGTTTTCCCATTCACGGCCGGCGGCGCTTGCAGCGCGCCGAACGTCGCAATCGCGCGCAGATCGATTTCAGCGAGCTCAACGAAGGCGATCTGGTGGTCCACCTCGAGCACGGCATCGGCCGCTTTCTCCAACTCACAGAAATGCCCGGGCCCGGCGGCGGCAGCCAGGAAGTTCTGGCGCTGGAGTTTGCCAACGAAGCCCGGCTCTACGTTCCGCTCGAACAGGCTTATCTGGTTTCGCGTTACGTCGGCGTCGGGAAAAAATCGCCGACACTCAGTTCCCTCGCCGATGCCAAATGGTCGCGCGCGAAACGAAATGCGACCGCCGCAATTATCGATTACGCCGGCAAAATGCTCGCGCTCCAGGCCGCGCGCGACACTAATCCCGGCTACGCATTTGGTCACGACACCAAATGGCAGGCCGAGTTCGAACATTCCTTCCCCTATCGCGAAACGCCCGATCAATTGCAGGCGATCATCGAAACCAAGCGCGATCTCGAACAGTCCCGCCCGATGGATCGGTTGATTTGCGGCGACGTCGGTTTCGGCAAAACTGAAGTCGCCATTCGCGCCGCCTTCAAGGCCGTAATGGAAGGCAAGCAAGTGGCGCTCCTCGCGCCCACCACCGTCCTGGCGCAGCAACACTTCGAAACCTTTCGCCAGCGCATGCTCGATTACCCGGTGCGCATCGAGATGTTGAGCCGTTTCCGCTCGCAAGCCGAACAGAAAAAAGTCTTACAACTCCTGCGCGAAGGGGGCGTCGATATCGTCATCGGCACTCATCGCCTCATTTCCGGCGACGTGGTCTTCAAAAATCTCGGCCTGGTCGTGATCGATGAAGAGCAGCGCTTCGGCGTTCTGCACAAGGAAAAATTCAAGGAGCTATTTCGCTTCGTCGATGTGCTCACTCTTTCCGCCACGCCCATTCCGCGCACGCTCTATCTCTCGTTAGTCGGCGTGCGCGACATGTCCACCATCGAAACGCCGCCGCAAAATCGCCTGCCGGTGGAAACCATCGTCGCCGGCTACGACGAACGTCTTATTCGCGACGCCATCAACCGCGAGCTCGAGCGCCAGGGGCAGGTTTATTTTTTGCACAATCGCGTGATGTCGATCGAAAAAGTGCGCGATCGCATTGCCGAACTTTGTCCGCACGCGCGGGTGGAGTTTGGCCACGGGCAAATGGGATCCGAGGAGCTGGAAGAAGTGATGCATCGCTTCGTCGCGGGAAAAATCGATGTCCTGGTTTGCACCACCATCATCGAGAGCGGCCTCGATATTCCCAACGCCAACACCATCATCATCGATCGCGCAGATCGTTTTGGGCTGGCCGATCTTTACCAACTGCGTGGCCGCGTCGGCCGGGCCGAACACAAAGCCTACGCCTATCTCTTGTTACCGCGCGAAATGATGACGGTGGGAGCCGCGCGCAAACGCATCAACGCCATCAAACAATACAGCTCGCTCGGCGCCGGGTTCCGCATCGCCATGCGCGATTTGGAAATTCGTGGCGCTGGCAGTATTCTCGGCACCGCCCAGAGCGGGCACATCATCGCGGTTGGTTTCGATTTATACTGCCAGCTTCTCAAACAGGCCGTCGCCCAACTCCAGGGAAAGAAAACCCGCCTTCGCCTCGAAGTAGAATTGCGTTTGGATTTTGTCGCGATCAACGAAGCCGAAACAATTGCCGGCGACACTCTCGTGCCGGCCTTTCTGCCGCACGCGTATATTCACGATACCACCCTGCGCATCCAGGCTTACCGGCGCCTGGCGGAAGTGACCGCGACCGATCAGCTCAACCAACTGCGCAAGGAATGGCGCGACCGTTTCGGCGCCTTCCCCAGCGCGGTCAAAAATTTGATTACCCTCACCGAAATCAAACTGGCCGCGGCTCGCAAACAAATTTCGCGGGTCGAGACCAAGGGCGACAAACTGATGCTCACCCGCCAGCGCGATTTTATACTTGTCGCAGGCAAATTCCCTCGTTTAGTAACCGCGGAACTCAGTGAGCGGCTGGACGAAATCCTCGAGCTGCTTCACAAACTTTGACGCTATGAAGCGCCTCATTATCGGAATCATTGCTCCATTATTGGTAACACTCGCGCAGATCGCGTTCGCGACTGAGCCCGAAGTGATCAACGGCATCGCCGCGGTGGTGAACAACGACGTCATCACCTATTCGCAGGTGCGCGAAGTATCCGCGCCCAAGGAGAAATTGCTCCGTACACAATACAAGGGCCAGGAGTTGGTCGCGAAAATAAAGGAAGCGCGCGAGGCCGCAGTCAAGGACCTGGTCGATCGCCAGCTCATTCTGCAGTCGTTCAGAAAAGAGTCCTATAATATTCCGGATCATTTCATCAACGAACGCATTCAGGAAATCATCCGGGAAAATTTCGGCGGCGATCGCAACACCTTCATTAAAACTTTGCAGGCCCAAAATTATACCCTCGGCGAATTCAAGAGGCTCGAGATGGACAAGATGATCGTGCAGGCGATGCGACATAAAAACGTCGAGATCAAAGGCGTGATCCCTCCCAATCGGGTGCAGGATTATTATCGCCAGCACCGAAGCGAGTTCACCAGCAAGGAACAAATCAAACTGCGTCTGATCATGATTCCCGCCAACGCCTCCGATGCCGCCGCGCAAAAATCGATGGCGGAAGAGATCCTCGGCAAGCTGGTCCATGGCGCGGAGTTCGAGCGGATGGCGCAAATTTATTCCGAAGATAGTACGCGCGATCTCGGCGGCGATTGGGGTTGGGTCGATCGCGGGACACTCGCCGCGCCCCTGGAAAAAGTTGCCTTCAACCTGGCTTCCGGAAAAATCAGCAACATCATCGAGCTCGGCGGCAGTTACTACATTCTCAAGGCCGAAGACCGGCGCGGCGGCGTCACGCGCTCATTCGCCGATGTGCGCACTGATATCGAGAAGAAGTTAGTGGAAGAAAAAGCACAGGACATGCAGGAACGCTGGATGGCCAGCCTGCGCCAGAAAGCTTTTATCAAAACCTTCTAGCCGCGCACTTGCTTCCGAGCGGGCAAGGAAGAAACTGCGCGATGCCGCCGTTGCGCATTGGACTTACTCTTGGCGACCCGGCCGGCATCGGGCCTGAAATTATTCGCGCCGCTCTTGGTTCTGGCCAACTACCCTTGCAGGTGGAGTATCGCGTCATCGGTAGCGCGGATGGAATAATTCCCGGCCAGCCTACTGCCGAGTCCGCCCAGGCTGCACTGGCAGCAATCGAAACTGCCGCTCAGCTCGCAAATGACCGCGCGATCGACGCGATCGTCGCCGGCCCCATTCACAAGGCACGTATGGCTGGCATCGGCTTCGCTTTTCCCGGTCTCACCGAGTTCTTCGCCGCGCGCTCCCAAACAGCCAACTTCGCCATGCTCCTGACTGCCGATCCCATTACCGTCGCGCTCGTAACTACTCACCTGCCCTTGCGCGAAGTTGCGCCTTCACTCCGGCAGACTGAAATCGTCCGCATCGGCTTACTTCTCGTTAGCTACCTTCGTCGGCGCGGAGTCAATTCGCCCCGCATCGCCGTTGCCGGCCTCAATCCGCACGCTGGCGAATCCGGCAAAATGGGCCGTGAAGAAATCGACATCATCGAGCCCGCCATTCGCGAACTGTCATCAACCATCAACCATCAACCATCAACCACTTTCACCGGTCCAATTTCCCCCGATACGCTCTTCTATTATCTTGCGAAAGGAAAATGGGACGCCGCCCTCTGCATGTATCACGATCAGGGACTGATTCCACTTAAGCTCATCGGTTTTGATCACGGCGTGAACGTCACGCTCGGTTTGCCCTACCCACGCACCAGTCCCGACCACGGGACCGCTTTCGATATTGCCGGGAAGAACATCGCGCGCCCCGACAGTATGATCGCGGCGGTCAAGCTTGCGGTCGAGCTCGCCCACAAAACCAGGTGAAAGCCTCCCATCTCATTTTGCTCGTTTTCGTCGGAGCAGTCCTGCTTTGGTCTGCACTCCATCCTTACGATCGCTTTACCTGGTGGTTGGAAGTTACTCCAGCCCTGGTTGGCTTTGTTATTCTGGCATCAACTTATCGCCGCTTCGAGTTTACTACTCTCGTCTATCTCCTCATCGCTCTCCACATGTGCCTGCTATTTGTCGGCGGCCATTATACCTACGCCCGCGTTCCCCTCTTTGATTGGCTCCGCCCAATTTTTGGCTGGCATCGCAATCACTATGATCGCCTGGGGCACTTCGCGCAAGGCTTCGTTCCGGCCTTGATCGCGCGCGAGATTTTTATTCGCACAAAAATACTTAATCACACTTGGTGGCAGCCGTTTCTCATTGTTTGCGTCTGCCTGGCGATCAGTGCTTTTTACGAGCTGATCGAGTGGTGGACAGCGTTGGCCAGCGGCAACGCTGCCGTCAGCTTCCTCGGCACCCAGGGCGATCCCTGGGATACGCAGGAAGATATGCTCTGCGCATTCATCGGTGCGATCTGCGCTTTGCTGTTTTTTTCCCGCATGCAGGACTCAGCAATCAAACGTCTCACCCGCCCGCAATGACTGTGGCCAAATACTGGAGCGTTTTTAACCTTGGCCTCCAGAATACCTTCGTCTATCGCTGGAACTACTTCTTGCGCGCGCTCTTTGGCCTGGTCCCTCTTGCCGGCACCGTTTTCCTCTGGAGCGCAATCTTTCGCGAGCCCGGCGGCCGCGGCTTCGGCGGCTACGACTACGGCTCGATGATCTATTATTATCTTCTTACCATCCTCGCTTCCAATCTCGTAACTCCCACGGAAGACGACTGGCAAATCGGCGCCGACATTCGCGAAGGACAGATCAACTCCTTTCTAACCAAACCGTTGAGCTATCTCGGTTATCGCACAAGCATATTCCTGGCGGGTCGTTTGGTTTACACCGCAGTTACCATCGTCCCGATTGTTCTGATCTTTTTCTATTTCCGCCAATACCTCCGACTGCCTTCAGACCTCGCCAGTTACTTTCTGGCCGGACTTTCTCTCGTCATGGCAGCCTTCATCCAATTCTTCATCACCTATTCCCTGGCCATGATGGCATTCTGGATCCTGGAAATATCCACTGTCATCTTCATCGTCTATTCTTTTGAATACTTCCTCGGCGGCCAAATGTTTCCGGTGGACATCATGCCGGTCGGTGTCCAGGCCGTGATGAAATGGCTCCCCTTCTACTATGAACTATTCTGCCCCATCGCCATCTTCCTCGGCCGGCTAAAGGGCGCCGGACTAATCCAAGCTCTCCTAATTCAATTGGGCTGGCTTCTAGTTACTTGGAGTATAGCCCGTCTCATGTGGAAACGCGGCCTAAACCACTATCAGGCCGTTGGCGGCTAGCTAATGAGATGCCGGCAACGCCAAAAGCTTCCTGCACTCACTCCAGATGTGTTCCTCTTCGGGTTTTCCAAACCGCCGTCTAATTTCCTCGTCGGCGATGCGGTTATATCCCTCCGCGTGACCAAAAAGCTGGTTCGTCAGCTTTGGATCAGCATGCGGATATACTCGCCGCAGCCCGATGTTGTCGCCTGAAACAACGCCGGATCGATCTGCGCGATCGTCTCGCCCGTTTTCACATTCGAATTGTAATCAACAAACAGCTTTTGAATATTCCCCGAAACCTGGCTGCCGACCTGCACGTTAACCACCGGGTTAAGCGTCCCGGTCGCAGTCACCGCCTGCGTGATCGGCCCCTTTGTCACTGCCGCCGTCTGGAACTCCGAAGCGCCGGATCTTCCGCAAGTCTGCAACAAAAACGCCAGCGCGCTCACCAGCAATGGAGCGAATAAACGAAACTTTCCTTCGGCCAGAAGAGGCATAATGGTTAAGACAAGTGAAAGGCCTGCGCCGTTACATCGAAATCTACTCCATCATGCTGCGCAACTCGCTTATTCGCGAGCTGAGTTTCAAGGCAAACTTCATTCTTTGGATGGTGGTGGAAGTGCTCTGGTTCGTCGGGCAGATTGTCTTCTTCGGCATCATCTTCGGCTCGGTCGATCGCATCGGTGATTGGACAAAATGGGAAGTCGTCCTGCTCGTTGGCACCCATCAGATCATCGCGCAACTTTTCCAAGCCTTCTTTTTCGTCAACGTCGCCAACATTCCCGAGCTCGTCCGCACCGGCAAACTCGATTCCCTGCTGGTGCTGCCGATCGACAGCCAGTTCGCCACCTCCACCAAACAATTCGGACTCGACAGTATAGTTAATGCCGCTCTTGGAGGCGTAGTGGTAGTGGTATCACTGGTGCGTTTACAGATCATGCCGCCGCCCATCCACATCTTGTTATATCTGGTCGCGCTCGGCTTTGGCGTAGTCATTCATTATTCCATCATGCTCATCCTTGCCGCCTTCAGCTTCTGGATCGTGCGTGCGCAAGGTTTGGTTTATGGCTACTTCAACTTCCTCAACATAGCGCGATACCCCGATGTCATCTATCCGCGACTGTTTCGGTTTATCTTCAGTTGGCTTATCCCGGTAGTAATCGTAGCCAACATTCCCGCGCGCCTGTTAATTAAATCGCTAGGTCAACCATTGCCATTGATCCTCCAGCTAATAGCCGCCGCGACCATAGTCTTCGCCATTTCGCGCCTCTTCTGGCGCTTCGCCCTCAACCACTACTCCAGCGCCAGCTCTTAAAGGCAATCGTTAGGAGGACCATGCTGCGTCTGCAGGGCAATATTGGTGCTTGTCCTGGATGATGCGAGCTTCGGACTCCAGATTGCAGGGTCGAACAATGTTACGATTTGGAGCCAGGTAGACACCAGGCTATATGGCTTGGTTTAATTGATGATGGCGGCTACTTTACAACACAGCTCAATGCGAGCAGCTTTGATCTAATCCTTATGCCGTTCGTAGCTGCACTGATAGCTGCATTCTTCAACACCGCCGCATTCGCTCAGACGTTTTCGCTCCCCTGCAGAATTTTCAACGATGAACCGGGATTTCACGAAGAAACAAACTGCGCCGTCCGACGCGAAAGACGGATCGAAATCTCGGAAGCGGTGATTCGCAAGATGTCTTTTTCGGAGAACGGCTTGGCGCAAACGTTGCTTGACCACGGTTGGTATTACGTCAAAAGGGACGGCACGACGTTGCCAGTGATACGACTAGGTCGGGTCATACGGCCGTAAGAAACTGGGGAACCGACCGAATGGGTGTCCGCGGCTTGAAGGTACATGACCGCGCGCAGTGTACGCATTACCATTCGGAACGGGACATTGTGGCGATTAAGTTTAAGTGCTGCGACGCTTTCTATGCTTGTATCGATTGCCATCGAGAATTAGCTGATCATCCGGTGGTAGTTTGGGGTAAGGATGAGCGGCAAACGCACGCGATACTTTGCGGCAATTGTCGTGGGACGTTATCGATCGAGGAATATCTTAGCTGCGGATATCGTTGCCCGAGATGCCGCGCTGAGTTCAATCCCGGCTGCGCCGATCACCATCACTTTTACTTTGAGGTGTGATGGCCGCTTATCCGGAGTGCAGCTATTGGTAGGCTTTTAAGAGCGACGGGATGTCGGCCTTCGGAACTCCGAGCTCCTTCAGGTTTTCCTGCACGAAAGCGCCGCCATCGTGCGCTGCGATTTTCCAGCCTGAGCTGGTGCGATGCAACACCACCGATAGGTCGCTCTCGTCCATATAGGCAGTGCAAAGCGCCCAATCGTGAGAGACGGATGCGTGCAATGCGTGCCCGAATTTGCCCGCGACGATTGTTCGCACCTGCTTGACATCCTTGGAGTCGCCAAAGTCCGTCGCCCAAGCTGGCGTGGTTAATCCGAGGAGGAAAAGAGAAGCAAGCAACGTGAGGGAGCGGCGGAGCAGGGTTTTCATAATTCAACAGGTTGTCGCCTCCGATTGCGACTGTCAAAGGCGGATGCGATTCCCGAGAGAAGAGATTACCTGAGAGCGGAGGAGCCTTTACGGCATAGCCGGCTATTTCCAACTGGCACGAGCATCAGTTCCGCAAATCATCGGCAGGATGCCGATGCCACGAGATTTGCCCGTTTTAGCAGGCGCAAATCTCCGCTTGCGCGCCGGGGGTTTTGTTCTTAATTACCGCTCCGCTCGCGCCGCTGCCACGCGCGAGATTTTATTTTTTATGGCGAAAACCAAGAAAAAAAAACCGGCGGCGAAGAAGCCGGCCAAGCCCGCAAGAGCCGTGAAGAAGGCGAAAGCGAAGGCTCCCAAGCGAACTGCTGCCGTGCGCCCGGCTAAGCCGGCCAAACCTTCCAAGCACGCAAAATCAGAATCGGCGATCATTCTTGGGGCGAATCATCGCGGGCGGAAACTCGATTCCTTCACGCGTGGACAAAAAGAAAAGCTGCTCCAGTTGCGCGATGCGATGGTCGATGCCATGGCGGGGGGGGCGCAGGATACTTTACGGGCGCGCGCTGAAGGCAGCGAGGCCTCCGCTTTTGGCATGCACCAGGCCGATGCGGGCTCGGATGCGTATGATCGCGATTTTGCCCTGAGTCTTCTCTCACAGGAACAGGATGCGCTTTATGAAATTGATCAGGCGTTGAAGCGGATCGAACTCGGCACCTATGGCGTTTGCGAGATGTCGGGCAAAGCGATTCCTCATGCGCGGCTGGAAGCGATTCCCTTCGCGCGTTTCACGGTGGAATGTCAGTCGCAACTGGAAAAGCAGAGCAAGCAGTCGCGCGTGCGGCAATCAGTCACTTCGCTTTTTGGTTTAACCGACGACGAAGCGCCGGAAACGGAAGAGGAAGAATCAACGACAACGCCCGC
>DAIOVO010000017.1:24694-44810 GCA_036758965.1 Chthoniobacterales bacterium
GGCTTTGGGCAAACCGGCCTCGCGTTACATGAGCACGCGCAATAAAAAAAGTCCGCAGACGCCGAATCGTCTTGAGAAAAAGAAATACAATCCGTTTTTGAAGAAACACACTTTGCATCGCGAGACGCGCTAAAAATTCATGCAACCGAAAACCGCCAAACGCCGTTCTAATTTCCGTCGTGCTAATCGCACGATGCCGCGCCGCCGCATCGATATCGCGACCGAAGCGATCGATTACAAGAATCCAGATTTGCTGAAGAAATTCGTGACGGAGAGCGGGAAAATTTTGCCGCGGCGCGTCACGGGCATGCCCGCACACATGCACCGCAAAATCACGCGCGAAATCAAACGCAGCCGGTCGGTGCTGCTAATGAAATAGCAGCTCCCCGTCATCCCTTAGCGGAGTCGAGGGATCCCGCGAAAGTAAGCTTTGAGGTTGCGCCACGGGATCCCTCGACTTCGCTCGGGATGACGAATTATTTCTTCCGCGTCCGTTCTCCTTCTTCGATCAGCTTCCAAAACTCGCGCGTATCGCGCAGTTGCTCGTCTTCGCCGGTGGGAAGTTTGCTGCGAAAAAGAAAATCGCGCAGCGTGTTTTTGTGCAAAACCCGATGAACGGTGATTCCTTCCGCCGTTTTGGCGAAGTAAATCCGGTAATCTTTTGCGCGGTAGCGATAAAGTTTTTTGCCATCGCGCTCGAGTAACCCGAAGCGTTTTTCATCGAGCCGATCGAGTTCCTCCGGCAACACTTGAAATTCCGCCAGCAAATCGAGCTGCAATTTTTTCGGTAACGCCGCCATTTCCGCTGCGCTCAATTCGTTGAAGATGATTTGGAACATGGGCTCGTTGAAGCGTTGAACCGTTGAAGAGTTAGAACGTTGGGCCGCTTCATCGCTTCAACTCTTCAACGCTTCACAGATACACACGCCTCACCCGGCTGCCAATGCCGGTGAAAATCTCCCAGGCAATCGTGCCGGCGCGGGTCGCAATTTCTGCCGCGAAAATCTCCTCCTCGCCCTGGCGTCCGATGAGCACGACTTCGTCATTGAGTTGCGGATCCGGCGCCGCGCTCACATCGACCATCGTGAGGTCCATCGTGATTCGCCCCAGCACCGGACAGCGTTTTCCGCTGACTAACACCGCCGCGTCGCGACCGGAAAGCGAGCGCGGATAACCATCGGCGTAGCCCGCGCTGATGGTGGCAACTCGCGTCGGCCGCGCGGTCGTGAAAGTGCCGCCATAACTGATGGTGCGGCCCGCGGGCAATTCGCGCAGCAAGGCGATCCGCGTCTTTAAAGTCATGACCGGGCGAAGAACATGCTGCTCGTCAGGCAACGGCGAACTTCCATAGAGCATCAAGCCCGCGCGCACGATCCCACCAGCCTGGGCGGGGAAGCGGAGAATGCCAGCGCTCAAAAGCGCATGCACCTTCCAAGCGCCCGGAACCTGAAGGCGCAACTGCCTGACGAGTGCGTCGAATCGCGCCAGCTCCGCGCGAGTAAAAGCTTCGTCTTCATCCGCCACCGGAAGATGGGTTGAGACGCTGTGGATTTTAAGATCCGGAATGCGAATAATTTTCCCGAGCTCTCCCGCGGCCTCATCGTGCCAACAACCCATCCGCCCCATCCCCGTATCAACGACAAAGTTTAGTCCGCTGGTATTTCCGACAAACCCGCGCGCTTCGTCGGCGCTCGAAACTGAGGGAATGAACGCGTGCGCGTTAATGACCGCGCGTTCCTCCGGCAACGCAGGGCCGAGAAGCAAGATCGGTTGAGTGATTCCGCTCTCCCGCAGCACAAGCGCTTCGCCCAGATTTGCGACTCCAAAAAGATCGGCGTCTCCGCTAAAAGCGCGCGCGATCTCGACCATGCCGTGGCCGTATCCATTCGCTTTCACGACCGCGAGTAATTCCACTTGAGCGCCAACTTTTTTGCGCACGACGGCAGCGTTGGAACGCAACGCGGCGCAATCGATCTCGGCCCAACAACGATGATCCGTCATTTTTCCCGCGGTTGTGTGATGTGCGGCTCGCGAAGGTAAATCGGCGTGAGCGGCGCGCGAATGAGATTGCGCGGAAATTTTTCCGCCAACTGGCAAAGCCGTTTGGCCGAGGGAAAACACAGCTTCGCTCGCACGAACTGCGGCAGTTCATCGGAAGTATAAATAGGAACGCCCGTCTCGGCGATTCGTTCGTGCATTTCAGATTCACTGAGCAGTTCCGTGGTATTGGCTTCCAGCCGATGTCCCTGCGCAAAGAAGAACGCGGACCGTTTCGCATCTCCAATCACCGCGAAATCATTTTTATCCGAGAGAGCGGCGATCGAGGGCAATCCACACAGTTTTGCCCCAGTAGTAAGTTTCAATCCCATCGCCGCGGAAATTGCAATCCGCGTCCCCGTATAGGAACCGGGGCCGAGACCGACAATGATGAGTTCCGGCTGACCCTTTTCGTTAACGATTTGTTGGAGCGCCTCGAAAAATGGCGCGGAATTTCGGCGATCGTTCGGCCATTCGCGCTCGGCCGTTATGTTGTTCTCCGCCATGAGTGCGATGCTGCCGCGGCGTGTCGATAGATCGAAAGCGAGAATTTTCACTCGAATGCTGAAAGATCGATCCGTCTCTCGTTAGCCGGTCCGATCTCGAATTTTACCCAGAGCGCCCGGGGCGGAATCGCCTCCCGAAGTTTGTCCGCCCACTCGATCACGCTCACGCCATCGCTAAAAAGATATTCGTCGAATCCAATTCCGCGCAAAGCGCCGAGGTGATCGAGCCGGAAAAAATCGAAATGAAAAAGAGGCAATCTGCCGCCGCCGTACTCGTGCACGAGCGTAAAGGTGGGACTCGTGACCGCGGCAGAGCAATTCAATCCACGCGCAATTCCTTTTACAAACTGGGTCTTGCCAGCGCCGAGATCGCCGGCGAGCGCAACTACATCGCGCGGCTGAATTTTGCGCGCCGCCTTTTCGCCGGCCGCGATGGTTTCAGCGGCGCTTTTGGAAATGAACATAGCCAGGCGGAAATGACGAATGACGAATGACGGATGACGAAACTAATTTTCCAATGCGGGTAAGCGGAAGGCGGGGGAATTTTTTACGCCACGATTTTTCCAGACGCACGCGCTCGCGCGCTGAGATGGCGAAGAGAAGCTCGTAATCTTCACCATCGGAAATGGCTTGTTGCACGGTGCTGCCGCGCGAAAGCGGGAGCGCGCTTTGGTCGATGGTGAAGTTTAGCTTGCTCGCGCGCGCCAGCCTCGGCAGGTCGGCGCCGAGACCGTCGCTCAGATCCATCATCGCGTGAATTTTGAACTTCGCCGTCAACCAACGCGCTTCCTTAATGCGCGGGACAAAATTCAAGTGTCGAGCGCGAATTGATCCGCCGAGTGTGCCGGTGACAAAGAGATCGTCGCCTGCTTTGCCGCCGCCGCGAAAGACGCAGCGCGTGGGCTCGACCCGGCCACTCGCGCAAACATTCACCGTCGCCGGTCCGCGCGTGCTGCTGGTTTCACCGCCAACGATAACGACATCAAAACAGGCCGCCGCCTGATTCAATCCGCGATAGAGATCGCGCACCCAGGAATTTTTTCTGCCGGGCGAGACCACCAGCGTAATGAGCGCAAATTCCGGCAGACTCGACATGGCCGCAAAATCGCTCAGAGTGCGCGCCATCGCTTTCCACCCGATAGCGCGCGCGCTGGCTTTCGATTGAAAATGAACGCCTTCGACCACGCAATCCGTTTTGAGCAAAAGAAAATCGCGGGCACCAGGAAATTTCACCACCGCGCAATCATCCTTCAGCGCGCTAACGATACGTGGATTGCGCCGCCGCAAGACCAGCCGAACTTGCGCCAGTAAATTTTCCTCACCCAATGCACGCAGCCTCATGGCTGCGCCGCATCCGGAAAAGCCAGGGCAGTAAGAGTGAGCGCGTTAAAAATGGCGTGCATCGTCATCGGCACGAGCAGCGTCCCACTCCATTCGTAGGCAAGGGTAAGACAAGCACCGAGGACAAAAAGCGGACCGAACGACGGCAGATGCGCGTGAACGGCGGCGAAAAGCAGGGCCGAAATGACGAGCGCGACCGTTCGCCCGGCGTAGCGGCGCAACACTCCGTAAAGAAAAAAACGGAACATAAATTCTTCCGCCAAAGGCGCCACCACCACCGCCGTGACAATAATGATGACACGTTCATCGAGCCGTTGTGAGGTGCCGAAAAGCTCGATGATGCTCTGCCGGCTGGCGCTCCGCCCCAGAATGTGAACCGTTAACCAATCTGCAAAAATGAGCAGCGGATAAGCGAAAATGACCAGCACCAGACCGGTGGCAAAGGCGCGGCGAAAAGTCAGCCGCGCCAGCCCCGCCATTTTCGTAATGTCGAATCTGCGCAAACGAAGAAAATAGAGTAGCGTAAGCAAAATCCCGATTTCCCACAAGATGCCGCCAACAAGATCCAGAACGCGCGGATGGGGAATCTCGTCCGCCCCCGCGGTGTAACTCATGAGAGCGAAAAAGGCGAAGATCGCCATCAGAAAAACGGCGACCGCTACTTCCGGCAAACCGAAACGAGGCTCGCTTGCCAGCGCGGGATCGGTCCCGCGATTGCCCACCTGGCGCAAAAGCGCAACGTAAACGTAAATGCTCGCGACTAGAAAAAGAGCATTAATGAGCGAGCCCAGAACCGAAATGAGTTCGCCGCCCATCCGAATCCGGGCTAGGGAGCGTAGAAGCTCGGTAAAAAGTAGGCGCGGCCGCTTTCCAGTTGCGGCACAAGTTGTTTCGGCAATTCCAACTGTAATTTCGCGTGCGACTCCGCCAGCGCCCGGAAGAGCCGGCCGAGACTAAACGGCGGCGCGTAACGGACGATCGCGGCGTCCGGCGCGCTGCTGAGTTGCCGCGCCTTGGCATAGGCGTCTTCGATCTGTCCCACCCCGTCGATCAACTTGTCGTCCAGCGCATCTTTGCCAGACAGAATGCGACCATCGGCGATGGTATTACGCAAAACGTCGGCGGGCAGATTGCGTTCCTTCGCCACGATGCCGAGAAATTTATCGTAAGTTTTCATGACGAAACTCTGCACGTAATCGCGTTCTTCCGGCGTCATCGGTCGCGCGCCGTTGAGTAAATCCTTGAACTTGCCGCTTTTGAAAACAACTGAGGCGAGTCCGATTTTATTGAAGAGTTGCTCGTAGTTCAGCGTTTGAATGATGACGCCGATGCTGCCGGTGATGGTCGTCTCGTTCGCCATTAAATATTTTCCGCCACAGGAAACGTAGTAGCCGCCGCTCGCCGCCAGCGAATCCATGTAAACGACCACCGGCTTTTTCCCACGCGTCTTGGCGACTGCATTGTAAATAATGTCGGAGGCCGTCACTTCGCCGCCGGGAGAATCGACTTCGAGCACCACCGCTTTCACCCGCTCGTCTTCGCGCGCCTGTTGCAAGGCGAACCGCATATCGTCCACCATGTTGTCGCCCACATTTCCTGAAACCGAAGTGCTGATCAGCCCGCGCAACGCGATCACGGCAATATAATCCGGCCGCGCGCCCGTGCCGCGTTGCACCGTTACTTCGCGGAATCTAACCAGTGGTTCTTCGCGAATAACTCCGACCCGATTAGTGAAACGGCTCACCATCGCGACCGCCAGAAATATGTTTACGACCACGCTCGAGCAGAGCGCCAAAAATAAAAATATCGTGAGACAACTTCCTTTTTGGTTCGCCATGATTAATCAGAACGTGACGGAGAATCGACTGGCGAACAAGCGGATTCGCGCGGGCTGCGCCGGTTTGCGAAACACTGGCTTGGAAGCTGCTTTTAGCTGCTAATTATGAATAGCGGACACCTACCAGTCAGCGAAAACGCCGCGCGCAGGGTCGGCAAAAGCAAGGGCACGCGCAAACGCGGGCGTCCGCGCGGAACGGCATCAAAAACGAACAATTCTGGCTCGGATTTGCCCGCCGTGGGCACATTAGCGCGCACCAAAGCTTTGCTCCTGGCGGCACTGAAAGTTTGGGAATTGAAACACCGCGTCTCCGAGTAACCGAATTTATTTCGCGTCGGTCCGCGGTTGGATTTTCACAAAAATTTCGCGTGGCGCGCTGGCGAAATATTTCAGCAGCGCCGGACAGAGCCAGCCTTCCTGATTGAATTCAGGCGAGTAATACCAATTGCCGCCGGAATCGGCGCGACGCCATTCCAGTTTAAAGGTCGCGCCCGGAAATTGCGACGCACTGAAAATCGCGCGAAAACCTTTGGCCGCATCCGGAATACTGGCGGTTGCCTTATCAATCAGCGTGTCAATGCCGGCGATGAACGGCTCTTTGCTCAGACCGGCCGCAGCGTCATCGAACACCCACGTCCCTTCGTACTTGTAGGGCGCGATCACCATGAGCGAGTTCATTTCCTTAGCTTTCGATCCGTGCGAGCGGATAACTAACCCAGCCGCGACACAGGCCGCAACAATCAGTCCGAACATGATCACTTTCGTTTTCATGGCCGGGAAAACTTGCGCCTAACCAATCCCAGCCGCAAACTCCAATCCAATTTGCGCCCGTAGCTCAGCCGGATAGAGCAACGGATTTCTAATCCGTAGGTCGAGTGTTCGAGTCACTCCGGGCGCGGCGATCACGCCCGAATCAACTCAGCGACATGAGGCTTTATGGGCGCGTCCCCGATCACTGACCGCTTTGAGCAAACTCGTGAAGACATAGGCTTTAGGACGAGCGCAAATAACGGGGGAGTATTTCCGCGACCGTCTTAACGCCATCTCCCGCGATCAATTCCTGATGCAAACAATTGACCACATGAGCTTCTATTTCGCGAGCGAAGGCGTCCCATCCGACCAGTTTACTTCGTTTCACCTCAAAATACTCTCTAGAGTTCAGCAAAACTAGACGGCCACCGTATCGACGTGGACGATGGCTGAGTGCGACTTGGTGGTGCAGAACGTAAGGAGCATAGATTTCGTCATCCACAGCTTGCGGTTCGGGCTTCTCGTTCATTCGCCGGCGAAGGGCATGCAAAAGACCACGCGGGCCATCGCCGATACGCTCGCGCAACCAGAACAATCGCTGCCGAAGATCCGGCGCAAAATTCCGAGGCGAACAATCCATTACCATTAATAGTTGCATCTTTTCGTGCTGAGCTTCCAGTCGCTGTCCGATCTCGTAGGCGACATGCCCCGCCTGGCAAAAGCCAATTACGGAGTAAGGCCCGGTCGGTTGTTCCAGACGCATCAATCTAATGCAGTGATCAGCAAGGTTGCCAATATCGGTTACTGCCGGAGCGGGGTCGAAGCCGCAAAACTTCACCTCGTCCTCCAGCAATCGTGCCAGATGCTGTAACTCTGGGAAACGTTCCACCATACCGATGGATGGCGCGCAAAAAAGAGAAGGCAAATTCTTGGATCCGGAAGAAAAAATCAAACCCGGGGGTTTCTTTTTCCATTCACCCCCAGCGCGGATGGCGGCAGCCAAGCCATCGATCGTCGGGTTGAGAAAAAAAGGCGCAAGACGAATCTCAGTTCCAAAGCTGTGGTTAATCTCAGACACTAACCGTACCGCGAGCAGGGAATGCCCGCCGATAGCAAAGAAATTATCCTCTATCCCAATCGCGGAAGTTCCTAGCAAGCCGCTCCAGATAGCGACCAAGCGGCGCTCCATTTCATCGCGTGGAATATCCATCTCGGCTCCGTCGGCACGGTGAATCGTCTCCGGCCCTGGCTCGGGCAATCTTCCCCGGTCAATCTTGCCGCTCGCAGTAAGTGGTACCCTCTCCAGGGAGATGAAATGGCTCGGAACCATGTAAGCGGGTAGTTTCTGCCGCAAAGAAGCTTGCAAACGCGCGCTCAAAGTAGAATCGCCTGAGGTTCGGGCGACAAAGTAACATACCAGTTGCCCGCAGTTATCCGCGTTTTGCCTCACTATCGCCACGCATTGCTCGATCTCAGAATGGCTGAGAACGGCCGCTTCTATTTCTCCTAACTCAATCCGAAACCCGCGCACTTTGATCTGTTGGTCCAGCCTTCCCAGGAACTCCATTCTGCCATCATCAAGGAAGCGGGCGAGATCACCAGTGCGGTAAAGCTTCGAATTCGCCTCTTTGTGAAACGGATTTGAAATAAAACGCTCGCTCGTCAGATCGGGTCGATCCAAGTAGCCGCGAGCGACTCCGTCTCCACCAAGGTAGAGCTCGCCGGTTACACCAATCGGAACTGGCCGCTGTCGCTGGTCGAGAATATAGCTTTGCTTATTCGCGATGGGCCGGCCGATCGTCGCCCTGTCTTCATCGCTACGACGAAGCCCGCAAGTCGAGTAAGTCGTATCTTCTGAGGGACCATAAAGATCGTAAACGCGCTCGACCGACCGGTTTTGGTAAATCTCTCTGACTAGTTGACTTTTTAAGGGCTCGCCTGCCACATTCACCGTCACCACTGATTCAGGAATTGCCTTTGCTCGAACCAGCTCCGCCATGGCGGAGGGGACGGTATTAATCAAGGTGACCAGCTTGCGCGCAGGCAATTCCGGCAGGCGCAGGATGTCCCGCGCCAGAATGACCGTGCCGCCGCAAGTCAAAGGAACGAAGAGCTCGAACACAGAGAGATCGAAACAGATGGAAGTCGAGGCGAGCACGCCGGCCAATTCAGCTTTCGAGTAATGATGGTGCGCCCAATCGAGCAGGGCGGTGACGTTTCGATGCTCGATCATGACCCCTTTGGGTCGGCCGGTCGAGCCGGAGGTATAAATGATATAGGCCAAATGGCGCGGCCCGGCACTATTTAGTGGCGGATCAAAGTGCGCCGGCAAGGCGGTCTCCAGATCTACAATCGCAATATGCTGGTTTAATTTGGCTATGTCTTGCCGAGCCGAGGTCAGCAAAACGGAAATGGCCGCATCGGCCATGATGAATTCGATTCGTTCTTTGGGATAGGAAGGGTCAATCGGCACGTAGGCGGCGCCGGCTTTAAGAATACCTAATAATGCAGCAACCATCTCGACCGAGCGTTCCAGACAAATCCCAACCCGGTCTTCTGGGCCAACACCGCGACTGCGCAAATGATTAGCCAATTGGTTGGCCCGTCTATCCAGTTCCCGGTAGCTGATATTCTCTTCGCCATCGATCACTGCACCTGCCGCGGGAGTCCTTTCGACCTGGGCCTCGAACAGTTGCTGGATACAACGCTCTCGGGGGTAACTGGTCGAGGTCGCATTCCATTGGTAGAGAAGTCGGTGCTCTTCCGCCTCGGTCAGCATCGTTATTTCATGTGCAGGCCGAGCAGGCTCGGCAAGCAAACCATCGATAAGCCGGCAGAAGTGCGCACTCAATCGCGCAATAGTCGCCGCTTCAAACAGGTCTGTGTTGTAAATAAACGAGGCGTTCCACTGTCCGCCAGCTTGGCGGAAAGAAAACTCCAGATCGAAGTGAGTCGACCGAGCAGGCAGCGGATAGGGAGAGACTTCTAAGCGCCTAAAGGACGGACGAAATTCGGGAGCGTTTTGGATCGTAAACAAAATTTGAAAGAGCGGATGCCGGCTCAGGTCGCGCGCCGGATTTATTTCCTGAACTACTCTTTCAAAGGGCAATGCCTGATGTTGATATGCGTCCAGGATCACTTTTCGTGTTTGCCGGACAAGTTCGCGAAACGTAATGTCGTTAGATAAGTCACCGCGAAGGACAACGGTGTTTACAAAAAAGCCGACCAAGTTCTCCAGATCGACGTGCTCTCTCGCGGCAATCGGTGTGCCGACTAGGACATCCTCCTGGCCACTATAACGCGCGAGCAATATCTGGAAAACTGAAAGCAGGGTCATAAACGGGGTTACGTTTGCGGCTCTGTTGAATCGGTCGAGCTGCTTCCCAACCTCGCGCGATAAGGCGAACGAAAAGCGCTCGCCCTTGTAGGTTTGCTTCGCTGGTCGAGGCCGATCTGTAGGGAAATGCAGTGTCGGAGCACCTTCAAGCCGCGTCCGCCAATATTCCAGTTGCTTGAGTTCGGCGCTCTGCAAACAATTGCGCTGCCAAATCGAGTAATCGGTATATTGCACCGCAAGCTCAGGCAGCTTCGGCAGTTGACCGCGGCAGAACGCCTCGTAGCTCGCGGATAACTCACGGTAAACAATACCTAGCGACCATTCATCCGCGATAATGTGATGAACGTTTAGCAATAGCAGGTGCTGGTCGGAAGCTAATCGGAGAAGTTTGATTCTGAGCAAGGGTAGTTCGCCAAGATCAAATGGTTTTTGCAAATCCATGATCTGTTGCCTCAGCTCGGACGACTGGTGTTCGACTGCGATGCTACTCAAATCCACGATCTGAAGGGCACGTGGAACTGCCGGCGCAACAATTTGTACGGGATTGCCGTCTTTGAGCCTGAAACACGTCCGCAATATTTCATGGCGACTAATGACCTGATCGAGGCTGCGTTGGAGAACATTGGTGTCCAGCGGGCCAGCCAGAAGCCAGGCTTCCGGAATGTGATAAGCGAGGCTAGCCGGTTCCATTTGGTGAAGAAACCAGAGACCCTCCTGCCCGAAAGATAATGGCGCCGCGAAAGTGCGAGCCAGAGGACGCAACGGCGGCAACGAGAGGCGCGAGCTGCCATCTATTTTTTTTGCGAAATCGCCGATGGTAGGTTGTTCGAAGATCAAGGCTAACGGAAGCTCTGCCTCGAAAACTGACCGCACGCGCGAGATAACCCGACTAGCCAAAAGCGAGTTTCCACCGAGGTCAAAGAAGTTATCCTCGATTCCGATATCCGTTCGCTGCAATACTTCCTCCCAGATTGTGATCAGTTGCTCTTCTACTTTGTGACGGGGACCGACATGCCTCGTTCCCAATGGCAACTCCTTCCCGGACAAGCTGGCCAAGGCACTCCGATCCAGTTTGCCGGTGATGGTGAGCGGAAACAACGGGAATACAAAATAGCGGGTGGGTATGGCGTGTTCTGGCAGCCGGTCCCGGAGGTAGTTCCTTAGCTCAGATGAGGTCACCTTTGCTTCGGAGTCGAGGATCAATTGAGCTAGTAGTTGCGAATCACCGTTGGCAGACTGGTCTAGCCCAACGCAGACTTCCCGAATAGCTGGATGGGTGCGGATGGCCGCTTCTACTTCTCCCGGTTCCAGCCGAAAACCACGCACCTTCATTTGCAGGTCAGACCTTGCGGTCAGGAGATAGCCGATGCCTTCAACGTATCGAGCGAGATCTCCCGTCTTATAGAAGGATGAGCCGTTCGCAGACGACAACGAAATAAAGCGCCTGGCCGTCTCCTCCTCGCGCCCGAGATATCCGCGAGCCAGGCCAGGTCCGCCGATGTACATCTCACCTATCTGATTAGCAGCTACCGGCTGGCGATTGGCGTCCAGGAGACAGATACTTGCGTCGAAAGCCTCGCCGATGGGAACCGCGCTATCTCGAGTTGCAACCGCATACTGAAAGGCGGCGGTAAAAGGCGCTTCCGCTAACCCATAACAGTTATATAACCGGACTTGCAGTCGGGCCAGTAGCTTATTCGCCAGGTTGCCCGACAAGAGTTCGCCGGAACAAAGCACGGTTCGTAATGACCTACATTCGCCCAAGCCTTTCTCATCAATTAGCAAACTCAAAATACTCGGCGACAGGACAAGTGATGAAATCTGGTCGCGCCTGATCGCCCCGAGCAATAATGAGGAATCGCGCTCGACCCCTTCTTCGGCGACGTACAGCCTGCCGCCGATTAATAACGGAAAGAACAATTCCTCCGGAGCGCGAATCGAGCGGAATAGAAATCGATCCCGGGCGGTGAAGCCGAATACCTCCCGCGCCAATCTTTCGCACCTCATGAAAACGCGCTGCGGAATCATGACTGCCTTCGGCTTCCCGGTCGAACCGGAGGTGTAAACCAAATAAGCGAGATTTTCCGGAGTAGTCTCACCAGCCGGTGTTTCGGGGGATTCACTCGCAATGGTTTCGGTGACGTCGGCAAGATCAATCGTAACCACTCCCCAGACTGACTTTTCGCGCGCCAGAGCCGCGCTGGTGATCAACAGATTCATTCCAGTGTCGGAGATCACCTCGTAAATCCGGGCGGGCGGATTTCGCAGATCGAGCGGAACGTAAACGCCACCGGACTTCAGGATAGCGAGGATAGCTACCACCAGGTCGATCGATCTCGGCGATAACACGCCGATAGGAACTTCCAGGCCTGCCTTGCGTCTAAGAAGATAGTTAGCAAGTCGATTGGCTCGCTCATTTAGCTCGATATAAGTTAGCTGCCGCGCGCCTTCGATTAATGCAACCGCGGAAGGTGTTCTCGCAACTTGCTCTTCGAATAGCTCTGCTAGCGAACGAGCCGGGGCGGGGCTTTTTTTCGTGAGCTCAAGAGTATTAACTGAGGAGGACCAACTATTCATGCTTACTTCTGGTCGAGGTGGCGTGCGAGAGTTGCTGGTTTAGACTTGTTCTCCAAGGCTGCTTCGTTTACCGGCAATTTCCCCGGCATCGAAGCGTTAGTGAAGATCGCCTCGGCGGCGGCGCGAACAGAGACCGGCTGGTAAGAGTACGTTTCGATGATCGCGACGGCATTAGGAACCTCATCAACCAGATTAACCTCCGGCACATTCATTAGGATAACCAGCAATGGCCGGTAAACTGTTCTTGCGACTTTAAGATGATCCGACTCGATGAACCCGGCGACGATAATATCGGATTGGTTTTGTAGTTGCTCGAGCCGGCGTCGAAGTGTGCGTGGATGTGCCATCAAGTATTGATGGATGGATAGCGCCTGGGCCTGCGGCGTCCATACCTTGATGGCATCGATAAAATTGTCACTGTCACTAATGATTCCTATGCGCGTTTTCCGATCAAGCGGGAGGATACCGGGCGAAAGCCGCAGACAGGTGAGTGAGTTGCGGGCTATCTCGGCGGCTACGACGGCAGCTTCATGACGATCGAGCTCGCGCAGGCGCTGTTCGAGTGGTGGCGGTGAATCGAATACATGACGCTGCTGCTTGAGCCGCTGCACGTGCGCCAGAGCCTCGTCCAGGCGCGCTGGGGAAATTTCACCCGCTCGCACCGCCTTCAGTAGCGCCTGCCGTGCTTCCATTTGCATCCCAGGCGAAAAAGCGACGAAAACCATATCTGCGCCCGCTTTGATCGCATCGACGGCCGCGCGCCCCACGCCAAAGGAGGAGACTGCTCGCATGCCTTCCAACTCGTCCGTTAAAATAAGTCCATCGAACCCAAACTCATGCCGAAGCAACTGCGTGAGCAGCAAAGGCGAGATCGTAGCGGGAAGGCGGTCGCCGCTCAGCGCCGGCATTGCGACGTGCGCCGTCATTAAGCCATCGAGTTGGCCTCTCTGAATAATGTTGCGAAACGGCTCCAACTCCCCACGCAATACTTCGGCCGATTCTGCCCTTACCGGTAGTTTATCATGGCTATCATCCTGGCTACGGCCTTCGCCTGGAAAATGTTTCGCGATGGTCGCGATCATCTCGCTTTGTTGTGCGACGATATAAGCTGAGCCGAGTGAAGTGATAACTGCCGGTTGGTCGCTGAGGGCTCGGGTTGCTATCGCCGGGTTATCCGGCACATCCAGGACTGGCGCGAGATTCATGTTGAAACCGAGGAGCCGCAGCTCGCGGCCTTCGGCTCGACCTAAGCGCGTCGCCAGCTCGGCGGAACGGGTGGCGCCGAGAGCCATGGCACTGGGAAAAACAGTGGCGCCTTCTTCGATGCGAACAACCGTTCCGCCTTCCTGATCGACCGCGATGAAAGGTGGATTGTCGGCAGAAAACTCGGCGCGCAATTCTTCATTCAAGCGCGCGACCTCGTGCGCTCCGGTAATATTTTGTTTGTAAAGACAGATCCCGCCCGGTTGAAGGTCGTGCAAGTTCCGGCGAATTTCCGTGGTTAATTTACTTCCTTTAAAGCCGACCATTAATACCTGCCCAACCTTGCGCTCCAGCGCTTGATCGTGCGGGGAATCAGGCGCGCTTGGATGGCAGGCACACAAAGCAGTGGCGAAGAGAGCCCCTGCAATGAGTAGGTAAAATCGACGAGAACACATACAACCTTCGCCGAACGTGTCCGGGAGGAATGTAAATGCTACCGCATTGGGTTGGAATTGGGGAGAGCGAAATCGCGAAAAATGCCAGCCTAGCGCGGAGGCTCGCAATAGTTCGCGACATTCCACGGCCATGGCCCGATCCGGCTCGGGGAAGTTGAGAGCCGTCCCGCCGTTCTCGCATTCGATCAGCGGTTGATTCGACTTTGGTCTTACGCTCCGCGAGCGATTGGAAATAAACGGCGACCGTCGCGATGCCTTCGGCCCTGAAGCGACGCAGGTTGTCGGAGTGGTAGTCGACCAGGCGCGGCCACGTCGACCCCGACCGCTGGAAATTTGGACGAACGAGTGGGCATTGCGTCCATCGTACGAAAATTCGCGTGCGTACAAATCCACAGTTTTTGTCCATTTCGCGTCCGGACTTTCTTGCGCTTGAGATCGCGCCTTGCGGATCAACGACGTACGCCCGGGCATCGCGTTTCTAATCCGTTGGTCGGGTGTTCGAGTCACCACGGACGCGGAGATTCGAGGTCGAGAGATTAAGAACCGCTCAACTACTCTGGAC
The DNA here is from genome assembly GCA_036758965.1 of Chthoniobacterales bacterium. Classification (GTDB taxonomy): domain Bacteria; phylum Verrucomicrobiota; class Verrucomicrobiia; order Chthoniobacterales; family UBA10450; genus AV69. The sequence goes on from DAIOVO010000017.1 coordinate 39,300, forward strand.
GTCTTTTCCGCCCTCAAGTTGTCGGCGCGTTTGCAGCGCTTGCTCAAGTAACGGCAGGTGCGCAACATCCTTCGGGCGATTGATGGAGCGTTTGCTCTTAATGATCGACTCCAGTGGCAGCACCGCCACCTTCATCCCCAGCCATTCCATCTCGATCGCGAAACGCGCTTCCGCGGTAAAGTTTCCCAGTCCGTCGATCCGGTAGAGAAAGTTAACCAGCGTATCGTCGTTCAATGCGACGACAGTTTTCGCCAGAATCGTAGCGCCTTGCTTTTGGCAAATGTCCAAAACCCGAACATAGCGGCGCTCCGGCAGGTTGATCCACAAGTCCGCATCCAGGGTAGTAACCGGAACCCCTTGCAGAAGGGCAGCCGTCATCCCTGCTACTTGGAAATCAATTTCCGCTTGGCGGAAAGCGAGGAGAAGCCGAGCGAGCGAAGAAAGTTCACGTTCATTTCCCACCGTTGATCTGGCGTCGCCGCGAGGCTGCGGGCGAACAAGATCGCTTCGTGTTCGCTCAGCTCGGTCACGCGCCGAAGCTTGCGGAGTATCGTCCGATATTTTTTTTCGCTTCGCAATCTTTGAACTCTAACACATCTGAACGACCAGAGGAAAACGAGTATTTGCACTGGACTTCGCGATAAAATATTACCCCGAAAAACAGCTACCTCGCAGCGCACCTTCTTCTCAACCTCTCAGCTACTCAACCGTCCTCCGCTCATGATCGAGGAGCCACTTTTTGCGCCACAAACCGCCGCCGTATCCACATAGGGTTCCATCCGCGCGAATGACGCGGTGACACGGAATGATGATGCAAAGCATGTTGTCACCGTTGGCGCGACCGACTGCGCGGCGCATTTCTTTGTCGCCTAGTCTTTCCGCCATCCAGGAGTACGAACGCGTTTCGCCGGGCGGAATCGTGCGCAGCAATTTCCAATCGCGCAGTTGAAATGGCGAACCAACCGGCGCCAGCGGCACTGTAAATTCGAAGTTTTTTCCGGAGAAATAATCGCCCAGTTGCTTTCGCGCCATGCTCAGGTGTCGATTTTCGCCCGGCACCACATTCGTCTGTAGTCGCGCGCGCAAAATCGACAGCTCTCGTTCCAACGCACGCCGATCTACAAATTCCAACAAGCGCAACCCTTCGTCGTCGGCAATCGCAAGCATGGAACCTAACGGCGTCTCGATCCGTTCGGCCAAAAGCGCGCCTTGTTCTTTCGCCGCCGCCGGCGTTTCGCCGAAAATTTTCGCGAACGCGTCGCGAAATCCGCTTTCGGATTGGAAGCCGCTGCCGTTGCGCGCTTCCTCCACGCGCTCGCCTCTGCGCACCTTGCGCAACGCCAGTCCCATGCGGCGCGCACGATGATAAGCCTGGAAAGTCATTCCATAATGGCGCTTGAATTGCCGCCGAGCCGTCGAAGGATCGATCTCGAGCGAAGCCAGTTCTTTATCCGTCAGGCGGCCATCGGGCGCCTTTTCCACTTCCGCACGCAGACGTTCGACTAATTCCGGAGGCCGCTTCACTGGATCCATCGGTTGACAACGCAGACACGGGCGATACCCGCCCAGCAAGGCTTCATTTGACGAGGGAAAAAATTCGACGTTTTCCGGCGCGGGCTTTTTCGCGCTGCAGGTTGGGCGGCAAAAAATTCCGGTCGTCCGCACGCCAGCGAAAAAGATTCCTTCAAAAGTGGAATCGCGATTCATCAGAGCGCGATACATGGTTTCGTTAGGTGGAAGGAGTTCGAGTGTTTTCATGAGCGTTCAATTCTAAAGGTGTAGCAGCCGTGGGTGACGCTGCGGGCCTGCAAAAATTCGGTTTCGGGATTTTGAAAAAGTTCCTCGATCACCGGTTCAGGTCGGTCATCTGCAATCACGACGGCGTCGGTCATGTCGTTTGTTTTATTATACGCCCGCAGCACACGTTGGCTGCGGAAATCGGCGGGATATGCATCCGCTCTGGCATAACGCTGGCACGCTTCGACGTGGACAAAAACTGGTCCGGTTTCCGAGTATGGTCGACCCGCTGGAATGGACGCATACGGAAACAAGACGACGTTTTCTCCTGGCTTGGCCCACTGCAAACAATGCCGGCATGGCGCCATCTCCGTCGAAGTTACTGTGCTGGTCACGTGATCCGCGGCGCCCGCTTTTGCCATGCGCCGGGCTTCTTCGGCCACTTCCGTCGCCAGGGGAACGATTCGATAATTTTGGCTTTTCATACGATCAATTACGCGCGTTTGTCGCAACCGCGCATCGACGGAATTCAGGCAGCGAATTCGCCCCGAGCCGCAGATCAGCGCGCCATTGTGCGGTCACTGGCCTCGGCAAAAGCGAGATGATTTCCATCCAAATCGACAATCATCACGGTCTTCACCTTCGCGCCCGACGTTCTCTCACCGGTTTCGATGCCGAGCGTTTGCAGATGTTCCACCACTGAATCGAGGTCATTTACCGCCAGCGTGCAGGAGCCGCCACCCGCGCGCTCGGGTAGTTCATAAATCTGGAGCCAGCCGCCGCGAGAAAATTTCCACTCCGCCACTTCCGGCATCGGCATCGAGTCTGCGTTTCGCTCGAAAACTTTTTCGTACCACGCGATCGCGGCCTTCAAATCTTTTACCGCGAGGCTGGCTAATACATTATCGATTTTCATTTTTTTTCACCAGCGATGAAACGCGGGGTGTCCTTCCTTCACTGCGACAAAAGTTCCACGACAGGTTGCGCAAATTTTTCCGCCGCCGCTCAATATTCCTTCAATCGTCGCGCGATCGTCTTTCGATTCGACGACCTTCGCGCAAAGGTGAATTGGCCCGTTCGTCGGCGTCGGTCGCAATAACTTGATCGCGTAATCCGCCGTCACCGTGCAAGGCGGATGATCATCGCCCGCCTTGTTCATCAAATCCCAGGCCGCCGTCCAGTTGCAGTGACAATCGAGCAGCGTCCCGATAATTCCGCCATTGAGGACGCCAGGAAACGCTTCGTATTTTTTCTCCGGCGTCCATTCCGCGGTGACTTCGTCGCCTTTCGGAAAACTGCGGATGCGCAGCCCTTCCGCGTTGGCTGGCCCGCAGCCCCAGCACGAATTATTCGGCGCGTATTTTTCCTGGAGCGATTGATTTGTGGCATCGGCATCCTGCCGATGAGTCAGGCGCTCGGAGCCCATGCTACGCTCCGTTACTCGATCCGCCTGGATATTTTCTCAATGCCGGCCCGGTATAAAGCGAGCGCGGCCGGATCAATCGGTTGTGATCGTGTTGTTCGACGACGTGCGCGCACCAGCCGGCGACGCGCGAGGCGGCGAAGATTGGCGTGTTTAATTCCGGCGGAAATTTCAGCATGGTGAAAACCGGCGCGGCGTAAAGATCGACGTTCGCACACAAATGTTTCTCGCGTTCCATCGTCGCCTCGAGCTTCTCGCAAATCGGCACCCAATCTTCTTTCCCGGCCCGTTTGCCCAGGTCGCGCGCGATCTCGCGCATGATCGGCACGCGCGAATCACCTTTTTTATAAACGCGATGGCCGAACCCCATGATCTTCGCTTTTTTTGCGAGCGCATCCATCATCCATTGCTCGGCTCGCTCGGGCGTTTTGATCTCGTCGAGCATTTTCATCGACTCTTCATTCGCACCGCCGTGCAGCGGACCTTTCAGCGTGCCGCATGCGCTCGTGACCGCCGCGTACATATCGGCCAGCGTCGCCGCAGTCACGCGCGCGGCGAAGGTCGAAGCATTGAATTCATGATCGGCGTAAAGGATGAAGATCGTGTCCATCATGCGGATCTTCCAGTCCTGTGGAACCTCGCCGCTCAGTTTGTAAAAAAGGTTTCCCGCCATCGTGAGGTCAGGCCGTTCGGGCAGCGGATTTTCGCCGCGCTGAATCCGAAAACCATCCGCGATCAAGGTCGTCGTCTTAGCGATTAGCCGAATTGCTTTGCGAATGTTGGCGTCGTGCGAGTGATCGTTCAGGTCGGGGTCGAACGGCCCGAGCATGGAGACCCCGGTGCGCAGCATATCCATCGGATGAGTTTTTCTCGGAAGGAGCCGCAGCATTTCCAGCACTTCTTTCGGGAGCGAACGTTCGGCCGCGAGCGCCTGCGAAAATTCTTCGCGCTGTTTGGTCGTCGGCAGCTCGCCGTTAAGAAGCAGATAGGCGACTTCTTCGAAGTTCGCTTTCTCGGCCATCTCGTGGATGTCGTAGCCACGATACATCAGGCCGGCGTCGGGATCGACCCAGCAGATTTCGGTTTCGCCCGCGATCACGCCGGCGAGGCCGGGACTGTAAGCTGGTTTAGTTTCAGTGCTCATAGTTTTGTTTTGCTCCCAACCTTTTTAGTTCGCGCGTCGGACATTTAGTCCGTCGCCCTTTAGATATTTCCGTCGCTCCGCGTCGGAAAATTTCTCGATCGCGTAGCGCAGCATGGTGCGCGGCATTTGCCGGCCGTGCCGTTGCAGAAAGTTGCGCTCCGTTTGCAAACTTCGCTTTCCGATTTCGCGCAGCATCCAGCCGACCGCTTTATGAATCAAATCTTCGGAAAGAAGCTTCTCCGCGAGGCGCAGAGCGTCAGAAAATTCGCCGCACTTGATAAAACAAAACGTCGCCATGATTGCAATTCTTCGTTCCCATAAAGCGCTCGACCAGGCCAGCGTATCAAGCGCGTGACGATCCCTGTTAGTCAAAAAAGCGCCGACGATCTGCGCCGCGGAGGCATCAACCAAATCCCAGTTGTTGATGAATCGAGTGTTGTCCAGATACAGATCATAAATTTTTTCGCGGCCTTCTGCATCGCCTTTCTCGTACAGCCTAACGAGTAGGAGAAGCGCAAGGAGCCGATCTTCGTGAAACGGCGAGCGCAGAACCAGCGCGATTTGGGCGAGCGAAAGATCGCCATGTCTTCGCGCCAGCCGGCGCAACATCGGAACGCGTATCCCGCGAAACCGGTCGCCCGCACCGTATTCGCCCGCGCCGGTTTTGAAAAATCCTTGCAAAAAACGAGCGACTTGAGCGCTGCCCAATTTTTCTAATTCGCTTTGGAGTCCTATGACTTTGAGATCGCGCCGCATCGCCCGACTCAGGTTGCGAGGGCTAGGGGGAAAAGCCTGGCCAGCCCTCTCCTGCCGGATCGTAATCGAGCATCTGGTAAAGTTCATCGCGCGTTTGCATTTTTTCCAGCCAATTGTGCTGGCTTCCGTTCGATTTTAGTGCCCGGAAAAATTCGGCTGTCGTCTTCAATGTCACTCGTAGCGCGCTCTGCGGAAAAATTACCATCCGGTAACCGAGATCGCGCAGTTCTTCGAGTGAGAGCAGCGGGGATTTTCCGAATTCCGTCATGTTCGCCAGCAAGGGGGCGTTCACTTCTTTCGCGAAATCACGAAACTCCTCTGTCGTTTGCAGCGCTTCCGGAAAGATCGCGTCTGCGCCGGCCGCCAGATATTCGTGCGCGCGTTTGATCGCGCCGGAAAAATTTTCAATCGAGCGCGCGTCCGTCCGCGCTATCAGCAAAAAATCCTTGCC
>DAIOVO010000018.1:0-5278 GCA_036758965.1 Chthoniobacterales bacterium
CTGCACGTGATCGACGTAGTGCGCGTTCCAGGTCGGCTCGAAAATGGCGTTGGCGAAACGCAACACGAGAATGTTCTGCGCCGTTTCCTTTCCGAGAAAGTGATCGATCCGATAAGTCTGCTCTTCCGAAAAAGATTTGGAGACAACGCGATTTAGTTCGCGGGCAGAATCGAGGTCGCGCCCGAATGGTTTCTCGATGATGACCCGCGCCCAGCTTCCTTTTTTCGCTTCGTTCAATCCTGCGGCTTTCAGATTTTTCAAAATCGGCTCGAACTGCTCCGGCGCGGCCGCGAAATAGAAAAGACGATTGCCGCGCGTCCCGCGCTTGGCATCGACTTTATCGAGCTCGGCAGCTAACGATTTGTAGCCGGACTCGTCCTCAAACTCGCTTTGATGATAGAAAAGCGATTGCGCGAAAGTATTCCAAATATCGTCGCGCACTGTTTGTCGGGAAAATTTTTTCGTCGTTTCCGCCAGCTCCTTGCGAAATTCGTCGTCGGTTTTTGGCCGGCGCGCGAAACCGATCACCGTCACGGCCGGCGGCAGTTCGCCATCGGCTGCGAGATTGTAAACCGCGGGAATTAATTTGCGGTGAGTGAGATCGCCGGTGGCGCCGAAGATGACGATGACGCACGGCTGCGGCACTGCGCGCGTGGTCAACCCCTCGCGCAGGGGGTTTGATTGCTGTTGATCTTTCGTCCGGTCCAATGCGAACGGCAGATTACACGAACCGCTGCCGAACACGAAAAATTGTTAGACACTACGCGCACGAAGTCGGCCCGATACGAAAAGAAGATTGACAAGCCCCCTTGGGTTTTGGTCTCTTGAAATTAGCAGAAAGTATCATGCCTATGAAATCACCGCATTTTTCAGTAATATCGCCTCGGACATCGCGCCGAGTATTCGCCGCCGTTCTCATCGTTCTCCTTCCAGTCTCATTGCTTCTCGCGCAGCCGTTGCCGAGCTATAAAGGACAAAATCTCACCGGCAGTTTAACCCCGGCGGGCACCGTTAGTATTAGCGAGGCCGCAAGTGGCAGCGCACCACCGATGGCCGCCGCGGCCAGGACGAGCGCGACCCGATCCGAAGTTTTCCTCATGCCGGAACTGCGTCCCCCGGTTAAAAACTCAGGACCATATTCCGACCGCGTGACCGCCACCCCGATGGCCGCCGCTGCTGCCTCCGCCGCGCAGCCGGTCTTTCGCGGATTCAATGGTCTGACTCATCTCGACCAGCGATTCGCGCGCAACGGCAATCAGTTTTCCACCGAACCGCCCGACCAGGCTCTCGCAGTCGGCGGCGGTTTTGTTTTGGAAGCGGTCAATTCGGCCCTGAATGTCTATGACACAAACGGCGTGCAGCTTCTGGTAAAGCCGGTAGCGCTCTCGCAATTTTTCGGTCTCGCCGCAGGCATCAATCGCACCACCGGTACCTTCGGAGTTTTTCCGGGCGATGTTGGCGCGGCCTATGATCCTGAAACGCAACGCTGGTTCGTAGTCGCTTTCGCTCAATTGAACGACTCGGCCGGCAACCCGCTCCCGCAGAGCCGGCTTTATCTCGCCGTCAGCCAGACTTCCGATCCAACCGGCGTTTACTCTATTTATATATTGAATACAACCGACGCGCGCGACCCCGATGGCGCCGGCGCGCGCATCCCAGATTTCCCCCACTTTGCAGTCGATCATTACGCTCTTTCCATCAGCTTTAACGAATTCCAGATCAGTAGCCGTGGCTTTATTGACGGAGCGATCATTTCGCTCTCGAAACAGGCGCTCGTCGCTGGAACCGGTGGCGCGCCACCGCCGGCAGTTCGCTTTTCACTGCCATTTGTCTCCGGCTACGAATTCACTGTTTTCCCGGCAACTCCCGGCGCAGACACTGGGCCGGATACTTCCAATGGCGGAACGCAGTATTTCGTCAGCTCGCACTTCGTTATGACGACGGAGCACAGCCTGGCGGTCTGGGCCTTGAGCAATACCAGCTCAATCGACACCACGCCTTCGCTTAACCTGCAGGCGGTCGCGGTCAACACCCAGCCGTATCATTTTCCCAGCAAACCGGCCACGCAGAAAAAAGGCTTCCATCCTCTCGGCGAATCGCTGGGCGAGCCAGTGGAAAAAATCGATACCGGCGATTTCCGAATCATCTCAGTTTGCTATGCGTCGGGCCGGCTCTGGGCCACGCTTAATTCCGAAGTGATCGACTCTGCCGGCACCAAAAAAACCGGGGCGGATTACTTCGCTCTCGTGCCGAATTTACAAGGCAGATTTTTAACTGCGAAGGTCGCTACTCAGGGGAGTGTTTCCGAGGCGGGCGCGAACTTGATTTATCCGGCCATCGCGATCAACGCCAAAAACCGCGGCGCGATGGTGGTGACCCTGGTGGGACCGGATGATTTTCCGAGTTCGGCGTTTGTGCCGATTAGCCTCAATAATGGCGCCGGACCGATCCAGATCGCCCGCGCGGGGAACGAACCGGACGACGGCTTTAGTGGTTATCCCGAATTCGGCGGCGACGGCACTGGTCGCTGGGGCGACTACGCCGCGGCCTCGGTGGACGGGGATGGCGTAATCTGGATGGCGAACGAATACATCCCAGATCTCGCGCGTAGTTCGCTGGCGAACTGGAGCACCTACATCACCCGTTACCAGCCCTAAAATCCGTCATTCCCGAGCGAAGCCGCCTGCCGCGCCGTAGCACAGCGCGAAGGCGGGAGGGATACCGCCGCGTTACGTAAACGAATCGCCGCGGGCTTCGGTTTGATTCTGGAACGAACGCGTTGAATTCGTGCGCGTGGGGTATCGCGCGCCTCTGGCGTGCAGGCGACTCCGAAAGCTTTCGCGAGTCGCGAACTCTCCCATAACGCGCATGGCCGTCGCTGGAATACGCCGCGGCTAATAAAGACGGTCATCCCGAGCGAAGTCGAGGGATCCCGTGGCGCGACCTTGAAGCTAACATCGCGGGATCCCTCGGCTGCGCCTTCTCGCTCCGCTCGGGATGACGAAATTCAGTGCTAGCTCGGCAGCGGAAATCGCCCGGTTAATTCGCGCACTTTGCCGCGCACAGCCTCGAGCGCGGAATTATCCGCGCGATTTTGCAGCGCCTCGGCCATCAGATCGGCGATCTCGAGCATTTCTTCTTCGCGCATCCCGCGCGTCGTCACCGCCGGTGTGCCGACGCGAATGCCGCCCGGTTTGAAAATCGGATAGGTATCGAACGGAATCGCGTTCTTGTTCACCGTAATCCCGGCGCGATCCAGCACTTCCTGCGCTTCCTTGCCGTTGATTTCCTTCGGACGCAGATCGACCAGCATCAAATGATTGTCGGTCCCGCCGCTGACGATCCGAAATCCATGTTTCGTTAGCCCGCCGGCGAGCGCCTTGGCATTGGTCACCACCTGTCGCTGATAATCGCGGAAATGCGGCTGGAGCGCTTCGTGAAAACAAACCGCCTTGGCCGCGATCACGTGCATGAGCGGCCCGCCCTGGATGCCCGGGAAAACCATCGAGTCGATTTGCTTGGCAAATTTTTCCTCGCACAAAACAATCCCGCCGCGCGGCCCGCGCAAACTTTTATGCGTGGTAGTGGTGACGAACTGCGCATACGGAATCGGGCTCGGATGCTGTCCGCCCGCGACCAGCCCGGAAATGTGCGCCATATCGATGAACAGGAGCGCCCCGCAAGCATCCGCAATTTTGCGGAAGCGCGGAAAATCAAGCGTGCGCGGATAGGCGGATGCGCCGGCCGTGATCATCGCTGGCTGGGTCTCGTTAGCTAATTTCTCCAGCGCATCGTAATCGATCTGCTCGCTTTTTTCATCCACGCCGTAATGCGTGACCTGATAAAATTTGCCGGAAAAATTCGCCGGATGCCCGTGGGTAAGATGTCCGCCATGGGCGAGATTCATCGTCAAAATTTTGTCGCCTACTTTGAGCGCCGCAAAATAAACCGCCATGTTTGCCTGCGCCCCGCTGTGCGGCTGGACATTGACATGCTCGGCTCCAAACAATTTTTTCGCGCGATCGATCGCCAACTGCTCCACCGAATCCACATTTTCACAGCCGCCGTACCAGCGCTTTTTCGGATAACCTTCCGCGTACTTATTTGTCAGCACGCTTCCTTGCGCTTCCATCACTGCGCGGCTGGTGAAATTTTCCGAAGCAATCAGCTCGATATTTTCGCGCTGACGTTTTTCTTCAGCCGAGATGGCGGCGAAAATTTCCGGATCAACCCTGCACAGGCCGCCGCTCGGCGCGGCAAGATCGGATTCATGGACAGGTTCACTCATCGGATAGGCAGACACGCCGCCGCCTCGCACCGAGGTCGGCACCGCGACTTCGCTTTGTTCTACGAATGCGAGCACGCTCGGCAAGGCGTTTTTGATTGTGCGCGCGCAAACATCATAAACCTCGCGCCCGAGACCGATCGGGTCCGGCACATCGCGCCAGCAAGTGGCGCCGGCTTCTTCAAACTCGCGCAGCAAAAAAGTTTTCTCGGCCGCTTCCGGAAAAAGCATCGCGATCGCCTCCACGTGCGCGCCAGTCATGGCAAAAATGTGCGTGGCGCGCGCAATCATGGCGGAGGTGAGCGGCTGGCTGCGCAGCACGCGAATATCGATCCCTTCCCCCGCGCAAACATCGATCGCGTGCGGGCTCGGCGCCTGGCCGTGGGCGGCGTGCACGCCGGCCGAGACCACCTCTATTTCCTTGCGATTTCCCACCAGACGGCGGAAAAGGCCTTCCGCAATGGGGCTGCGGCAAATATTTCCAGTGCAAACAAAGAGAACGCTTTTCACAGAAGGCGCGCGCGAGCGAGACCAACTAAATTCGCACAAAAATCTGTGAACGCGACCTTCTATCGGAAGAGCGGATGGCGATGACTTGGAAACAACGGCGGTATCGCGCAGAACACCGGGCGCTGTTCGCGGCCGCGAAATTTATCCCGCGGCTTCCGCGAACGGCGGTGATCTTGCTCGCGAAAAGCTTCGGCGCGCTGGCCGCGATTGTCGATCGCGCCGGCCGAAAAGTCGCCCTCGCGAACCTGCAAGCGGCTTTCGGCGACAAATATTCCGGCGCGCAGAAACGCCGAATCGTCCGCCAATCCTATCAGCATTTTGCGCAAACGATGCTGGATTTGATGTGGAGCCCGCGGCTGACCCGCGAAAATTTCGGCCGCTACTTGGAATTCCAATCGCTGCCCGAAGTCGCTCCCGGCGAAAGCATCATCTTGGCCTGCTACCATTACTCAAATTTCGAGTGGCTCGGCCTCGCCTTTGGTT
>DAIOVO010000018.1:5288-19022 GCA_036758965.1 Chthoniobacterales bacterium
ACGATTCTCGCGCAGGAATTTAAAAACGCGTTGCTCGATCCGCTTTTCCGTCAATGGCGCGAGCAATCTGGCCACGTTTTCATTCCGCGCACCGGCGGGATCATGCGGCTCTTCAAAAAGCTTCGCCGCGGTGGCCACACTGCGATGCTGGTTGACCTGACCATCCGGCCCGGAAACACCGCCGTCGCCATTCGCTGTCTCGGTTTGCAAACCTGCGTCACGCCCGCGCACGCCTGGCTGCAACAGCGTTCCGGCGCGGCACTTTTCCCCGCGCATTGCGAGCCATTGCCGGGCGGGCGCTACCGTATTGTGGTCCATCCGCGCATCGTGCCCAAAGAAGGCGCCACCTTGCGCGAAGTAGCGCAAGCCTGCTGGGATTCGTTCGAGCCGGTCTTATGCGCAAATCCCGCGCCCTGGCTCTGGAGTTACAAACACTGGCGCTACCTTCCGTCGAACGCCGATCGCGAATATCCCTTCTACTCGGGCGTCCACCCCAAGTTCGACGCGATGCTCAAGAATCGTTAGAAGCCGCGTCCTTGCCCGCTTTCCGGGCCTTGCGTCCCGAGCGGGGAATCTACGCTTCTCCAACCTCCGACATTACAGCACAACCAAACGAACAAAGCACACTATGAAACTCCTAGTTGCACTATTTTGCCTTCTACCCCGATACGGCGAAGGTGTTCGATGAGTTCGATCCGATGGGGATCTGGTAGTTCAATTGAAAGCGGCGTAAAAGTCGCCGCACTCCAAACGCAAGCGTTTGTTGGAATTGGCCAGGAGCCGGCGCGCTTTACTACTTTGCAGGTTAACTACCACAATCGCCCCCAGGCCGGAGTCGGTGATAAATACGGTGTTAGTCTTGGTGTCAATGCGGACGTCGTTGAGGTAGCTTTTGGCGGGCGCGATATCTTCACCGAAAGGAATAGTCTGGACGACTTGGTTCGTCTTCAAGTCCACCTTCACCAGCTTCGGCCCGCCCTTCACGATCTCCTTCGTTTTCGGCGCGGCCGGATCGAGAATCCAGAGATTGTCCTCATCATCGACTACCACGCTTTGCACGCAGACGAAATGAGAGCCGCCCGAGCCGGGCTTGTTCCAGGTCTCGTTAGGAAAAGGTTTCGATTTGCCCTCCACGATCTCGGCGACCGAAATGCCGTGGTCATCCGACCAATAGGGAAAGTTCACGAAAACCCGGCCGGATTTTTGCGAAACGCCGACCCCAGTCACCTGCTGGTTAGGGAAGCTTGCGACCTCCCGCAACTCCGCGGCAATGGAAACAGAGAGCGAAACAAGAAGCCCGAACGAAATAGAAAAGACGGGTTTCATACCCGCGTTTCGCTGCTGAAGGTCGGACTGGCCGTCACGGTGTCAGCGGACGACATCCGCGCCGGGCAGGCGCGGCAGCGTCTTGGAGTGCGCCAGTCTTGTGACGCTTTTCACACTGGAAACGCGCCTCAGCTTCTTAAATGGTCGATAGGGTGTGTAGTTCATAGCTAGTCGAGAAGCGCATTCGAAGCGCGATTCGGTTTTGCGTTTTTTGCGGCGCGCGGCGCGGCATCCCGGGGAGCGCACGCAACTCGCGTGCTGGCGCTAGCTGTCTGCGAACGCGAACTTTTCTCGGACGACGCAAGATTCTGCTCTACTTTTCGTTTTGCCGCGCCAGTGGCGCGGCGCAAGTATTCTGGGGAGCGCACGCTTCTAGTGCGCTGTTTGTCGCATTCTGCGACAACGAGCTTTCTCCGGAGCCCCATCGCGCTACCGCTGCTGGCACGCCTTTGTGGAAAAGTTCGTTTCCGCAGAATGTGGAGACCAACATGCTACAAGCGTGTGCTCCCCAGGAGGGTATCGCGCCGTTACGGTTGTTCGTGAACCTGGCGGCCGTTGCAGACATTTTTTCCGCCGTTTGAGCGGCGCTTGATAAATAAATGCGAAGCAGCAGCAAGGCACGGTAGCGGCCGGCGAAAAATATTTTTTTCTTTGCATCCACCATCCGCTCAGCAGCGTAGTCATTTTGCAACGACGCAATTAGTAATCTGCGCTCGGAGCGAAGACCCAGAAAAACAGCCCCCAAACGAATCCAACTCCCAAAAGTTAAAACCCCGAAAGGTAAATAGCTATGTACCGGAAACTCAGCTTAATCGCCATCCTCCTTGCGCTCGCCGCGATCGTGCGGGCCAACGATATCTTGCAAATTACCGAAATCAGCGGACCGGTCGATTCTTTGGTCGGCACCTACAACGGCGCGCCATTGAACATCGCGGTCACCGGCCCCGATTTCACCGTTACGCTGCCAACTGGTTATCTCTTTAGTAGTAGCATCCTGGGCCAGAGCACGATAATCGCCGACGCCGACGATCCTATTGGCGTCAATTTAATAAGCATTCCGGTCACCGATCCGGCGGTATTCCTGGCATGGATTAGCGATGTTCCATTGCCCGGTGCGTTTCCCAGCTCCTTCACCTTTACCAACGCGGGGACGAATCCCAACGGCAGCGTGTTTGATCTCATCGTGAGCAACGGCCCCGGGCAGGGAGTGCCGGATGGCGGGAGCACCTTCATGCTGCTAGGCGGCGCGCTTGTCACAATGGGAGGCGTTACCCGCCGCTGGATGCGCTAAAAGGAAAATTTTCAACGCCGGGACGCGGTGTCTCGGCATTGGGATACAAAATAATCAGGAGGCAAATGAATCTAGAATCGATCGCAGAATTGAAGGCCGCAGGCGCAAGCCGCCGGCAAGTATTAAAGGGGCTCGGCTTAGGAGCGGTGGGATTGGCCGGCCTAAATCTGTTTAGCTCGAAAGCGCAGGCTGCAAATAGCAGCGATGTAACCGTGCTCCAGTTTGCACTTAACCTGGAATATCTCGAAGCCGAGTTTTACTCTTATGCTACCACTGGCGCTGGGATAGCAGCCCAGGGCGTTGATATCACCGGCGCAGGAACTCCGGGGCCGACGACGGTGAAACCGAATCCAAAAGTCCCTTTCACCGATCCCGACGTGAAGGCTTACGCGCTCGAGATCGCCAAGGATGAGCTCGACCACGTTATCTACCTGCGCGCGGCGCTCAAAGCGTTAGGGAAAACACCAGCAGCAAAACCCGCGATCGATCTGCAAAATAGCTTCAACACCGCCGCCAAGGCAGCTGGGATTGGGAACACCTTCGATCCCTTTGCCGGCGACGTGCCCTTCGTCCTGGGCGCTTTCATTTTTGAGGACGTAGGGGTCACCGCCTACCATGGCGGCGCCGGCTTGATCTTCGATCGCGCGGTGCTGCTGGCGGCCGCGGGCGTGCTTGGCACAGAAGCATATCACGCTGGCATCATCCGGGAGCAGCTCTATTCCTATCATGACAACTCCGTCAATAGCACCGTGCAGAAAATTTCCGACCTGCGCGATACCCTCAGTGGCCCGGGCGATGACGACCAGGGCATTATCCTCAACGGGATGGCCAACCTTGTCCCGACCGATGCGAACGGTCTCGTCTATGCCCGCAGTGTGCGTCAGGTGCTGAACATCGTCTATGGCGCGGTGAACGCCAGCAAAGGCCTGTTCTTCCCCAACGGTATCAACCTTCCAGCGTTTTAAGTAACGAGAAGAGAAGATAACTCGATCAGTCGGAGCGAAGGCTCCGGCTGTTTTGCTTCACCTTGGGCGCGCTCGTGGCTCAAGGGCGAAATGCCCGCTGAAGGGAAGGACCGGGTCATCACATCTCACTCACTCTTGATTCGGCTGCCATCCAGGCGGCAATAGCGGCGGTCGACAGCATGGATCACGAAAAGGCCTAACCGCACGTCTAAGGTAGTCCGTCAAGGATTTTGGTAGGAGTTGTTGGAAAGGGGTCAGGTGACTTTGGCGGCAATTAAAAAAAAGACGCACCATTGTGTCGCAACGGTGCGCCTTCATCCTGTAGAAGCGGTGTCCCCGCCGCTTTCTTCGGGGAAACGCCATGAAGGTCGCGTTGTCTACACGCCGGCGGAATACAACTTCGCGAAATTAGGCTGGCGGGCCGCAGCGTTTTCAGCTTGCCTGTTTTTGCCGTGACCTGATAAGAAGCTGCCAATCAAAGCGGCGCGGCAAAACGGAACTTCATGACTAAATGCAGACGTGATAGACAAAAAAAGGTCGCCTTTTAAAACGAATCTTCTTCTAATCCTCGTTAGGCGTTATGAACGCGGATCCGTGGAATAGCACCTGCTCAGTCATCAGCAGTGACTGCGCTCTTTGTGTTTCTCGGCATTCTCGCTGGCCTCAAGATCGTTCTCGATCAGTGGGTGTTCGACAAGCAGCGCGAGCGACGCCTCACATACTACCGCGACACGTATCTCACATCCGACGATTGGAAGCGCAAACGAGCGCTTGTCCTGAAGCGAGAGCCACGCTGCACCTGCTTGAGCACCATCGTCTTGCTCGCCACCGGCACCTTCGCCGCCCACTTGCCATTGACCCGCAGCCGAAAACGGCGGCCGTCGGCGAAAGGAAGATCGACTAATTCCACCTTCAGCTGCTTCTCGGTCACATGATCCTTTACGAGCACACAGAAATGCGCCTTGGGACGCGGCATCCTCCCTTCAAAGCTTGTAAAGCGCCCCTTGCCAAGCCAATATCCATATACCCCATGCAACGCAAAATACTCGCGCGCGCGTATCGTCCGCGGCCTAATTCTCGTTAGATGCTAGCACCACTCGTATTCGATTCACCGCTTCTTGGCAGCATCCTTGAAGCGGTCGAGCGGCGCGGCAAAGCTATCCGCTACCACGGGACGCTGGAATGTAGTCGCGAGCTGAATCGAGGCGTGGAGCGACTCAACGTCGATACTAGGTCGATAGATCGTTTGATGCTGCGCTTTAGTGTGTGGCCAGACGGGAGGTTCTGGCTCACCGCCAATAAGCCGGGAGCAAATCGTCAGGGAGGTTGGCAGGTCGACGAGCAGGTCGAAGGCACTCTGAGCGAGTGGACTCCTCCTCAGATTGTCGAGCGCATCGAGTCTAGTATGATCACTCCTACCGACGTTTCGAGTATATGGCTCACCAAGGCATCTAACCATGCGATGCAGCGAACTCCGAAAGTGTTCGCGAGCAGGCACGCTGGCCGCTCTGCGTTCTAGCTTTCGATGACTTCCACACTTAGCCAGCAGCCACGCGCGCACTCGCCAGCGGTCGCTGATCTTGTGTCTCGTTAGATCAAAAACACCTCCGCAATTACACAACCTCTATTAATTTAGAACAAATATATGAATCGTAAGTCTTTCTTGAAGCGTTGCTTGGCTGCCAGTCCACTTCTAGCAATGCCCTTTACTCTAAGGGCAGAACCCGACATTAAAAAAACGCGCTGATAAGGGGATAAAGGTCGACGCGGGGAAGGACCGTTTCGATGATAGCTTCTCTCTTTTTGAAGGGGATAAGTTTTACTGCAAAGTTTCTACAAAGGATACGGACGGAGACATGTATATCTTTGAATCCACCAGGGACAAAAAGGGCGGACCGACTCTTCACTATCATTTTCAACAAGATGAATGGTGGTACATTTTGCAGGGGGAATTCTTGTTTAACGTTGGTGACGACACTTTTACAGCTAAAGCAGGCGATAGCGTGTTCGGCCCGCGTATGATTCCCCATGCATTCGCGAAAACCAATGAGGGGAGCGCAAAACTTCTAATGGCTTTTCAACCGGCTGGCAAAATGGAAGCCCATTTTAAGGCTGTAAGTCAGGGTGCTCTCACAAAATTGTCGGAAGAAGAAAGGGATGCATTCCGACAACGCAATGGTTTTAAAGTGGTAGGTCCAGCACTTACTTATGATAAGACAGCAAAGTAGCAGATGGTTTGCACGGCCCCGTTTATCACGTTAAGGATCTAACCAGGCGCTGCAGCCAACGGCTCAGACGGCGTCGTTCTTTTGATGTCCAGCGTAGCCAGTGTATTCAGTGAACTTGCCACTTGCGTTCTCCTGAGCCGCAGCTGATCTTGTTCTCGTTAGGTGTTGCGAGCTTTCGCTCTAGTTGCGATGCACCATCTTGCATTTTGTAGTCACGGTGCTCGGTGTCTCCGCGGCTTTCGGCTTCGGCCGCTGTCTGGCTGCGACGGGCGGTTTCCTGTTCCACCCTCCGTCATGGGCTCCTTTCATGCGACGTGCAGTCTGTTTGCTTGCCTTTCCGGCAGAGTTCTGGTTCGATCGTCGGCCGATGCAGCGATGCCTTTCCTGCGCAGAGTTCACGTGCCCTGCTTCTTTCGCAGCGACGCGCACACCTAACCAGGCGATGCAGCCAACCGCGACCGTCCCTATGCTTAGCTCTGAGACTTTCATGAACGCCACTCGTAAATCGCGCGGTGGCTGATCTTGTTTTCGTTAGACCAACCGAACCATCACCTATGATACGTCGATCATTCCTAAGAAAACTCGCAGCCCTGCCCCTCTTGGCAGCGGGGACTTATGTTCCCGCCGCAGCAGCCAGCCCAGCAAAGCTAAAAATCCTGATGAAAAGTGCGTGGGGCTCGGACGACCCGACGAAGGCCGCATTTCCTTTTCTGCATGGCGATGCACTCTCTGAAGCCGGTCACGAGGTGCAAATCTTCCTGCTCGGCGAAGCGGTCTCTCTGATGCGGAAATCAGTCGCCAATGCGGTGGTTCCGGTCGGCTGGCCACCGCTCGCCGAAGTTCTGGGCAAGCTCGTAACCAAGAAGATAACGATCTATGCATGCGGCGCATGCTCGCGCGCCAGGGGCGTGACTGAAGCAGATCTCGCCGGATTCGGCGCCAAGTTTGGCAATCCTAAGATCTTTGTGTCGTTGGTAGAGTGGGCGGACAAGATCATCACCGAATAGAATGCAGGTCTAACCAGGCGATGCAGTCAACCGCTGGCTGGCGTGCTGCCTCGCTTCACGTTATGAAAACACCCCATTCCAATCCACGCGCGCTCTCGCCAGCGGTGGCTGATCTTGTTCTCGTTAGTGTAAGCGCGCGTCGTGAAATATCATTACAAAAAACCAGGCGACTGGATGTGGACGCCGCATGAGACACAATCGCTGCAAGCAGACGTGGACGCCGGTCGCATCGGACGCGATTGGCGTTTCCGATTTGAGGGCGATGCGCAGGACTTCACCGTAAACGAGTTGCTCGAGAAAGAGGCCGCAGCTCGCACGCGACCTGCGGCCGCGAACGCATTCCCGAGCATTCCACACCAGACATACCCGGCTGTTCGAACTCTTGCGCCTTCTACTGCGCATGGGATAGCTCGTGCGTGCGCTATATTGATTTGGCTCAGTTCTCTGCTTACTTTGCTCGCCGTCCTAGTCCCAGCTTACAGCTTTTCACATCAGCAGCAGCGGCGGCCCGGAATAGATGCTGTTATCGTCCTGGGCTTCGGAGTATTAGCGCTCTATGCTCCAGGGCTTCTTGCAGCTTGGGGGCTGTGGCGTGGTCGAAAATGGGTTGGTGGCTGGCGCTCATTATCCTATGCGCTGGTCTATTCTTCCACTTTCCAATAGGCACGATCGTTTGTGGATTGCTTATCTTTCTTCTTTGCTGGATTCAGCAGGGATATTTTGCGATTTCTTCTGTTGCACCGCCGACCGCCGGAAACACAAGCTCGATAGCCACTAAAGAACAAACTAGCCCGGCGCGAGAGGGCGCAAAGCGTGGCTTCACTTTCATGCCGAATCAGCCTCTTGAATCAACTAAGTCTGTAGCAAGCGCTTTAGACACGGCGTACGCGCCACCACCTCCACCCGCGGCGCAAACCCCCGTAGCGGACGTCTCAACAACACAGCAGCGTTTCTTTGTGTATGTTGTAGACGCAGTTAAAGGGCCCTTTTCAATCGAGCAAATTAAGGCGCTTTTGAGTGTAGCTACGGTCTCGCTTGATACCCAAGTTTGCAAGGAGGGAACCGAGGATTGGTTTTCTTTACGTCAATTGTATGAAGCGTGACTGAGTGAGTGTTAGCCGGCCGCCGGCCGGCAGCCAATGGCGTCACCCAAATAGAAAGACATTTATTGCAAGTTACATGCGCTCTGGTCATCGTTGACCAGTCTTGTCCTCGCCAGAGTTCTGAACACCACATCTCTTCATGTCATCACCGATCGTCTCCGGCATCACAGCGCTTTTAGCTGCCATACTTGGCGCGGTTGTCACCCTTTGGGTGCAGCGACAGCATAATCTTCACGAGCGGTTGCTCCATCAAGCGACGCACGAGACTGAGTTTATGGCGGAGACTACTGCTCGCTGCTTTCTCAATCATCCCAAGTGGACGGATCGCTCATTCGCCCATTTGAGGGAGCGGCTTGGCGGTTTCACGGAGGACGAGCTCCGGAAGATTCTTGTTCGCGCGGGTGCGACGCGCCCCATCCGCGAAGATGGCTCAGAGTGGTGGCGCCTTCTCACGCGCGAGGCCGAAGCACATCGCA
Source organism: Chthoniobacterales bacterium (assembly GCA_036758965.1). Classification (GTDB taxonomy): domain Bacteria; phylum Verrucomicrobiota; class Verrucomicrobiia; order Chthoniobacterales; family UBA10450; genus AV69. The sequence continues at coordinate 13,685 of DAIOVO010000018.1, forward strand.
ACAGAAATCCGACCGTGAGTCGTGTCATAGATGACGAAGACATCTAACCAGGCGCTGCAGCCAACGGCTCAGACGGCGTCGTTCTTTGATGTCCACCGTAGCTAGTGTGCTTTCTCTAGGAGCCACTTGCGTTCTCCTTAGCCGTGACTGAGCTTGTTCTCGTTAGGCTATTGGCATTCTCCTATGAAACTAAATCCCATTCAGATATTGATTTTCTCGCTCGCGATTATCTCATTGCTCGTAGCCGGGGCCGAAGGCGGACCGCAGCAAACGGAGAAGGACACGCCGGATCAGATGACGGTGCCGCTTTCTCTGGAGGGAAATCGCACGTTTATCGATGTCACGCTCCAGCGCGCTGACGGCTCCAAGCGGTCGGCCCGGTTTCTGATCGATACGGGAGGCGGAGCTTTCCTCATCACCGAGGCGCTGGCGCGGGATCTCGGGCTCCGCTGGGGCGAGCCAGAGCGGGAGGAGGGCCACGAGGTCGCGCCGCTCACCGTTCTGCCCAAGGCTTCTGTTGGCACGATGCCGCTGGAGCTCGACCCGCACCGTGTGGCCGTTGCTATTGGCTCGGCCAGAATATTGCCGCCCGTCGCGCCCGGACACGAAGATGGCATGTTGCCCGGCCACGTGCTCGCCCATTTTCATGTCGTGGTCGACTACCCGAATGGCAGGTTGACGCTCGCGCGGCCAGGCGCGCTGAAGCCCACGGGGGATGCGCTGCCGATGCCGGTGTCGAAGAGATCGGGTTTCCCGCGAACAGAGATGGAGGTGGATGGCATGACCTACGGATTCCTCCTCGACACGGGAGCCTCTTTCACGATCGTGTCGGAAGCGTTGCTGAAGTCGTGGGCCGCCAAACATCCCGACTGGCCACGATCTCCCGGCGCCGTCGGCGAAGCTGCAACCCTTGGTGGCTCGACACTCGAAACCATGTCCGTGCCCAATGCGCGATGGGGCGCAAATAGATTGGGCGAGTTCGGCGTGACTTCGCAGAAAGAAGGCACTTTTGAGCATTGGATGAGTTCAATGATGACGTCGCCGGTGGTTGGATCGCTTGCGGGCAACGTGCTCAAACGTTTCCGAGTGGAACTCGATTATCCTAATGAGAAGCTCTATCTCTCGACGCCGTCAGGTCCTTGAGGAGGGCGCGATGAAGCTGTGTGAACCGCTCGATGCCTAACCAGGCGATGCAGCCAACCGCTGGCCGGCGTACTGCCTCACTTCACTTTATGAAAACACCTCTATTGCAAGCCATACTCGCCCTCGCCAGCGGTGGCTGATCTTGTTCTCGTTAGACGATGAGCATTCTGCTCTTTGAAGTAATGGCGTAATAGCTGGTTCGAGAACGTGATGCGCTCGAAGATTTCTCCCTTCACTTTCCTAGGTCTGTGTATCTCGCTCTTCGGATTTGTCGTGCTGCGCTTCGCGTTCCGGGCTTTTGGTCCGTCTGCTTCTGTCATCACCGGTGTCTGGAAAGAGTTGGCTGTCTGGTCCCTGGCGGCCGTTCTACTTCTGCTCGTTCGGTTCGGCGAACGGCTCCCGCTAAACTCGATTCGTATTGGCGTTACCCCTTGGCGTCAATCGCTTCGGTATGGCTGTATTCTCACCGGCCTTTGCGGCGTGACCGCGTGGATTGTTCTCTCGTTCACTGGCTACGGGCATGGTCCGGGCTCGGCCGAGTTCAACAAGATTCCGATATCGTTTGAGACGCTAGTCGTGATCCGATCCGGGATTGTAGAGGAACTGTTTTTCCGGGGCTACGCCCCGACCTCGCGGCCAAATACGAAAAGAACTGGCAAGCCCACTTTGCGCACGCGGAATATTACTTCGGGAAATAGATTCGAGAAAAGTTGCTTTTTGAGCTTGCCGAACCCCGCCGTTTCCTGATAAGAAGATGCCAATCAATGCGGCAAGACCGCGAGAACAGGAGAAATAAACTATATGGCAAAAGACACCGGCAAAGGATTTCGGAAAGGCGCTGTTAGCGAACGCACTTAAGGCGAGAACCCGAAAACGGGCGATTATACCAAGCGCAACGAAACGTCCCCGGCGGCAAACAAGAGGGCGTAAATGACAGCAAAAACTTGAAAGGCTTCGCGAAACAGCCAAAAAGGCGGCGCAAGCAACAGCCCGATGGAATAACTACGTTTGTTCGATGACATCGCGCGACTTTGTTTGCTTGACGGGGCGCTTCATACAGGATTCCCCGGCACTGGAATATCTGCTTTCTCTTCTGGGCATGATCAAGGAAGCACATACGTCACTGCTTGAACGCATGTCCGCGGTCATTCGCGCGCAAAATGGCTCGAGCCAACTGCATTCGGCGCAAACCAGCCTAACCACCGCCCTCAGTTCTTTCTCCAGCACCATTAGGACAGACTTTGATACGCAGAAGGTATGGGCAGGGGTTGAAGACCTGCGAGGTCGCGCGGCAAAACTCAGAGAAGAAACCTTCGCTCAAGAAGTTGCAGGCAGTATTGGCGGGCAACTGAGCATTTTTTCCAATGCATACGAGCAATTTGTTAAAACGTACAGTGCTGACAACACATTCGCGTTAATCGCTGCTGGAAATGATTTGTATCTGGCGGTTGACTCATTACGAGTGGTGGCAGTCCTCGCCCAGCAGGCTCTTACGCCCGTAACCACTGCCGGTGAAGGGGAATCGGAACTTGAACTAAGCTTCTCTTCGGTTCCCACGTTGGCTGACTTTGCGGCCAAATTGACTGCTCTAGCGGAACTGTATCAGAAGTTGTGCGAACTGGGAAAGGTCAGCACCGCAACGAGCCCTCTGCGTATCATAAAAATCGAAACTGGTACTTGGAATCTTAAGGTATTCGGCCCGATCGCTATCATCGCTACGTTGGGCGCCTTAATCGAAAACGCGGCTTTGTTCCTCTACCGCAATTACACCGTGGAGGGAAAAATATCAATGATTCCGCGGCGGGCTGAAGCTGTTGAAGAGGTTCTGAAGCTCAAGAAAAGTCTTGCGGATGCGAATATTAATACCTCGGGGATGGACGCGCATTTGCAGGGTGCGTCAGTCGCCCTTGCGCAGAACCTCAATACCCTGCTAGGCGGCGAATCTCGAATCGTGATCAACAACAGTGAAATCGGAACTGGCCACGCGGGCGGGAGGACCCCTCGTGAGCTGGTTGGAGGGGGACGTGATTTGTTGATGGGCGGGCTCGGCGATGAATACCCACCTCCTTCCTCACCCGCAGAAAATTAAAACAGAGTTGCAATCGAAACTTGGCTCGTGAACCAGCTCTACTACGGCAACAATTTGCAGGTGCTGCGAGAGCATATCGCAGATAAGCTGGGACATTCCGTTTGCGATATGAGTGGACAAACCTTGGTGAGCTTACTAAGTTCTCTTTTATGACGAAGACTTTCCCCGTGCAGTTGCCCGAGGAACTTCATCGCGAACTGAAGCACGCTTCTATCGACGATGGCATGTCACTTCACGATTGGATCGTGAAGACGTTGCAGGAACGCGTCGGTAACAGCTCCCCAAAAAAGAAAGGATCACGCAGGAATGCACGCTCCGGTCGCAACTCCCGTTAAGGCGAAAAAGACCAGCCGCGTAGCCCGCGGGGTTGCGACCAACGATCTTATCTTTTCGGCCGCAACGGGGACCAACGACGAAATTTTCCCGGAGGTGCTCGCGCTTTATGTCCCGCCGGGGGCGCGTGTGGCAGACGTGACGCTTGGAAAAGGTGTGTTTTGGAAGAAGGTGCCAAAGGGTACGTATGAGGTCATCGGGTCTGACCTCGGGACTGGAATCGATTGCCGGTGCTTGCCCCACGGGAACGCTTCCTTCGATTGCGTGGTCTTCGACCCGCCCTACATGCACACTCCGGGCGGGACGGCGCATCAAAATCATCAGAATTTCGAGCTGTATTACGTTAACAACGGCGCGCAATCGGAGAAGAAATATCATGAGGCGGTACTTGACCTCTACTTTCGCGGGTGCGCTGAAGCGCGGCGGGTGCTGCGCCCAGGTGGCGTTCTGATTGTAAAATGTCAGGACGAGGTTTGCGCAAACAAGCAGCGGCTGACGCACGTAGAGATTATCAACGAACTGACCGACACAGGTTTCGTCGTTGAAGACTTGTTCGTTTTAGTTCGCCGGAACAAACCGGGAGTAAGCCGTATGCTCAAGCAGGTGCACGCGCGAAAGAATCACTCGTACTTCTTGGTGTTTCGCAAACCTATGCCGACAAGCTATCGGCCTCAAAAAAGAAATGACCGAAAGACTTTACGATTATTGGAGGGAAAACGTCGTTCAACTTCAAATAAGTAGCCGGCACATCGAGGTAGTAGATGCGCTTGAGCTGCGCAATGTGCATCTGGTAGATGCGCCACTGATCCGGCAGGCAAATCTCGATTACCTCCCGTTTAACCGAGTCGGTTTTAGTTTCAGCGAGGATGACAGGCGTACCAAGGAACCTACCTGTTCCGAACACTCCATCGAGCACGCGTTGGTGCGCCCACACCTGAATGACACGCTCGCGCGTCGATGTTTTTATGGGTAAGTGAAATTTTGGTCGGTCTTTGCCGAGATTGAAGATGAAGTCCGTCGGCAAGTTGGTGTCCATATCAAGATTCAATACCTGGATGCGAGTCGTTGGATTTACGCCGAGTCTCCAGGCGAACAAATGGCTGACGAGGTATTCAAAGAACGTGCCCGGCGTTTTTTGATCGCGTGACTTCGTGAGGTCGATGTAGCAGCAGAAACTGATCGCAACGGAATAAATAATGGTTGTCAGATCCTCTGGTGTGAAAGCGGCGAAATCGCCGTTTGTGAGGGCGGAATCAAATGCTTTCCAGCTTTGCCGGTCCGGGACGAACTGAGCCGCATTGACTGCACGCGATAGCTTATCGCCCATGCGAAACGCGAAATATTCCTTGCCGGGAATAAGCGAGCGTAGATTCTCCCGTTTGGCTCGTTTGAGAAAATCGAGAGCGCCATTGTAAACCTCGCTGATTCCTTTGCGGTTATGGGCGCCGCCTATGTCCGTGCCGAATGTTTTCTGCAGCGCTGCATAGCTTTTCAGCGGGATATCCGACATTTTCATCCGATAGCGCATTTATTCCGCGTAGGGAAGCACTTAAAGCAAATGGATCGGGTAGATATCCGCATCTGTCGATCTCGTTGATTGAAAAGCGGCGTAAGGATCAATGAACCAAACCTCTTAGCTCTCGCGTGCAAAGCTCGTAACGATGAAGCCCAAGCGAAATGGTCGAAGGAACCGAGTTGAGTTGGGGTCAGTCCTGACTGTTGACATTTCTAGTTCAAGGTTTCTGCTGGCCGGCGATGAGGTAGATGCTGGCG
>DAIOVO010000018.1:19032-20307 GCA_036758965.1 Chthoniobacterales bacterium
TCCCGAGGGCCAGCGCCAAGCCGCTGCTGGCGATGGCGAGCAGGATGCCGATGGCTTTGCGCAAACTCAGCGGTTCGTGCAGGAAGAGTAGGCCGAGCATGGCGCCGCCCACGATGAACATGCCGAAGATTGGAACGACAACGCTGGCAGGTCCCTCTGACAAGGCGAAGAAGTAGGAAACAACCGCAATGACGAGTGCGACACTGGTACCGAGAAGGAAAGCGCCATCAGCGGTGGCAAGATTGTTCCACGAAAATGCTTTCATTTCGCCGCGCAGGAGAGTGATGGTAGCCGAGCTGATCACGACCATGCTGGCCGAGACCATGAGGACAAAGAAGCCGGAGAACCTGCCGCTGGTCGTGGCGAGCTTCACCAGCAGCGCCACGAAGGAGTAGCCGACCATTCCTACAAACGCCCAGAGCAAATAGTTTTTGTTCATGATCAGGCGACTAATCGAGAAAGATTGTTCCTTCGCTGACGAAGACAGAGGAGCCGCCGACCCAAGTTTTCTCAACTGCGCCGCTGTTCTTTTCCGCGCGCGCGATGAGGGTGCTCGGCCGGCCCATTTCTACGCCCTGCGCGATGCGCCAGGTGAATGTGCCGCTCGTTTTTTGATCGTAATGCGCGAGCAAGCCGGCGAGGGCGCAGTTGGCGCCGCCGGTGGCGGGATCTTCCGGCACGCCGCTTAGCGGTCCGAACATGCGCGCGCGGATGTCGAAGCCGTCGCTCACGCGGGTGTAAAGATAGATGTCTGGCATGATGCCTTCGGCGTGGATCGCCTCGAAGCCGCTCATATTAATTTTGGCGCGCTCGAGCGCGGCGCGATCGTTCAGTTCGACCATTACGAAGGGCACGCCTACGGATGCGATTTGCGGCGGGTGCGTCTTGGTCAAGATGTCGCCGGAGTTGAGCGACAACGCAGCCGCCGCCATTTCCACGGGAATATCTTTTCCGAGCATAAGCGCTTGCGGAGCGGTGAGCTCACACGACGTCACCTTTCGGTCCGACGTTTGAATATCGATTTCAACAAGCCCGGCTTCTTCTTCGAAGAGAATTGTGGCTGACACTCCGATCTCGCCCAGCTCGCCCGTGGTGGCGAGAACGAAGGCCGTCCCGATATTCGGATGACCGGCGAACGGTAGTTCGCGTGCTGGCGTGAAGATGCGGACATGTCGGGTATGATCTCCGCGCGGCGGAAAGACAAACGTCGTTTCCGAGAAATTGAACTCGCGCGCGATCTTTTGCATTTGCTCGTCGGAAAGGCCTTCTGCGTTC
>DAIOVO010000018.1:20317-28342 GCA_036758965.1 Chthoniobacterales bacterium
CGGCAAAACGGCGAGTTGATTGCCGCCAAAACGTGTTTCGGTAAAAACGTCGCAAATATAATAGTGGTATTTCACAGAAATGAGCGGCCGATCCGCTACCAGCGAAGAAGCAGACAAGCGAGAATCGACACGATAAGCGACAGGCCAATCTCAATCGTCGCCATAACTGAGCCGGCGTGCGCCGGTTGAAACGCGGTGGCAATCAAATACATCGCCACCCAGAGCAACGCGCCCGCAATAATTGCTTTAAGCCAGCCGCCTCTCATGCTTCCAACAAGAGAACAGCTTGGCGTCATTTCCGCAAGCTCTGTAAGTAGGTCAGGCGTCAATTCTACCTCCCGTTCGGTGGGGTTTTCCTTCGTTTCTTTGCCCCTTTCTTGAGCGCCTCCTTCCAGCGTCCCGGATTGCGCGTCATCGGCGCAAGCGAGGCATTTGTCATCTGCTTAGGCTGCTTTGGGCTCCTGTTAAAAAGGGGGCGCCGGTTGGAAATTGTTCGCCAGCAGTTGGTCGATCAATTCGGTCACGCCTTCGCCGTGCGGATGCTGGGTGACGAAATCGGCGCGTTCCTTCAGGGTGGGTAAGGCATTCGCAACGGCAATACCGGCGCCACAGATGCGAAGAAAGGCGTGATCGTTCTCGGCATCGCCGACGCCTATGACCTGCCGGGTAGATAAGCCGAGGCGCGATAGACCTTCGCGCAGACCGGTCGCTTTATTGACGCCGGTGGGCAGGATCATGACGGCGCCTTTGTTGAAGATGACTTCCAGTTCCAAGCCCATCTCCTTAATGGTTTGCAGGACGGCGATCTCGTGAGGCTCGACTGTGGCGACGATGACGCGGCCGACTGCAACCGGCACTCCGCGCGCGCGTAGTTGCTCGACGAACTTTGGCGGGGCGGGTTCACCCACGAGTTTGATCCTTCCATCCTGCGGCCAGTAAAGGAGGGCGCCATTCTCTGCCACGACTAGATCGCAAAGGCCAATCTCAGGAAAGACCTGTTTCAGCTCCTCCAGCTCGCGTCCAGTTACCAGAACAAGCTGTTTGCCGGAAGCCCGCAGCCGTCCGATAGCGGCGAGCGTTACGGCGCTGACCGTGCCGTGATGAGCCAGCGTTCCATCGTAGTCCGTGGCCAGAACCTGGTAAGGTCTAATCATAAAGTAACATGCAGTTCCGCCAGTTGCGCTGATAACCAATGCGCGGCAGTCCACTCGTAAACGCTCTCGCGCAATCGCGAAACTCGTTCGCGTCTTTCTGCGAATGGCATGTCGAGCGCGGTTTCGATGGCACGAGCGGTCCCTTCGACATCCAAAGGAGAGACGAGCAAGGCGTCATTTCCAGTAAGAGAGGCGACGCCGGAAGTCTCGGAAATCACAGCTACTCCGGGTCGCTGCGAGATGACGGCCCATTCTTTCACGACCAGGTTCATACCATCTTCGCGGGAGTTAACTAACAAGACGTCGCATTGTTCCATGGCAGCAAAAGCTTGTTCGCGGTCGTTGGTATAGAAGACTTGAATCGGCTCCTCTCCGCAGTGAGCGGTAAAGCGCTGGTTCACTTCGGCGATGGCAGCGTAGACCGCGTCGCGATAGGCGCGGTAGACAGATAGGTCAGTCCGGGAGGGAACCAGAAAAGCAAGGAACCTTAGGGTAGGTCGAAGGTCTGGCCGTACCTCTAGTAAGCGACCAAAAGCTTCAAAGCCAATGACCTGATTTTTACTCGGGTCAAGACGATCAACCCGGATAACTGTCCGTCTCTCCTTCCCAGTAAAAGGAGCGAGTCGTGTCCGCGCGGCCTCTACTTCCGGCGAGCGCATGAGTTCTTTCACCGCGTTCGGGTCGGCGCTGGCAGGAAACGCGCGCACTTTTACTGTGCGGCCATCACACGATAACACGGTGCTATTTTTATAATCTACTTTCGCACCGAGAAGTTCTTCGCAACAACCGAGGAAAGGTCGCGCATCCCATAGGGTTTGCAGCCCGATCACATCCGCACCAAGCAAGCCGTGCAGGATCGTGTCGCGCCAGCTTTGCGGAATAAGTTTCAAGGTCGCCGAGTCGGGAAACGGAATATGAGTGAAGTGCAGGCTCGGAACGTGAGGGAAAATTTCGCGCAGCAGCGCGGGCAAAGGATAAAGGTGATAATCCTGGATAAGAAACGCGCGCGGTTTGATGCCGGAGTCTTTGATTGTTTGAGCGATGCGACGATTAGCTTCGAGATAGCCTTCACTCCAGGCGCGATGCCGTTCCGCATCCAGGGAGGAGTAACCAAAGCGGCCAACCAAGTGATGCTGCAACATCCATAATACTTCGTTACTGATCGCGCCGTAGTAATCCTGATAAAGCTTGGTCGGCAGGGGCACCGGAATGATGTGATGTTCCGGATCGGTTTGATCGGCGGCGGTAGTTAACAATTCCTCTCGAGCCTCTGAAGCGGAACGCGACTCCGAGACGCAACAAAACCAACTCACATCCTGTTGGCGCGCCAGGGGATCAATCATGCTCACCAGCCCGCCCGCTGCCGGGCGCACGACCCAGCGGTCGTTTTCCCAAACGAAGTCGTTCGGGCCGCGATTAGAAACAATGACGATGTTGCCGACAGATTGGTTCATGGAATCAGCTGGACGGTCATAATGGAAAGCGACCGTTGACTGAGAACGAAGGGCGCGCAAAGTTTTTCGAAAGGAAGAGGGGTGGGCCAGCTACTATCGCCAGTTGTGACGAAAACACGCTCAGACCCTCCGCCATCTTTTTGCTAACGAGCACGAGCGCGAAGGCGGGCCGGGCTGAGGCCGCTTCGGCACCTTGGATAGTTCACCGATGTATTAGAAATCTTCCTCCAACCTTCGGAGAGCCGGCCTTTTTGAATCTCCCTTTCCAAATTCGCCCGTCAACGCAACCAATCGCTTCACTGCTTCCGCGGCGTCGGGACCTTCTGCTTCAATTACCGCCGTTTCTCCGCAGTTCAAATTGGCGGTTAGTACCTCCAGAATGCTGGCGGCGGAAAATCGCTCCTCTCCCTTAACGAGCCAGATCTGCGAGCGGAAGGTTTTTGCTGCCAAGACAAATTCCGCCGCAGGCCGCGCGTGCAACCCCAGCTCCATTAACAATCGTGACCTCTTGTCGGACCGTCTGACTCGCTCGGCCACCGATTGTTGATTGATCAGCTCGATATTCCCCGAACATAATTTGTAACCTTGGTAGTCCATTGCCCGATTCCGCGCGGCGAAACGGGCCACTCAGCAAGAGCGGACCCTGAAAGGAACGCCTTTGCCCCTTTAATGATGCTGACGAGGTTAGCTGTCGGGCTAGAGCCATTAAATGCTCTCGATGCCGCGCATCGTTCGCCCCAAACCTGCTTCGTATTTTGCAAAACAGGCGTTTGGTTCCCCCGTTGGATCGGCAACTCGCCAACCCATTAAGCGAAACAAAGAACTAGATAGGATTGTCAGTCGGGTTACGGGATCGTCAAGACGAAAGAGTTGCCAGCTCCAGCAGTGGAAAAGAAAACGGGGCAGAGCTTGCTATTGACAGTTTGTCGCTGCTTCCGCAGGCTAAAGATAGTCCCAACGAAACGAAATTTGCGCGCGTCAGTTGCTCACGATCGAGCGGCTTCTCAGCGACACTCAACGTGCCGCGCATCCCGTGCGCGAGCCGCGCTCTGAGATGCGCCCTCCGAGCGAAAGGTTGGCACTTAGCCCAAAATCATTCGGTAAAGTAGCCCCAGCGTACCTGCGCCGGCCACCACGGCGATGACGCTCCACCTCCAGCGCAACATGCCGACGAGGGCGACAGCGCTAAGGATGAAGGCGAACCAATCGACCTTTCCAGGGTGCGGAAAGAAAACATGAAGCGCGAACCAGACGGCGAGATTGAGGATCACCCCCACGATGGCAGCAGTGATGGTAGAGAGAGCACTGGTTAGTTTCTTGTTGCCGCGCAGTTGTTCAATGTGTGGTCCGCCGAGAAAAATCCACAGGAAACATGGCGTAAAGGTCGCCCAGGTGGTGATAAGGGCGCCCAAAGTTGCGGCGAGCACAGGAGGCAAGCCTTCCGGATTTTGCCACGCGCCGACGAAGCCGACGAATTGCACGACCATGATGAGCGGGCCCGGCGTGGTTTCGGCGAGACCTAGTCCGTCCAGCATCTGACCGGGCCTCAGCCAACCATAATGATTCATTGCTTCCTGCGCGACATAAGGGAGGACAGCATAGGCACCCCCGAAAGTAACTACCGCGGCTTTGCTGAAAAACACCCCCTCCTTGAACAGCGTACTGCTCCAGCCTTTAGCCAGCCCGGCCGCGATAGTGGGTGTAAGCCACAGTACAAGGCACACGGCTATCACTTTCAGTGCCCTCGACCAACCAGGCAGCATGTGTTCGGCGGACTCCTGTTCGTCATCCAAAACCGACGCTTCCTCGCGCTTCTTTCCATGACCGCTGGCGCTGATGAACTTCGCGGGCCAGTAACGACCGCCGATCAACCCGATGATTCCGGCGCTGAGCACAATCAATGGGAACGGAACCTGAAAGAAATAAATCCCGAGGAAAGCCAGCGCGGCAATGCTCCACATTACTTCGTTGCGCAGTGCTTTTCGTCCGATGCGAATGACCGCCGCGAGCACGATCGCGGTCACCGCCGGTTTCAATCCGTAGAAGACAGCCGCGATCCAAGGGATGTTCCCATAGGCTGCATAAACGAAGCTAAGTCCCCAGAGGACAAAAATCGACGGAATGACAAAGAAGGCACCGGCGACGATGCCGCCCCAAGTCTTGTGCAAGAGCCAGCCGATGTAGATGGCAAGTTGCTGCGCTTCCGGACCAGGTAGAAGCATGCAGTAGTTTAACGCGTGCAGAAAGCGTGATTGGCTGATCCACTTTTTGCGCTCGACCAGCTCTGTCTGCATGATCGCGATCTGGCCGGCCGGTCCGCCAAAACTAATGAGGCCCAGCTTCACCCAAAAACGAAATGCTTCCGCAAAGCTTGGATGAGCTGAACTGGGTTGTTCGAAATTAGCCTTGTCCTCGTTCATCGGCGCTGAAACCTGGGTCACTGTGATCGGTCCTCACCATTGGCACTTTTTGCAGGTTACCGATTAAGCTCCGACCTCCAAAAGGCCTTCTCAATCAGCCTGCTGGGGCACTTTCGCAACAGCGCGGGTGCGCTGCGAGGGCCAGAGGAGCCGTGTTAGTTCCCGTCCTTCGACTTCGACTATTTGTTGTTTGCCCGCCATTCCAGTCAAACTACGTGGATGAGTAACGTCAGCTAGTTCAGATGATGGCGCCATTCGCTGGATTAGTCGTAATGCCTGCCCAGTCTAAACATGCGCCGCGAAACGAAGATACAGCATCATGGCGACATCGGCGGCGCAGCATCATTCTTTTCTCGGGACATCTCTTCTCTTCGGTGCGGAGTTGACACAAGTTTACGCCACGAACGCTGGCCGAGGCGTGACTCCAGACGAGCATGGCGTGCGAATCGAGACTAGCGAAACCGAGGTGGGTAAGCCGGGCGAGAAACGGCGAATGTCCGCTGCCCGACTCCCAAGTAACCTCTGCGCGTGCTAAGCTCGCAACGATGAAAGCCCAAGTGAAATGGATGAAAGAACCGGGGAAGGAAGAGTACACGGAGGCCGAGACTTATCTCTCGCTTCTCTTTGATGAGAAGACCGCCGGCCAGCTGATAAAGAAGCTGAAATCAGCGGGAAGTTCGGAATACGACGGCAGGGACGTGCTGCGGGCCGCCCGGCTGCCGCTGCTTGCAGCGGGCGAGTCGATCGTGAAGGAACAGCGAGAGAAAATTCTGGCTGGGAAAAAGATTTCCCCGCTTCTCCTGGTTCGCCACCCCAACAGCGCCCGGACGATTGTCGCCGACGGTTATCACCGGCTGTGCGCGATTTGTTCGCTCGACGAAGACGCGGCGCTACGATGCAAGATCGTCTAGCACTCCGCCGCTGGCCCGGAGACGAAAAAAGAAGGGATTGCGCATATGGAAGTGATGTTCGCGCATCGCCCGCTGGTCGTCGCCGCTGAATTTTTTTTGGCCGCAAACAGGACAATCGAAAAGTTCGCCGTCGTGGCTGGCGATTGGCCGAAGCTCCGGCTGGTTGACGCTGTGCGCAGCTTCGGCCTGCCAGCGCCAGGGCCGTGGTTTTCGAAACGTCGGGAGCCATTTTATTCAACGCGGACGGAATTGGGAGCTCATTTCTTAGCCGTGCGACCGCGCTTCTAGTCGCCTCGGTTGCATAACCTGCCTTTACTTCTGCCAACGAAAGAAAAATGTGTGCCCACAAACTACGGCGACAATTTGCAGGTGCTGCGGGAGCACATTGCGGATGAGTCGGTCGAGCCGATTTGTCTCGACCCGATTTTGTCCCCTGAGGCCGGCCGAATCGTCCCTCTAGAGACGGCCACCGCTGCTATCGCTTGCGACATTCGTGTGGACGCGCAATATAAAAAGTAGCTCCGCAGCCGAGATACCTTATGAAAAAGAAAAAATCGCAGAAGAAGGATCACTCCAAACTCGATGCCAAGACAGAAGCTCTCGGTCAGATGACGATCGATCCTAAGGGGACACGACTTACCACCAATCAGGGCCTTGTCATCAACGACGACACTAACACGCTTAAGGCCGGCGAGCGCGGCCCTTCCCTCCTGGAGGATTTTCATTTACGCGAGAAGATCACGCACTTCGATCACGAGCGAATCCCGGAGCGAGTGGTGCATGCGCGTGGCGCAGCCGCCCACGGATTTTTCCAGTGTTACAAAGGGAATGGAGACCTAACCATGGCTGGTTTCCTGACCGATCCCTCGCGAAAGACTCCGGTCTTTCTCCGTTTCTCCACCGTCGCCGGCTCGCGCGGCTCGGCCGATCTCGCACGAGACGTGCGCGGCTTCGCCGTTAAGTTTTACACTGAGGAAGGCATCTTCGATCTGGTTGGCAATAATATTCCGGTCTTCTTCATCCAGGACGCGATCAAGTTCCCCGATTTCATTCATGCGGTGAAACCGGAACCGAACAACGAAATCCCACAGGCGGCCTCGGCCCACGACACTTTTTACGATTTCATTTCCCTCTCGCCCGAGACGCTGCACATGCTGATGTGGGTGATGTCGGACCGCGCTATCCCGCGCAGTTATCGGATGATCGAAGGCTTTGGCATTCACACTTTTCGCCTGATCAATAAAGCGGGGAAGGCGCGTTTCGTGAAGTTTCATTGGAAGCCGCTGCTCGGGATGCATTCGGTTTGCTGGGATGAAGCGCAAAAGATCAATGGCTGCGACCCGGATTTTCACCGGCGCGACTTGTGGGACACGATCGCGCAAGGTGGGGTGGCGGAATGGGAGTTTGGTGTGCAAGTGGTGGAGGAAAAGGACGAGCACAAATTCGATTTCGATTTGCTCGACCCGACCAAGATCATCCCCGAGGAGATGGTGCCGGTGCGGAAGATCGGGAAGCTGACGCTCAATCGCAATCCCGATAACTTCTTTGCCGAAACAGAACAGGTGGCGTTTCACCCGGGACACATAGTGCCGGGGATCGATTTTACTGACGATCCGCTGCTGGCCGGGAGGCTGTTTTCCTACACCGACACGCAGTTGACGCGGCTCGGCGGGCCGAACTTCGCCCAAATCCCGATCAATCGTCCAACGTGCCCGGTGCACAATAACCAACGCGATGGTCACATGCAGCAGGACATCTATCCGGGCGACGCGAGCTACCATCCCAATAGCGTCGGCAGCGGTTGCCCGATGCAGGCGCGTGCCGATTTGGGCGGGTTTGTCACGTACGCGGAGAAGATGCAGGGCGCGAAAGTGCGGGCCAAAGGCGAGAAATTTTTCGATCACTTCAGCCAGGCCTCGCTCTTCTTCCGGAGCCAGAGCGAGTATGAGCAAAATCACATCATCGATGCGCTTACTTTCGAGCTCGGCATGGTGCAACGGGCGCCGATTGTCGATCGCATGCTGTTCCTGCTTTCGAAAATCGATCGTGGGATGGCTAACAAGATCGCGACTGGCCTGGGCAAAAA
>DAIOVO010000018.1:28352-37889 GCA_036758965.1 Chthoniobacterales bacterium
GCGCTGATGCCGACCGCGAGACGGAGACCAAGCCGGCCAAGAAATCGGATTTCGTTTCGCCCGCGCTGAGCATGGCGAACACAGTCAAGAACGCGATCAAGACTCGCAAGATCGCGGTCCTGGCAGCGGAAGGCGTGGACGAAGGCTCACTCAACGCCATGAAAAAAGCGCTGACCGGCGAAGGTGCGATAGTGAACGTAGTAGCGCCCCATGGAGGTTCCATCAAAGGTGGGAAGGGCGGGCAGGTTTGCGTTGAGCACAGTTTACTCAACGCGGCTTCCGTGCTCTTCGACGCCGTTTACATTCCCGGCGGCGCGGCGAGCGTGAAGTCATTGCTGACGAACGCGAAGACGGTCCAGTTCGTCAACGAGATGTACAAGCATTGCAAAGCCATCGCCGCCACTGGTGAAGGTGTGGAGCTGATTCGCGCGACGCAGGTTCCAGCCGATGAAAAACAAAATGATCCCGCGCTAATTCTCGATGAAAAGGGCGACGCCAAAAAAGTCGCCTCCAAGTTCATCAAAGCCATCGCGCAGCATCGCAACTGGGATCGCGAAAAATTCGCCAAAGCGCATACGCCTGCCTGATATGTTCGCCTTCTTTTCAAATCGGGCTGGCTGCCTTGGCTCTCTTATCGTCTCAATCATCGGCACGATCATTTTGGTAATGATCATGCGCGGCTGCGCGCATTAAATTCCGTCGAGAATCCCTCAACCTCGTCCTCTCGCAGGAATTGGCGACGCCAATGATGTGCTGCGCGCCTGGCGCTTAGGGTGGGCTTTTCCGCGTCCGCGTGAAGATTTTTTTGTGGGCACACATTTTTCTTGCGCTGGCAGAAGGTTGTTCGCGTTTAAGTTTGAAAGAAGCAAAAAATTCGGCTCTATTTTTTCCGGATGAAAAGCTCTAACGACCAAAGGATTAAGAGAAAGAAGCGCGATGGAGTGACGCCGTTTCGCGAAAAACTTTGGGAGCTGTTTGCCGAGACCGCTCGCGGGATGGATGGCGCCGATGTGGTGCTGGCCTTGAAGCAGGCCGGGGAGGAAATTTGGGCGGCGGGAATCGATGGCGCTTACACCGACATGAGCGAGCAAACTCAGGAAGGCGAACCGGCTGGCAACGCCTTCGACGTTACCTGGCTTACGGTGGTCTGCATCAAGCTCAAGGAGATTCAGCAGGGCAAAAAGCCGACGGTGCGAATTAAGGCGACGCGCTAATCACAACGTGTTGGATCGCTCCGGAGCGAAGTATCCGCACCTCAACTTCTAAGGTCTTAACTAACTGCGACCGCGGCTTCCGGCTCATGCCGCCTGTGCGCGCTATGGATCACTTGGAAGCGATATTCGCTGGAGCAGTGGAAATCATGAAGCTAACTATTGTCGAAAACGGCGCTTTGTTCGACGCTTATAAGCGATTTGGGTCGCGCGCGTTTGAAGAAAAAAGAGGTTTCGTTACGTCCGCGTTCCGGAGTCGAGCTGGAAAGTCGCTCCGGGCGCTGGGTGCGGTACCGTTCGCAATGATTTCGCGGGCGAAGAAGGCAGCTACCTTTGGGTGCACGGCTTTCATCGCTGTTTCGGTAAAGACGTGTCCCTGGCCGGGCACGAAATCCGTTTCTATGTGGCCGCCGCGTTCGCGCAATACACGCAAGAGCGAGTTCGCGTATTTCTCGAAGGGTACCCGCTCGTCCTTCAGTCCGTGCACCATCAGCACCGGCGGCATTTTGCCGATCCGCTTCTCCTGTATGTTCCAAATCCCGCCCGCTTGTTCCGTGACTGCGCCGATGAGTGGATTATTTGAGGCGGCCGCGATCGCCAGAAATCCGCCGAGCGAATAGCCGTAAATCCCAATCGGTCGCGCGCCGTGGCCTTCTCGGATGTGCAACCACTCGATACCGTTGCGCACCGTTTGCAGCCAATCGTCGAAACGCGCCTGCATCTCCGGGTCGCGCGCTGCGATCGTGCCTGTCCGATCGAAGTAATGCAGTAGATAAACCGTGTTACCATCGGCTGCGAGCGTCCGTGCCACCCGCTTCATCCGCGGTCCGTCGAAAAGCATACCGCCAGCGCCATGCAGGACGACGATACTCCGTCCCGAGGGCGTCGCCGGCAGATAGAAATCGACTCGAATCTTCCTTCCCGCGCTCTGGAAAAACAACGTCTGCCGAGCGGCATCTGTGTTACTGACTTTGGCCGCCAGCAACGATCCTTCGCCGAGACAAGTCAGCAAGAACACCGCACCCGCCGTCCCGCGGAAAAAATGCATCATACGGCGGATTCTCGAAACGCCGCCGCCACAATCCCGCGATTGTCGCAAGTGAAGTACTAAACTTCCCTAATCCGCGCGCGTCGAGCGTCGAAATATCGAGCTGCGAGCTTGGAAGCGACAGTGATGGCAATGAGGCGAAAGATCCAGCGAAGCATAATGTTTTAAAAAAGGCCCGTGTGGCCGTACCTTGTTATCGCTCGTGCGAACCGATGTGGTCTTGAATTTGCCAGGGCGATTCTGTTCGCTTCCATCGAGCATTCGTCGAGAGGGGAAGTAACAGCGCGGCCACTACCTCGAAGTCGCGCCGTCTTGCCGCCGGAACTCCTCAGTGACTTGCGCCACAAGCACGCCGAACTTTCTGATGGTGGAATGATTGATCATTGTTTGCCCGTCCGGTTGAAGATACATCCACTGCGTCATGCTGACGTTGCCGAGCGGATTGCCCGGCAAAAGCGCGAGCGTGAACCTCCAATGAAACGCATTTCCTCGCGCCTCGCCGCGCGCGACGCCCACGATATCATTCGCGGTGGCCTCGTATCGATGCGGGTCGAGCTTCCGAATCCGCCACGAACGATGCTGCCGCTTCCCGCCCGCGCCGAAGGTGAGGTCCTGCTCGATATACAAAGTCTCGCCGACCCAGTGACCATGGGTCGCGGTCGTGACCCTGCGCGTCGGCGCGCCACCGCGATTTTCCATTACCCCGAAGGAACTCGTGCGTCCGGAAAAAAATGCCGTCGGCTCGAAGATGGGACGGCTACTCTCGAAATCGGATACCTTGAGGCTGGCGCAACTGCTGAAGAGAGTCGCTGCGCCAAAAAGAAGGAAGAAGTGTCGCATCATGTGAACTTACTTCACTCCGGAAACTATCGAGCCAGGCGAAGATCGCGATTAATTATTTCCCGATGAGAAGCTGCGCCGCCATTTTGCGCGTTCGCGAATTTCTGCCAAATGCCCCACCTTCCCGCCAGTCGGTTCAGGTGAACCGACCCTGCCGCGCGCGCCTGATGCGATACCGCCAAAGTCTTAATTGTGCGAATAGCGAAAGAATTTAGAACTTAATGTGCTACCGCGCGCGTTTCTTCGGTATGGAACTAGAAACATTGAAGGATTTATACATTCACGAGCTGAAGGACCTTTACAGCGCGGAGAATCAGATCATTAAGGCGCTGCCGAAGATGGCCAAGGCCGCAACCCACGAGGAGCTGGTGGCGGGATTCGAGGAACACCTTGAGCAAACGAAGAAGCATGCCCAGCGACTCGAGCAGATTCTGGAAAGCCACGATGAAACGACCCGAGGACCCAAGTGCAAAGGCATGGAAGGTGTAATTGCTGAAGGCGACGAAATGATCAAGGAAGATGCGGACGACGACGTGAAAGATGCTGGGCTAATTGCCGCCGCTCAAAGGGTTGAGCATTACGAGATAGCTGGTTACGGATGCGCACGCACCTACGCCGAAGCTCTGGGGGACACCAAAGGTGCTAAACTTCTGCAGCAAACACTGGAAGAGGAAAAAGCAACCGACGAAAAGCTGACCTCCCTCGCCAAATCGACGATCAACGTCGAAGCGATGGCTTAAGGTCGGCGGAAAGAGTCAGGCCCAATCCACTTCTGTTTTACGGGGATCGTCGAGCTGCCTCGGCGGTCCCTGCGCTCAGCGCACCGTTAAGAATGCGAACCGCTGGTGCCGGCCCGAGGGGATTTAATTCGTGAAAACAATAATATTTAGGGCTGCGAAAGGCAGGAGCGGCGTTTTCACAGTGGCCGGAGTACAGCCGGCTTTGTCAAAAATATCAAAAATCATATGAAAACTATCACTCTATCTTTGCTTTGCTTTTCGGCCTTCGCCATTTCCGGTTTCTGTCAGGGCAAACCGGAAGCGGATAATACCGGTAAAAACGAGCGAGACCGTTCCGGCGAGACGAAAACGTCGGGCGACCAGTCCAATAGCTCGGACGATGTGAAGGTGACTGCGGCCATCCGTCGCGCCATTGTCAAAGACCATTCACTTTCGAGCATGGCGAAGAACGTCAAAATCATCACCGCAAGCGGAGTGGTCACTCTCCGCGGTCCGGTAAAGAGCGACGCAGAGAAAGCAAAAATTGCTGAGCTGGCCCAATCATCGGCCGGCAATGCCAAAATCGATAACCAACTCGAAGTAAAAGCTTCGAAGTAACCATTAGAAACAAAAAGAATAAGGGAAACTATTATGTCAAAAACATCACTCTTCGGTATCGTTAAAACTCATTCACAAGCGGAAAACATCGTCGAAGGCCTGCAAAATGCCGGTTTCCCGGCGTCAGAAATTTCCGTCCTGTTGCCAGACAACGAAGGCAAACATGACATCGGTCACGTTAAAGCCACCAAGGCCCCTGAGGGAGCAACCACCGGTGGCGTCACCGGCGGCGTTACCGGCGGCGTCCTTGGTCTTCTTGCCGGGATCGGCGCGCTGGCCATTCCGGGTATTGGCCCATTCATTGCCGCAGGTCCGATTATGGCGGCCCTCAGCGGGGCAGCTCTCGGCGGCGCCACCGGCGGCCTTGTCGGCGGCTTGATCGGTCTGGGAATTCCGGAGGTCGAAGCCAAGCGCTACGAAGACAAGTTGAAGAACGGCAACTATCTTATCGCGGTTCACACCGACGATGGCGAACAGAAAGATCGTGCCCAGGAGATCTTCAAAAACGCTGGCGCGGAAGATATCAGCACTTCGACGATGTCAAAGGCGCCGACAACTGATACTGCCAGGGTCTAGCTCAAAGATTGTTAGCTTCAACGCTCCGCGTCGCAAGGCGCGGAGCGTTTTCTTTGTCTGATAGACCGCTCGCCGCGTCCTCGGGCCTTGGCGAGCCCGCGCGCTGCAAACTTTTCGCGATCCAGCTGAACTACTAAAAAATTGCGAGTTAGCTGAGAGGCCCGAATGGAGCGTGGGAAACGTAATGTGTGTGGTATTTTTGCCATGCTCGCTCCGCAATGAAGAAGAAAATCGACCGCAAACCTGATGATGGCGCTAACGGCGCGAAGGCGGCCGGATCTCGCGCTGAGAGGACGTTGCGGCAGAGCGAAAAAATATTCTCTGCGTTAGTGGAGAATGCGCCTTTCGGTGTTTATCTCGTCGATGCGCAGTTCCGTTTAGCCGCGATCAACGCCGGTTCGCGAGAAGTCTTTCGCGGGATAGAGCCTCTCCTGGGACGCGATTTTGCAGAAATTCTGCGCATCCTTTGGCCCGAGCCGTTCGCCACCGAAGCGATCGGTCGCTTTCAACATACGCTTGAGACCGGCGAGTCATTTCTCTCGCCGACGATCGTCGAGCAGCGCGCGAACATTGACGAAATTCAATCCTACGACTGGCAGTTGCACCGCGTCGCTCTGCCCGAGGCGACGTTCGGCGTGGTTTGCTATTTCTATGATCTCTCTACGCAAGAGAGATTGAAGGCGACAGTGCGCGAAAGCGAGGAGAAGCTGCGGCTGCTAATCGAAGGCGCGTCGGATTATGCGATGTTTCTTTTGGACCCGGGCAATCATGTTTTTTATTGGAACAAAGGGGCCGAGCGGGTCTTCGGCTGGACGGCGGATGAAGTGATGGGGAAGTCGGGCGAGCTGGTGTTTACGCCGGAAGACCGCGCCGTTGAACGCGAGGGGAAAGAGATGGCAATCGCGCTGCGCGATGGAACCGCGCCGGACACCCGCTGGCATTTGCGTAAGGACGGATCGCGCATCTGGGTGGATGGAGTCATGCACCGCCTGGACGACGAGAACGGCGAGCTGCGCGGCTTCGCCAAGGTCGTCCGCGATGCCACCGAACAGCGCCAGGCGGAAGAAGAGCTGCGGCGCAGCCGCGATGAGCTGGAGCAGCGGGTCGAGGAGCGGACGAGGGAGTTGCAGGCGATGAACGATACGCTGGAAGACGAAATGGAACGGCGGCGTTCGCTCGAAAGCGAGATTTTGGAGGTTACCGAGCGGGAACGGGCGCGGATCAGCCAGGATTTACACGATAGTCTTTGCCAGGAACTGACGGCGACGGCATTTCTGCTTAAATCACGCGCGAAAAAATTCAGACGCGAGGACCGGGAAGCAAGCGAAGCGCTGGAGGAAGCGGCCGAGACGGTGAACGAGAACGCGGAACTGGCGCGAGATCTGGCGCGGGGATTGATCGCGTTCGAGTTTAGCAAGGGTGGGTTGCCATCGGCGCTGCGCGATCTTTCTTTACGAACGAATGCCGGTAAGAAATTGACCTGCCACTGCGACGCCCCGCGTTCGATGCAGCTGGAGGAGAATATTGCGATAAACCTCTATCGCATCGCGCAGGAAGCGCTGACGAATGTGATCAAGCACGCCAGGGCGAGCGAAATCGCGATTTGCCTGGCGCGGGAAAGGGACGAGGCGGTGCTCTCGATCAAGGATAATGGCCGGGCGATGCCGACGAAGAAGAAACGGAGCAAAGGGATGGGCGTTCATTTGATGCAATACCGGGCGAGGGCGTGTGGCGGGACAATGAAGATCGAATCAAAAAAAGGGGAGGGGACGAAGGTGATTTGTCGCGCGCCGGTGAAGAAGAGTGATAGGTGATTAGTGAGAGATGAGAGGTGACGAGGGGCTTACTCGTTCCTCTGCTCGTGATCGACGTTTTTAGTAATCCGAGCAGGAGCACGAGATAGGAAATTCGGATGACCGCCCCTTCGACCTCTCGTTCCCAATTGCGCTGATTGTGCTCGCTTCGCTCTCCGCGGCGCGATAGCAGAACGGAGTGGCGAAAAAAATCGGGCTTCTCTTCGCCGGCCAGGGCGCACAGGCGGTGGGGATGGGAAAGAATCTGGCGGACGAATTTCCAGTGGCGGCGAATTTGTTCCAGCGCGCCGATGAAATTCTGGGACGCAGGCTAACGACCATTGCCTGGGGCGGCCCGATCGAGGAGCTGACGAAGACATCGAACTGTCAGCCGGCGCTTTTCGTGCACGCGCTGGCGGCGCTGGCGGTGGTGAGGGAGTTGGTGGGCGGTTTCCCGGTGGGAGCCGCGGCCGGTTTATCGCTGGGCGAACTGACAGCGCACGCCGCGGCCGGCACGTTCGACTTTGAAAATGGGCTGAAGCTGGTGCAACGCCGCGGTCAACTGATGGAGGAAGCCTGTGCCGCGACCGACGGTGCGATGGCGGCGATGATCGGTGCCGATGAAACTTCCGCGCGCGCACTCGCGGCCGCGGTGGACGTTGATATCGCGAACATTAATTCGCCGGGCCAGATCGTGCTTTCGGGCGAGCGCGCGAAAATGGAAATGGCGCTTGGGCTGGCGAAAGAATTTGGCATCCGGCGGGCGACGATGCTGAAGGTAGCGGGTGCCTATCATTCGCGTTTAATGGAATCTGCTTACGAATCGTTAGGCGGCGCCTTGTTGGAAGTGTCGATGAAGCCGCCGCGTTTTTCCGTTTTCAGCAACGTCACCGGTGCGGCAGTGGAAACTTTGCCAGAAATTCGCCGCACGTTGCAGGACCAGGTCACCGGTACGGTGCGCTGGGTCGATTGCATGGAAGGAATGCTGGCGCGCGGCTGCGATTTTTTTATCGAGATCGGCCCGGGCAATGTGTTGGCGGGTTTGCTGGAACGAACGCGCAAAGGGGTGGACGTGGTGTCGGTGAGTGATGCCGCCTCCGCGCGCGCTTGCGTCAGCCGGCTCACCTCCCGTAACTCAGGCATCCCTGCCTGACGAGTCGCGCGGGCTTCCAGCCTGCGCAGCGAAAAGGCAGGCAAGGATGCCCGCCTGACGGATCAGGCAGGATGCCTGAGTTACGTAGAACCCAGTTGCTTATGCTCGGCGCGGAGATAGCCTCGCCCCATGTCCCTGCAGCAGAAAATTGATGAGGATTTGAAAATCGCGATGCGAGCGCAGGATGCGAATCGGCTAAGCGTTCTGCGGTTGCTCAAAACCGCACTCAAAAACGCCGCGATCGAAAAGGTGGGAGCGAACGGCGAGCTCGATGACGCGGACGCAATCGCGATCGTTCGCAAGCAGGTCAAGCAACGCCAGGATTCGATCGAAAGTTTCGAAAAAGGCGGGCGTTCGGAATTGGCGCAGAAAGAGAAAGAAGAGATAACGCTGCTGAATCAATATCTTCCGCTGGCAATGAGCGCGGAAGAACTGCAAAAAATTGTTGCGGACACGATCGCGGAAGTGGGTGCCAGCTCACGCGCACAAATGGGCGCGGTCATGAAAGCGCTGGGGCCGAAGGTGGCAGGTCGCGCGGACGGAAAATCTTTGAGCGCGGAAGTGCAAAAGCAGTTGAGCGGTTGAGGAGTTGAGAGGTTGAGCCTCGCTGCCGTCATTGTGGCCGCCGGCGCCAGCACGCGCGCCGGATGCGACAAAATGTTTGCCCGGATCGCCGGGAAGCCGGTCGTCTTATTCTCGTTAGAAGCTTTCGAGTGTGCGCCGGCTGTTTCGGAAATCGTGGTGGTGGCGCGAGACGATGTGACGATGCGCAATCTGCTGGCGGCGGCGAAACTGACCAAACTTCGCGCGGTCATTCGGGGCGGGGACCGGCGGCAGGATTCGGTGCAGAAAGGTCTGTGCGCCATCTCGACGGCAGCCGATTTCGTGGCGGTGCACGATGCCGCCCGGCCCTTGATCACTCCGCGAGAAATCGAGCGCGTCTTTCTCGCCGCGCAGAAGCACCAGGCGGCGGTGCTGGCCGCGCCGGTGACCGACACGCTCAAGATCGGTGATGAAAAATTGCGGGTGGCCGGATCGATCGAGCGCGAGAATGTTTTCGCGATGCAGACGCCGCAAATTTTTGCGCGGCAACTTTTACGGGAAGCCTGCGCGCGGGTGGAGCGGGAAGCGCTCGCGATTACGGACGAAGTTTCCGCGGTTCAGAATTTTGGAGCGGAAGTGGCGATTGTGCCGACGGAGGAGCAGAACTTCAAAATCACTTACGCGGCGGACCTGGCGCTGGCGGAATTAATTTTGCAGCAGAGAGCTAACAAGGCCTAAGTGAGGACCGGACGAAGCCCCGCGGCGGAGGGGGCAGGCGGCCTCTCCAAACCGGCGATTGATTTGAGCGAGCGGACCAAACCATCGATGTCGCGCGGGTTGAGCTTGCGGGAATAATGCGGGCGCAGAAGGTAATCGCGCAAATTTTCCACGTGCATGCAATGCACTTTTTGGGTGGTGCCGTAGGCGATATCGACGTGGGCGCAGGGAAAAACCATCACGCCACGAATGAAGAAATCATCGCGCTCCAGGCGCACGCTGATTTGCTGGTGCAGCGCCACGACCCGGCGTGTGAATT
>DAIOVO010000018.1:37904-44048 GCA_036758965.1 Chthoniobacterales bacterium
GTTGCTTCCTCCAGCTCTTCCGCGTTGCGGGTAAGCTCACCCGCTTCGTTGGCGGCCACCTGTCCGTGCCAGTTTTGGGTTTCGATGGCGAAAAATCCGGTCGGCCCAATGACGAGGTGATCGAAATTTCCGCGCGGAGTGTTGACCTCGTGAAAGACGATAAATTTGTCCGAGAGCCGTTGTAATTCGGTTTCCACTTTCCATTCGGCGCGGGCGTTTTTGCGCGCGCCCTGATTTTCACGTTCAAAGGCGCTGATCTGCCTGGCGGCGGCATTAAACAGCCACCACAAAAATAGCGCGACGCCGACGACCAATGCTGCCAGGCCAGTGAGCTGGCCGTGGTTAGAAACGAGGGTGGAAAGAGCGACGCCCTGGACAAAACCGGCCAGGGCAGCGACGGGAATGGCGAGGAGCAACATGCGCTTGAAAGTACGGATGGAGCGGCGGCGGGCGTGGTATCCGGTATTACCAAAAACCTTGGGCATGGCTTGGAATGCTGCTAAAAACGTGCCAAAACCAGAATTTCTAGAATTTGGCATCAACAATTAGGCGGGGCTACCCGCCGAATCGCTGGAGGACGACCGCCGTTATAAGGTGGACGAACAAAAGGAGGATGGATTTCAATGGTCACGTCGGGTTCCAAACCCGTCCTCGCCTCGACCAGCTAACGAGTCTTAGGGTGAAGGAGAGATGTCGAAAATTTCCACCAGGCCGGTTCCGCTGGAACCGCCAGCACCACTCACCAAAACGGAATAGGCGCCGGAAGCTAAGGTTGGCGCAATGGCGGCTTCCTTTGGATCGCTCGGAGCCAGGCGAGCCCCCGAAACCTTCGAGGCGTCCGGGCTTTGCTGCCAATCGTCATCCGCTTCGATCAGGTTCCCGTTACTATCGCGCAACTCTAGATAAGGGTCCGGCAAAAACGCGGTGACGCCGGATTGGGCCAGACTGGGCCCAAGCGCGCGCAGCACCAGTGGCTTGGCCGCGCCCGGCCCGATAATGAAACCGCCAATCAAAATGTAGTCGCCCCCTCTTACGGTTCCGCGCGTTGAAACGTTGCCCGGCCGGCTGGCCACGTTCCCCTGCAAATCGAAAAGCTCGAACAAGGCAATGCCGCTGGTAGCCGGTTGCGAGGAATCGGAGTAGGAACGCAGAACCAGGCTATAGGCGCCGGCATTGAGCGTCACCAGCAACGCCGACTCGACGCTGTTAGACGGATCGAGATGATAGCTCGCAATGGCGACCGCGTTGCTCTCGGTAAACCAATCGTCGCTGGTCGCGATGATGTTCCCGCTTTGGTCGTGCAATTCAATCACCGGATCGCTGAGCGCGCCCGTCAGGCCGTCGCTGGTTATAGAATAAGCCAGCCCTCGCAGAATCAATTTTGCCGGTTGCGAGCCTTGAATAATGAACCCGCCGATCAGCACGTCGTCGCCGGTGTAGGCGAAACCGCGGGTGGAAAGGTTTTCCAGGATCGCGCCGCTGCCGGTGCTGGAGTAATTCGGTCCTGCGCCGTAGATCGCCGCCACGCCGTTGATATCGTCCTGCGCTAGGGTGTCGAGATTGCTCACGATCGAATTCATAATGGCGACGACGTTCTGCTTCGGTTTCGCCTGATCAGGATGGTCCAACCCAAGAGTGTGGCCAAACTCATGCATTGCGACCCGGCGGAAATCGTAAATTGGCGGGGTGAGCGGCCCGCGATAGGAATCCCACGAGATGGCGGTGTTAAAGTTGGTATCGGTTTCTTCGACATTGCCGTTGCGGTAGCTCAAGGCGGTCACTGCCAGAGTATTTTTGCCGAAGCTTTGGCCGAAGACGGTACTGCTAAATTGGGCCGACATTTCATCGTCTCCTTCCATTGCTGGGACCGGTGAATTTTTGACCCAGGAAAACCGCAGATGCGCGAGATGCGCGTTCCAGGTGGCGAGTGCATCGGCAGCCGAATCGTTAAAGGAGGTGAAACCGTCGCGCAGAGTGCGAGTGCCGCCGAGGGAAAGCTGCATGACTACGGTGCGATTAATCACCCATGCAACCGGCACATTGCCATTGCTGTTATCGACCTCGCGCACATAGGCGGGCGCAGAAAGAACGGACGTAAAACAAAGCGCCAGGGCAAGGTTGCGCGAATTCATCGGCGGGAGGAATCTAAAAGGCCGGCGAACCTACGCGTCTGCCGTGTTTTTACAAGCCGGAGAGTGAAACGAGGATCGTATTTTCCATCCGCAAATTTCCGGCAGCAGGAGACGCAGGCACTGCGACGACGCAAGCGCCGGACCCGCGGAAATTCCGCGGCGCAACTTTGGCAGCGATAAAGATACCGCCGTTCGATTCGTCGCGCCGGCATGGGAAGCTGATGACAGGCCGCTTCGTTGACGAGGCCGAGATCGCGGCAAGCCGCGCGCCATTCTGTTCCGTGCGGCGAAATGCGCCGTCGCCGGGCGCGGAATTGGGCCAGAAGATGCGCCAGCTCATGGCGCAGGGTGCGGTCGATTTCCTCCGCGCCAAAATTCTGCAAAAGCGGATTGAGCCAGATAAGGTCGTGCGCGTAATCGGCGCGTCCGACTGCCGTACGCATTCGATTGTTCCATTGAATCCGGAGGCGAGTCGCCAACTCCGACGCGCCGAGCGGGCGCAGGAGGCCAGCGGCGTGTTTCCACATCTCGTTAGGAGTCGGCAGGGCCGCGCGGCAGGCGGCGAAATTAAATTCGAGCTGGTCAGGCCGAAAGGGAAGTTGTCTGCGGGCGGCGTCTGGCATTGGTTCGCTCCACCATATTTACCACGATGGCCGCCGCACGGTCGATTTCATCGGCGGTATTGAATTTGCCCAGGGAAAATCGGACGGCGTTGCGCGCGCGCGCCAGCGGCAGATTCATTCCTAACAAGACGTGGGAAGGAACAACGCTTCCGACCATACAGGCGGAGCCGCTGGAAGCGCACACGCCCTGGAGATCGAGCGCCATCAGCATCGTTTCCGAATCGAGGTTAAAACTGAGATTGAGCGTGTTCGCTAGCCGCGGCGCGCCCACGCCGTTGCAGACAACCGAATCAAGCGCGCACGAAATCTTTTGCCACAACTGGTCGCGCAATTTTCCCTGCCGCGCCTGCTCCAGTTCGCGGTCGCGCTCGACCGCTTCCGCCGCCGCCGCCATCCCGGCGATTGCTGCCACATTTTCCGTTCCCGGTCGCCGCCGGTTTTCGTGCGCGCCACCGAAGTGAATCGATTCAATCGCGATTCCGCTGCGCAAAAACAGCAGCCCCGCTCCCTTCGGTCCATAAAATTTGTGAGCGGCAAAACTGGCGGCATCGACTAACGAGACGTAGTCGCGCGGCAGTTTCCCGAAAGATTGCACCATGTCGCTGTGCAGCAGGACCCTGCGCGCGCGACAAATTTCCGAGATCTCCGCCAACGGCTGAATCACGCCCGTTTCGTTGTTCGCCAGCATCAACGACACCAGTGTCGTCTCGTTCTTAATCGCATCGGCCAGTTGCGCGGGAGCCACCAGGCCGTTCTCCGCCACGTCCAGCCAGCTAACGGAAAACCCTTCCCGTTTTTCCAAATGCTCGAGCGCGTTCAACACCGCGTGATGTTCCGTCCGCGCGCTGACCAAATGTTTCCCGTGCGCGGAGCGGGCGCGCGCGAGACCGAGCACGGCGAGATTGTTCGCTTCCGTTCCGCCCCCGGTGAAAATTAATTCGTGCGCTTTTGCCCCCAGAAGGTTCGCCAGCCGATCGCGCGCGTCATCTATCACCGCGCGCGCCTCACGGCCGGCGAAATGCACGCTGGAAGGATTGCCGAAAGTTTTTTCCAACAGCGGTTGCATCGCCGCGCGCGCCTCTTTACCGAGCGGCGTGGTGGCGTTGTAATCGAGATAGATCACGCGTTTCCCAAAATTTCGTTTAACCCTTCAAGGAGGAGACCGAGTTCTTCGCTGCTGAGAGTGCCAATCTTAGGGCCGAGTCTTTGCTCTGAGAGAACTCTAATCTGGCTAATTTTCACCCACCAGCGCCTGGGCAGTCGTGCCGATTTCACTTCCAGGGTAAGCGGGAAACCGGCGCGCTGCGCGCGGCTGGTCAGCGCCATAGCGATCACAGTTCCAGAGTGCTGGTTAAAAACATTTTCGCTTACAACGATGACCGGACGGCGCCCTGCCTGTTCTAAACCACGAGTAGGATCGAGTTCGGCCCAGCGAATATCGCCTCTTAGTATTCTGGCCATTCTTTGGCATCCGCCCTCAAACCGAGATCGGCCCAGCGGCGCTCTTCCGTCTTGGAAAGTTTGGCGCACTCTCGGGCGAGCCGGGATTTTTCCAGGCGCCCCAATTTTTCCTGCACCGCTTTTTGAATTGCTTCGCTCCTTGATTTAAACGCGCGACTCCTCACCAGCCGATCAAGGCTGCGAAGCAGCTGTTCGTCGATGGAGATGGCCACTTTTGCTGCACTCATGCGGCAGTATGACCAAAAGTATGACTTAGGGCAAATCGCGCGCTCATCGCTGAAACTCGCCCCGTCCATTCGCGCCACGCTTCGCCTTGGGCACAATTTGCAATTGCGTTTCCTCGTAAAAAACCAGCGAATCTGGCGGAACGCTTTGCGCCAGAAAAACGTTGCCGCCGATGGTGGTGCGCGCGCCGATGACCGTTTCGCCGCCGAGCACAGTCGAGTTCGGATAAATTGTTACGTCCTCTTCCACCGTCGGATGACGCTTGCCGCCCTTCTTGATTCTTCCCCGCTCGTCTTTCGCCAGGCTACGCGCTCCTAAAGTGACACCGTGAAATAATTTTACCCGCGCCCCGATTTCGCACGTCTCGCCGATTACCACGCCGGTGCCGTGATCGATGAAGAAATGCGAGCCGATCTTTGCTCCGGGATGAATGTCGATGCCGGTGCGCGAGTGCGCCCATTCCGTCATGATGCGTGGAATGAGCGGCAGCTCCTGCAGGTAGAGCTCGTGCGCCATCCGTTGAATCGAAATCGCCTCCAGCGCCGGATACGCGAGGATAATTTCCTCATAACTTTTCGCCGCCGGATCGCCTTCGAAAGCGGCGTCGATATCGGTCCAGAGCATTTTTCGCAACCCCGGCAACGCGGAAATAAAATTGGCGAGAATTTTTTCCGCGTGCCGGTCAATTTCGTCTGTTGGCGGAAATTGGCCGAAGCTCTTGCAAAACTCCGGTTTGAGGCGCGCCTGTAAGTTGCGCAACCGGCTGCGCGTGATCTCCGGCAGATCGCTCGAATCAAAGAGCGGCTCGCCGCGAAACCCGGGAAACATCACGCTCATCAATTCCGCGCAGGCCTGGTCAATCGCGGAACGCGACGGCAAGGTGGCGACAGCGGCAAGGTAATTAATACCGCCGTCCTCCGCGTAGGTTTTCAATAATTCCTGCACGCCATCGCCGTGCGAGCTTTCCATGGCAGAATATGACCTGCGCCGGTGCGATGAAAACCGAAATGTCGCGCCGTCATCTCGCGCCAATCCGCCGCGCGGGGTGCGGTCAACTGCGGCCGCGCGGCAATGCTATACGTGAATCACGTATGGCATTTCTTGCAGGGTGTGCTTATTTCTCGTTAGGCATCGCGTCCGCCGTCATTTATGTCGGTGGCCGTTTGCCCGCGCAACCTGGCCTGGATAAAAAGGTCGAGGTCGCCATCCATCACCGCCTGCACGTTGCTGGTTTCGGCGCCGGTCCGATGGTCTTTCACCATCTGGTAGGGCTGGAAAACATAGGAGCGAATCTGGCTGCCCCAGGCGACATCGCCTTTTTCCCCGTACTGCCGGTCGCGTTCGGCCCGCTGTTTGTCCTGCTCCAATTCGTAAATTTTCGCCTTTAACATTTTGATCGCGAGCTCGCGGTTGCGCAGTTGGCTGCGTTCTGCCTGACAAGCGACGACCAGCCCGGTCGGCTTGTGCACGATCCGCACCGCGGTTTCGACCTTGTTCACGTTCTGCCCGCCTTTGCCGCCGCTGCGGTAAGTCCCGATTTCCAAATCAGCCGGATTAATTTCAATCGGCGCGCTTTCCGCAATTTCCGCCACCACATCCACACTGGCGAAAGAAGTGTGGCGCCGTTTGTTGGCGTCGAAGGGCGAGATGCGCACCAGGCGATGAACGCCGCGCTCGGTATTTAAATAACCGAAAGCAAACTC
>DAIOVO010000019.1:0-15524 GCA_036758965.1 Chthoniobacterales bacterium
TTTCCCGGCACATTCGGTCCGCCGACCGACTCCTTCGGATCGTTCACATTTCCCCTGTCGCCTTTGACGTCCATGCTGTGTTGGGGCTTGTCGCCCGATTCGCTCCCAGCATCTTTTTCCCGCGACGTGCCCTCGCCGGCGAGTCTCTTTGTTTTCTCCTCGCGGGCATTTTTACTCAGCTCATCAATTGGCGCAGAGGCGGTGCTGCTTTTTCTCTGCTCGTCCATGTTTGGGTGTTGTTTGCCTTCCTTATCCATACTAAGGAAACGCCTTTCGCCGCCACTTAGGATGCCTTGGCCCAAGCTCGTACGGAAAACAGTTCCAACTGGGAACAGGAGCACCCGCGATAGACAGGTATGGAACTTGAAACATTAAAAGACCTTTACCTTCACGAACTGCAGGATCTCTTTAGCGCGGAGACCCAATTGGTGGACGCGCTCCCGAAGATGGCCAAGGCCGCCACCAGCCGAAACTTGGCGCAGGCGCTCGAGGCTCACCTCGCCGAAACAAATGGACACGTGGAAAGATTGGAGGGCATCTTAAAAAGGCATAACGCGACGACTGACGGAACGAAGTGCAATGGCATGGAAGGCCTGATCGAGGAAGGCGACGAGATCGCAAAACTAAAAGGAAACGACGAAGTGCGCGACGCTGGTATTATCACAGCTGCCCAGCGGGTTGAGCATTACGAGATCGCAGGCTACGGCGGAGCCCGCGCTCATGCCGAGATCCTTGGCGATGCTGAAGGAGCTAAGGCCCTCCAAACAACGTTGGACGAAGAAGGCGCGGCGAATAAGAAGCTGACCGCGCTGGCCAAGACCGTCATCAATAGCGCTGCGGGCAGAAGTCCGAACCAGTCGTAAGGGTAGCTTGGGGTGGTTACTACGCGGCGATCGCGGACTGGAAGCCGCGTGCGACGACGTTCCCTAGAGCGCAAGGTCACGGCGATATACGAAAGGATCGTATGCATGCTCTCTTTTCTTCCTTTACCGCGGCGCTTGGGCTCGGGGTCGAGCCCAAGGCGTTGAGCTTTGTCCAAATCAGCCTTCGGGGATTGGTGGTCTTTGTCGCCGCGCTGGCAATGGCGCGACTCAGCGATCGGCGATCCCTGACCAAGAAGTCGCCTTTCGATGTGGTTCTGTTAGTAATTTTGGCGTCGGCGTTGGCGCGCGCCATCAACGGGAGCGCCAGTTTCTTCCCCACCCTCGGGGGCGCCGCCGTGCTGGTGCTGGCACATCGCTTCCTGGCTTTCGCATGCTGCTGCTGGCCAGGGTTGGCCAGCGTAATCAAGGGACGGCCTTCTGTCCTGGTGCGAAACGGAAAAATGCAAACTAAGGCGATGCGCCGCCAGCAAATCTCTGCCGGAGATGTGGAGGAAGATTTGCGGCTAAGCGCCAAGATTGACGAATTGGAGAAAGTCGAGATCGCCCGGCTGGAAGTAAGCGGCGACGTAAGCTTTATCCTACGCGAGGAGGCTACCTAGTCGTCCTGAAAGGAGAAGGAACCATCTTCAACTTTCGCCGCAGCCGAAGGTGGTTAACGATTCGCTCCCTTGGGAAAGAGCACTTTGTCGGGAGCGGCGTTGAGCGCGGGCAAAAGCTTTTTGATCAAGCGCGTTTTGACCGGGCCTGCCTCGCGCGGCGCCACCAGATAGCGGACAATCGCTTCCAGCCAGGTATTATCGTTTACCCGGAAAATAACGCGGGGATGCTCTCGCACCTCCAGCTCATCGACTGGCGTGCGCGCGAGTAGCTCCCGGTACTGTTTCACTCGCTCGATCATCTCCGGACCCAGCTCCTCCTCCACGATCTGACGCATGGTGCGCCCGACAAACTCGAGGTCGCTCTCGTAGGCGATATTAAATTGAATCTCGTTCCAGATATAAGGGAAGAGCGGCCAGGAATAGTTATAGACGATGGAGTTCAGCACCTTTGAGTTAGGGAACTTGATGATCCGTCCGCTGGGATGGTCACCCGAGATATACTTGCCGCCGAACTCCCACAAAGTGGTATCGATATAGCCGACATCAATGACATCACCGGTGGCGTCGTCGATTTGAATCCGGTCGCCTACCCGGTAAGGATGGCGGACAAGAATGTAAATCCAGCCGATCAAGCTCGTCATCGGAGTTTGCACCGACAGACCTATGATGACCGACACGATGCCGAGCGAAATAAGGCCGGTGTACCAATTGACGAAGAAAACCGAGATACCAATGACGAGAACAAGAATAAAAACCAGCAGGCGTTTGATTCGTTTGAGGGTAAAACGGGTGGGCGCGTCGGCGATGCGATTAATGGCATAGAGCGAGAGTGCGCCCGAGAGAGCCAGAATAACGATGATGAGGGCGGCGCCACGGAGGAAGCGGCCGGTAACTTGCAGCTGCGGCGGCGAAAGCGGAATAACCCGGGCGGTCGCCAAATAATAAAGGACCCCGCAGCTAACAAGAAGGAGAAGATAGGTGGCAAACCAGAACTTGTCCGCAGTCGCAGGCGGCTGCGCCTTCTTGCCCGCCGTTTCCTCCAGCGCCTGTACCTCTGCCTCGCGCGCGAGCTCCTTTGGCTCTCCTTCTTTCATGTTTCACGGATGATTCATGGGCATCGCTAATGGGCGCAACCACGCATTAAAGCAAGAAGAAGAAGAGTTCCGAGAACAGAAACGACAATAGAACCGAGGCAACCGACGCGATTGGAGAAAAAGGCAAACATCCTAAGTCATCGCATGTCCCTCCTCCTTCAGACTGCGTGATTAATAAATTCAGCCAGGCGAAGAAGCGCCTTTCCTCCGTGGTGATATCAGTTCAGTCGCCACCTAGATTTTCTCGGGAACGTAGGTAGTTCCGGTATCGTCTGCCTCGGCGGAGTCCAGCACGTAGCGACCTTGGGCGGGAATCGCGACTTCCTCGAAGCGCTCCGAAAGAAGGTGGAGCGCGCGGCGCATTTCCGCGCCTTGCATCGGCTGGCCGTGCCCGGTGATGACAAGCTCGGGCTCAAGCGCTGCCAGTTTCTCCACCGAACTGCGGGCAGAAGGCCAGTCGGGCGTGAAATGCTGCGGTGGCCCATGCATCTCGGGCTCTTGAGTGGTAACGGCGTAGACCGATTCCTGGGCAGTGGTGATGAAGGCGTCGCCGACAATCAAGGTGCGATCTGATTCACGCCAAAAAGAGACGTGGCCGGGTGAGTGACCAGGCGTATGAAACCAGCGCCACTTCGGAATACCCGGGATGGTGCCGTCTTCTGGCAAAGCGCGGAGACGCCCGCTAACATCAATAGGGCCGCGAGGATAAAGCGGCGCCGTGAGAGCCATCAGGCCCCCGCCTACTTTAGGATCGCCGGGCGGATATGCGGAACGGCCATCAAGGTAAGGTAGCTCCAGGGTGTGCGCGTAAATGGGCGCATCCCAGAGGTCCGATAATTCTTTTAGCCCGCCAATGTGGTCGAAGTGCCCGTGCGTCATGAGAATGGCCGCCGGGCGGGACTTCTCACCAAATCTTTTTGCCGCGGCACTCTTAATGAAGCTGGTGCCACCGATGACTCCGGTATCCACAAGCACCCAGGAACGATCGGGTGCGCCCGGTGGGCCGACAAATACGACATTAACAATCGCAAGTCGTTTATAGGCGATGTCGGGGGTGAGTTCGCGCGTTGTGTCGTCGCTCTTGGCCGCTGCGGCGATGGCTTCGGAGTCGAGAGGGATTTGTTGAGCCATATACTCCTCAACCGCTCGCGCGCGAGAGAAAGGCGCTAGGCTTTTTGCTCAGGGCTTTGAATTCGTTTTCCAGCGCCTGCAATTCGGCAGTGGAGAGCTTTTCCAAATCCATCATACTGTTACGGGCCGGCGCCGCGTTTATTTTCTTTGCCAGCGTTGTTCATCACGCGAAGAGCCGCCGGCGGATGTAGGCGGCTCCCGTGTCAGCAAAGAATGGGCTTTCCCCTGCGCTAAACTGCCTGGATATTAATACTCGTCTTTGCCAGCTCACTGAGCTTCCGGTCGGTGACCGTTTCCTCGTCGAGCGTCTTTTGCAAAAGCTTGGCGCCTTTGTTATCGCCGAGAAGCTCGGCATAGGTGCGGGCGCTGCCATACCCCGCCATCTCGTAATGCTCGACCCGTTGAGCAGCGGAAATGAGCCCCGCATCTTTCACTTCGTCCTCCGCATCTTCCTTGATCATTTCGTCACCTTCGGCGATGACGCCCTCCATCCCTTTGCACTTAGGTCCGCGGGTGCTTTCATCATGGCTCTGGAGGATTTCCTCGAGCCGATTGGCGTGTTCCTTCGTCTGCTCGAGATGCTCCTTAAAACCAGCTACCAGCTTATCGTTGGTCGCCGCCTTGGCCATCTTAGGGAGCGCTTTGATGATCTGGTTTTCTGCGCTGAAAAGGTCCTTGAGTTCGTGAATGTAAAGGTCTTTGAGAGATTCTAATTCCATATGTGTATGGTTATTCGCGCCTCGCCCGCTGGTCAGTCGCATAAAAATCGGAGCCTTTTAGCGGGGCGGCCGAAAAAATTTCGAGGAATTCAACTGAATGCTTGACGTCCACCGCTCCGCCAAGATGCGATGTCCCCTTCATGAAATGCGTGGTTCTCCTGCTGGTCGCAGCTCTCGGCCTCACTCCCGCGCGCATCCAAGCGACAACGAAAGGTTTAAGCCAGATTGTGACGCCGGATGTGCAACCCGAAGGCGATCTCTCCCTGAGCGGGCAATGGCAAAGCTCTCAGATTGCGAATCCTTACGAAGCGCAGGCAGAGCTAGGAATAACTAACTTCGCCGAAGTCGCGGTCTTCAAAGGTTTCAAGCCTAACGAGCTGATCTTCGGCACTGAGATCGGCATCCTCCGGAAGGAGCCGTATCTTCTCTCGGTCGGTTTCATCAACTGGTCGCCGCATAGCCATGTCGATCCGCAACCATTCATCGAAGGCGGCTACTACACCGAACACGACAAGATGATCCTGGGCGCGATCCACACCGACTATAAGAACGAGGCGATTCTGGGGTACGCCCACGACTTCAATAAGACGTGGCGGCTACAGTTCGATTTTCAAAGCGGAACGGAAAACTCTTCCACCATAGGAGTTACCTGGAACATCACGCCCGACTTTCAGGTTAATCCCGCGATCTACTTTCCGAATTATCACCCGGAACGCATCCTAGGCTACATCGTCTTTACCTACACCTTTCACCTTTGGGCGAAGGAGAAGAAGGAAAAGGATCTGAGCGTTCCCGGAGGGTAGTACAGATGGGGAAACGTGGGGCGCGGCGGCAAAATAAGAAACATTTCGTTCGCCATTTTTTCTCGGTCTTAGGGCCGGGGCTTATTACCGGGGCGGCCGATGACGATCCGTCCGGGGTAGCGACCTATACCATCGCAGGCGCGCAGCTCGGCACTTCCCTGCTCTGGACGGCGTTCATTACCTGGCCGCTAATGGGTTGCGTGCAGTTCATGTGCGCCCGCATCGGAATGGTTACGGGCAAAGGACTGGGTGGCGCGCTGCGAATGAAGATTCCGCGTTGGGCGTTGATTATTGCGGCCCTCGCACTCTTCGGCGCAAATTCGATCAACGTCGGCGCTGACTTATCGGGCATGTCCGACGCTGCGGAAATGCTAACCGGAATTAACTCGCACTGGTTTGTCGTGATTTTCGGTGTCGGCATTGCCTACTGGACGGTGCATTGCCGTTATTACCAAATCGCGATGGTCTTAAAGTGGCTCGCACTCTGTCTTTTTGCCTACGTCATCACCGCTTTCGTAGTTAAGCCAAATTGGGCCACCATCGTCCATGATACTTTCATTCCTACCTGGCCCAAAGATCATGATACCTGGCAGAACCTGGTCGCGATCCTAGGCACCACCATTAGTCCCTATCTTTTCTTCTGGCAGGCCTCACAGGAAGTTGAAGAGGAGAAAGCAATGGGCCGGCAAATGCTAGGGCAACGGCAGGGCGCCACTTCAAGGGAAATTGTCGATCGGAAACTCGACGTCGGCACCGGAACATTCTTTTCGAATTTCGTGATGTATTTTATCATCCTTGCCGCTGCCGTCACTCTCCATGCCCACGGCATTACCAAGATCGATACCTCGAAACAGGCGGCCGAAGCGCTGAGGCCACTTGCGGGTTCCCTTGCCTACTTTCTTTATACGGCAGGGTTAATAGGAGTCGGGCTTCTTGCTATTCCGACCCTTACCGGATCGGCGGCCTACGCCTTCGCTGAAACATTTAAGTGGAAAGAGGGCCTGGATAAGTCATTCAAGGGCGCTCGGCCCTTCTACGCCGTGCTGATCTTTTCGACCGTGGTCGGCATTGCAATGGATTTTCTCAACATCAATCCCGTGAAAGCCCTCTTCTGGACCGCAGTTGTCAACGGCGTGCTGGCGCCGTTTCTCCTCGTAGGGATTTTGGCTGTGGCCTGCGATAGGAGGGTCATGGCCAACGAGCCAAGCTCGATGCTTTCACGTGTGGTCGTGGCTGTCACAACGCTGGCTATGTTTGGCGCCGCGATCGCGATGTTTGTGTTGTAAATACAGACTCGTTCCGCCGCCGGGTATTCCTCGCAAATCATACGACTGTCGCTCCATCAGTAGTGATAACAACCCGGCCTTATCTCGCGAGCAAAAAAAAAACGCTCCGCGCCTTGCGACGCGGAGCGCTCATAAATTTACTAATCTTGAATTAGGCGGAAGCGGCTTTGGGGGCCTTCGACATAGTCGACGTGCTGATATCTTCCGCGCCAGAATCCTGGAAGATCTTCTGGGCACGATCCTTCTTATCGCCGTCCTCTGCATCCACCGCGATGAGATAGTTTCCACCCTTAAGCTTATCTTCGTAGCGTTTCGCTTCGATCTCCGGGATGCCCATCCCGATTAAGCCGCCTACTACTCCTCCTGTAGTTGCTCCCACCGCCGCGCCGCTCAACGCCGCCATTATCGGGCCGGCCGCGATGAACGGGCCGACACCCGGGATGGCGAGCGCGCCAATGCCAGCGAGCAGGCCCAGGACGCCGCCGGTAACACCGCCCGCGGTCGCGCCGGTAGTAGCTCCTTCGGGAGCTTTAGTGGCTTTGACATGGCCGATGTCATGTTTCCCCTCTTTATCTGGCAAGAGGACTGAAATTTCACTGGCCGGGAAGCCGGCACCCTGCAGGCGTTCAACGAGAGCTTCTGCTTGCGAGTGACTATTAACGATTCCGAAAACTGATGTTTTTGACATATGATTCCCTTATTCCTTTTGTATTGTTGCGTTATTTCGAAGCCTTTACTTCGAGTTGGTTATCCACTTTTTTTGCGTTGCCGGCAGATGACTTCGCCAGCTCAGCGATTTTTGCTTTTTCTGCCTCGCTCTTTACCGGACCGCGTAGTGTCACCACCCCGTCAGCGGTAATGATCTTCACGTTCTTCGCCATCGTGGAAAGTGAAGAATCCTTGACCACGGCGCGACGTATCGCCGCGGTCATTTTGACATCTTCCGAACTGTTTGATTGGTCTCCGGAAGTTTTCGTTTGATTGGAGCGGTCGCGCTCGTTCTTTCCGGTATTATCGGCCGCGGGCGTATTCTGGGCGATGGCCGAAAGAGTGAAAGCCGAAAGGCAAAGCAAAGATAGAGTAATTCTTTTCATATAGTTTAACTGCGCCGCCGACAGTGGCGGCACAACTGTAACGCCGTTCCTACTCGAACTGCGTCCTTTTATTAATAAAGACTGCGAATTTAGTTTGCGCCGAGCTGTGACCGCAGCCGCGCGTGGGTGGAATCGGACGGGCGATCTCGGTCGCGCAGTCGTCGGTTGGAAGGCGTTCCTATATGTTCGGCGCCGCGGTACCGCTTAGAACTCGCGCCCGGGCAATTCGCGAAAAGTCACACGGACGCCCGGGTCGTTAATTTGCACCGACCAGCCGTTGCTTTTGGCAAAGGCGCGGATCTGTTCGTCCCTTTTTCTTTCATCGGCAGAGATCGGCAGCGGCCAGCAGCGCTCAATCTCGCCCCCAAAAACAATGCAAAACTTGCGCCTCTACAGTCGATCTCCAATGAATGTCGCCAACGTTTCCAGACAACGCCTTCGTCCCGTCTGCCCTGATAGCGAGGAATGCTTTGCTTTACTTTCTTCGAGATCACCGAGCCTGCGGCATTCGTTCCGGCGTTAAATCAACGATTGCTGCTCAGCGTCCCGCTCCGCTTTCGCTTTCTTGAAGTTCAGGTCGGGCTCGTAGTCTGGGTGCCCCGCGCGCTGCTTGCCGTTGAGTAATCCGTCTATCGTTAGAAGCTGCACGCGTGCGAACTTCCTGCCTGCCGCGCTTTCGTAGAAGCCGACTGAGGCCGCATCCTTCACCATTGCCGGCGTCGGCGTCTCTAGTGAAATGAACAATGCTATTTCCGCTTTCTCGCGTTCGCGCACATGATTGAGCGCCCGCACATCATCCGGTTTAATCCCGCCGCCCTTCACGCTCACTACAATCTTGCGTACTTCTTTCTGGTCCACATCGCGGAAGAACTTCACGCCGTCGATGCCGGTATCCGCGCCTTTCTTCTTACCCTGAAACGGTTGCGCATCCACCAGCGAAACAGCCCACCATTGGAATTGATACTTATCGCGCTCCGCCAGATTGGACGCGCCCCCTAAGTCTTTTGGCGTACCGTGGACTTCGAATTTCGCCTTGCCGCGGTAGCGGCTCTTCAGCCGCTTTTCGATGAGGGAGATCGCGAGATGTGTGATGTCGATCCCGATCCATTTCCGCTTCAACTTCTGCGCAGCATCCACCGCCGTGCCGCAACCACAGAACGAATCGAGCACCACGTCGCCTTCGTTGCTGCTGGCGGAGATGATGCGTTCTAATAATGCCAGCGGCTTTTGCGTCGGATATGGTAATCGTTCCTCCCCAGTAGGAATCGGAATATCGCTCCAGATATTCGAGAGTTGCTTACCCTTTGCTTCCCTGTCGCTGAGATAATATTTCTCGCGGATTGATGTCTTTCCGAACACCAGCCGATTGTCAGCTTCAAGTTCGTGCATCCGTTGCTCGTTGAAGCGCCAGCCGTTCGCCGGTGGGTTCCATTTTCGGCCCAGACGATCAACGTAGACATATTTGAGGTTCGGGCGATCTCCGGGATTTATGATCGGCTGCGTGTTGTAGGGACCTCTGCCGTCGCGATCATTAAGGTTGAAGGTAGCTTTGTCGCTCTCCGTCAGTGGCTGCATGATCGGCGCGAAGTGGTATTCGTCAGTCTTAGCGTACCAAAAGATGACGTCAGTGTTCTTGGGAAGGTTGCGGTAGATCGGCTTCCCAGCGGTGGTTCGCTGCCAGATGATCTCGTTTTTGTACAGTTCCTTTCCGAATACCCCGTCGAGCACGACCTTGAGGTAGTGTGATGCGGTCGGGTCGCAATGAAGATAGAGCGAGCCGGTCGGTTTGAGCACGCGATGCAGCTCCAGCAGGCGATTGGCCATCATCGTAAGATAGGCCATCATGTCGTTCTCTCCGAGAAAGCTGCGCAAGGCGCGCATCATGTCGGCTACCTGCGTGTTCGGCTGATGCAGCAGCTCGTCGAACTCGCGCTCCGCCTGTGTGTTCCAATGCCACGTATCCTCAAAAGCCTCGATCTGCGCCTCGCTCGCCACACCCTTCGGCGACTTGAAGAGCAAATTATAATCGCGCTTCGAGTTAAACGGCGGATCGAGATAAATCAGGTCCACCGATTCATCCGCAATGTGCTCCCGCAGCACCCGCAGGTTATCGCCGTAGTAGAGCTGGTTCATGTCCACGCTTCTTTTCAATCTCTAGTCGCCGGGGCTGGCGTCATTTTCAATGAGAAGCGATTGGTGAAGGGAAGGGGCTGGAACGATCGCCAACACTTTAAGGACTCGGTAATGGGTAGCTATTACTTGATTCTCGAATCCATAGTGGGCAGTTACCTCGAACACCGCGCGAAGGGAGTCGCCAGGCCGTACGTCGATCTCGCGATTCTGGAATTTTATCAGCCAATCCGCATCCGCGAGTTTCGCTTCGACAGCGCGATCCTCATATACAAGTTGCCACATCGACTCTCCAAGATAGTCAGGCTTCTTAACCTTCAATATCGCAGTGATTTCATTGCGGATCGTTTCACGTGTAAGAAGGCGCTCAATCGTCCCCGGCTCAACGTGGAATTTGCGGTTCAGCT
Organism: Chthoniobacterales bacterium; assembly: GCA_036758965.1. GTDB lineage: Bacteria > Verrucomicrobiota > Verrucomicrobiia > Chthoniobacterales > UBA10450 > AV69. The sequence continues at coordinate 10,148 of DAIOVO010000019.1, forward strand.
CTACGCGTTCCTCGCCCACCTCATAGAACGCAGCATCAGCATCGCTCAGATGCGAAAGTCCCGATTCCACGGCCTCAAAATTGCGCAGTAACTTGACCAACGACACCGGCTCATAGGAAGGCAGGTGGGTGACGTCCGAATTCGTAGCGAGCTGCTGCAGATCAGCCTGAAGCGTTTGCAACTCCGCGCGCGAGCTAATCTTCGAGCGATCCCTTAGGAACTCGATGACACGGTACTTTCCCTTAACGAGGTATGCACCGACCCCTTTTTTCCAGTCCAGTTCTTTTAAGGCGTCGTCGTCTAGAGACTCTAGTGCTTCTCGCAGCCAAGTTCGCAAGGAGCCTGCGGCGACACGCTCCAACAGCAAGACCGGATGAATGTTCGCTCCGACGCTGTCGGCGAGTGTTTGATCTAGTGCGTAACAAGCGTCGATTAGCTCTGCCATTGTCCGGAAAATTCTTTCCGGATGCTCGGAGTTTGGCGGGAAACGAACCTCCAAACAAAACTCGTCCGTTCCTCGTTCAGGCATGTCAGGGAGTGGTAAAATCACTCACGAAAGATGGCTTGGTCTCGCTCCTTTTGGCTAGTCTAGGTCACTTGCGCCGTTTATCCGGCTCTTTGGCAACGCTTTTGAAGGGTTTGCCGCCGCTTTTGACGTCCATGTATTCGCCCTCTTCGGGCTGCCCGGTGTTTCGTTGCGCTTGGTGTAGTCTCCCGTCTTCGGGTTTTGCCCTTGGGTCCGCCCAGTGACTGTACCTTCGCGATATCCTTTGCCTGTGTCTTTTGCCATAATGTTGGTTCCCGGCCTCCGCCGGATTGATTGGCATCTTTTTATCAGGAACGAGCGGGCGGGACAAGCAAAAACGCGATGCTGTCCGCAACGGTGGCCGTTGGAGTGTCTGGAATTGGGTCGGGGAATTCCCGGCAACGGTTTGGAGTGTCCGGAGTCGGCTAGGGGAACCGCCGGAGCCAAGTCTGGACGTCAGGAATGGGGTCGGGGAATTGCCGGAAGGAGTTCTGGACGTCCCGAAACAAGGCGGGGAATTGCACGGGCGGGCTTCGGACGTGCCGAAACAAGGCGGAGAAGTGCGCGACGCCTCTTGGGATGTTGCGAAAACAGACGGGAATTTGCCCGCTTTACCTCAGGAGGTGACGGCAGGAGGAGAGGCCGGGTCGTCGACGGTTGCGACACTGGCGAACGCCCGGCGCTTGTTCCCGCCCCCGAGCCGGGCGACGCTTAACTCAAAGCTTCGACGCCGAATCGCGCGGAGGATTCGGAGTTTGCCCCACCGGCTTTCCCGGCACATTCGGTCCGCCGACCGACTCCTTCGGATCGTTCACATTTCCCCGATCGCCTTTGACGTCCATGCTGTGTTGCGGCTCGTCGCCCGATGCTGATTTTTGTGGTTCCATTTTTTCTCTACTTTCTGTTAACAACTGGTTTACTTTAATATAACGCTTTTCAAATCTGAAACGGTCGCATTTCTGCGCGGCGAGAGCCAGGCCCGTAATTTTCCCCCGAAACCCGCGTTCCCTCCGCCACGACCCTGCGTTGATACTCTGAATGCGCGTCGTAAAAACCTGCGCGCTTCCTTCCTTCGGTCACCAAGGGAGAGGATTTATCCATGAAATGAGTCTAGCGGAAATGACGGGAAAGAATAGTAGAGCGCTTTTTCAACGATGCCGATGCCGAACCTGGCGGAATGGAAATTCCCGCGGGCGACGATCGCGAAGATGCCTTTCGCTTTTTACCGAGCTACCACCGGACCTTCAACTGCGCAGAATCGCTCAGGACGATTTCTGGCTTGTCACGATAAATGACAATCTTACCTGTAACCGAGATTTGGTGATCCTTTAATTTTTGTGGGTTGCCGATCTGATCAACTGCCGTGCTCGGCACAAAAATCGTAAACGACTCATTCGGGTAATTGCCGTCGAGATTGATAAAGACGTGCCCCGCCTGCGATTGACGAACCTCAGTAACTTTGCCAACGACGGTTGCGAATTCCCCGACATGCTGCGCGCCTTCTGCGGCGGTATATATGTTATTGTTTTCAGCACGCGAGCTTACAAGTGCAACGGCAACAAGCACAAAAGGAACGATAAAAACCAGGCGCATTTATACTCGTTTCTTACCATATCCGCTTCCTGCGAAGCAAGGCGAACGGAGTGAGGAATCAACGGAGTTGAATTCGAGGTCGGTCCCGGCGCGGCAACGAGGAATCGTTGCCATACAGTTGAAGAAGCGACTGTGAACGTCAGCTAATTCTGCCGGTCCGCCGAGAGCTTCTCGCGCAGGCTCGTTCGCGTTCGGAACATTTGAGGCTACGTTTCGCTATGAGCAGCGTCGTTACGCAAAATCCCGAGGTACTCGGGGGCGAGCCAGTGTTTGTGGGCACGCGGGTGCCGGCCAGGAGCCTCTTCGATCATTTGGAAGCAGGGGACTCGATCGAGCAGTTTCTTGAGGGCTTTCCGAGTGTGAAGCGCGAACAAGTCATCGCGTTGCTCGAGGAGTCCAGAGCGCATGTTCTCGCCGCGCACTGATGCGTATCCTACTGGATTAAAACCTCGATTGGCGATTGGGTCGCGATTTGCCCGGGCACCGAACCGAATCGGTGCCGTTGATTGGATGGGCCGGGATTCAGAACGGCGAGTTGCTTGCGAAGGCGGTTGAGGCTGGATTCGATGTGCTCGTGACAATGGATAGCAATATGGTGCATCAGCAGAACGTTGCGCGTCATCGGCCGTCTGCGCACGGTTCGCCGCCATTGCGCATGATCTAAGAAGCAGCAAGTTCGCGACTCGCGAAAGTTTTCGGAGTAAAACCAGCACGCGGGCTCCGAGCCGGAGTGGCATTGCGTGCGCTCCCCAGAGTGAAGACCTCCAAGCCGCCCCTTTCCCAGCTCGCCGGACGGGATTATTTATTTTTCGTTAGCCTGCTGTTCTTGCGCGTGCCTTCGGCTTTTTCGCGCAGCCGGGCAAACTCTTCTTCCAGTTTTTTTATTTGTTCGTCGGAGAGGTCTTCCAGGTCGAGTAAATCGTTCCGCGCGCCTTTCACCGCCCGGATGAGCTCGTCCAATTTCAATTGCACCGCTTTGCTGTCGCGGTTCTGGGTGTTTTGAATCAAAAAGACCATCAGAAATGTAACGATGGTGGTGCCGGTATTAATGATCAGCTGCCAGGTATCGGAAAATCCGGAAGCCGGGCCGGTGGTGCCCCAGACCACGATGATGGTAATCGCGATGATGAATGCCCAGGGAGAACCAAGCACTCGCGAGGAGCCGTGCGCGAAAATACGGAACGCGTTGCGAGCGGCGCAAAAGAAACCGCTCGACGCGGGAGAAGGCGAGTTGGGCTGCTTTTTGCTCATCGTTAACTGCATCGTTTCATCCGGCGCCCACGCGCGCCTCGCGGCCAAAGCGGTTTTCGATTACGCTCGCCGCCGTGAGCGATGCGCGCGCGATTCATCTCAATCTCGATCGCGCCTGGGACAAAATCGACCTGCCGGAAGTCGATGCGCGCGAGTGGGGGCCGCGCCTGCGCTTTTCCGCGCCGCCGCGCGAGATGGAGCGATTCTTCTCTGAAATAGAACCGCGTTTGGACGATTTTATTCTTTTCGGTTCGGGCGATTTTCATCATCTCAGTGGATTGTGGCTGCGGCGAATCCAGCGCCCGGTTACGCTCGTTTCTTTCGATAATCATCCGGATTGGGACCTGCGTCCGCCGCGCTGGGGCTGCGGCGGTTGGATCAATCGCGCTTTGGAATTACCGCAGGTTCGCCACGTTTCGATCTGGGGTTGTGGAAATTTCGAATGCTGGTGGCCGCATCAAATTTTCGGAAATCGCAAGGCCGAGCGGGCTGGCCGGCTGGCTGTACATCCATGGGCCGATGATCGCTCGGCAAAAGAGCAACGCAGGCGCGGAGCGATCCTGCGTTCCAATTGGCGCGAGCATTTTAGCGATTTTGTCCGGCGACTAAACGGCGGTGAAATTTACGTAACGATCGATCTGGATTGTCTCGCGCCGGAGTTTGCCTGCACCAACTGGGAGAACGGCCGATTTACACTCGACGATGTGCTTTGGGCGCTGGCGAGGTTGCGTGAAAACGCGAGGATCGTGGCGGGCGATTTATGTGGCGCTTATTCGCAGCCAGTATATGCGCGGCGCAAACAGCGGTTCGCATCCGAAACCGATCATCCGAAATTGGAGTTGCCTGCTCCGGAAAAAATGCGGGCGATCAATCACGTGGCGTTGGACGCGCTTTGGCCTGCGTTAGTGAACGGCGCGCTGTAGCCGCTTCGCGATTGTAGGGCAAGCGCTCCGCTTGCCGATGCAGAATGATATTGAAGGACGGGGCAGGCGGAGCGCCCGCCGTACTATTAGCTGATTGAGACCAGAACAACGCCGCCGCTAATCAAGGCCGCGCCGAGAAACAGGCGCCAGGTCAGTTTCTCGTGCAAAATCGCCGCCGCCAGCAAACTGATGATGACGACGCTCAGGCCTTGAAAAGGATAGAGGTAGCTCAGATCAAAATGTTGCAGCAGCCCGAGAGTGATAAAAAAGGAAAAGGTCATCGAGCAAAGTCCGAACGCGAAAGATTTCAACCAGGGTGCGCCGTAAAGCGGTTTTTCCATCGCGTGCTTGAGGAACAACTGGCCGGCAATGAAAAGGATCAGCGAGCTTAAAATCAGCAGCGCAGAAAGGAATGTCACAGTTTTTCCTCCATCCGCGCGACTGGGCGCGCCACAATGAAAATGCCCAAAAGAACGAGCGCGATGCCCGACCAACGAAGAACCGAGATCGATTCGCCCAGGAAGATCAAGGAGCTCAACGGCACCAGGACGTGCACGAAATTGGAAAGCGGAAAGGCAATCGTCAGCGGAATAAAGCGCAGAACATAGAGCCAGCTAACGAGACTTAGAATCACAAAAATAATTCCGAACCAGGCGTCGGTCGAGGCGAGCGCGGGAACGCCGGTCCAGTTCCAGTGCGTCAGCCTGGGGGCGGCCATGGCGCCGCGTTTAAGAAAAATTTCCGAAGCCGTCACGCAAAGCACGCTGAGCGCGAGTTGAAACCAGGGGCGCAGAAAAAGACGCCAGGCCGCGCCGATCATCGCAGGGAAGGGAGATGACGGCGCAGGACCGGATCGATGCGCGCTGGTTCAAAGAAGCGGGCGAAAATTTGCACGAGCGGATTCAAAATGGCGGAAGTATGGCGCACGTAAAGAATCGAGTGATTGCAGCTCCAGGCGCGGGAGGCGAGCGGCAGATGCAAGGGTTGCGCCGCCGGCGCAACTTCGGTGCTCATGCTAAAGCTCGGAGGCGTTTGGGAATTGGCGCAGCACCGGGTCGTGCCGTGTCGGTTCCAGAAGCCGGAC
>DAIOVO010000019.1:15534-41631 GCA_036758965.1 Chthoniobacterales bacterium
AGATCGGATTGAGCCAGCGCGCGGTGTGCAGGACGTAAAGATCGAGCGGCGCCAGATCGCAGCCGAGATGAAGTTTCGGGTCGTAGTTGAGAGGGCTGCTGCAATAAAAAGTGAGCCGATTCTCAATCGCCCAGCTCAGGACATCGCGGATGGTGTAAAAATAAAGCTGGAGATCGTAGGCGACGGCGTAATCGAGCCCAAGATATTCGTCGTAGAGCGTGCCGTCGTGCACCAGGCAGCAACTGAAGGCCACGATCTTTCCTTGCACCCGCCAGAGAAAAAACCGGACACGCTCCGGCATGAGCTGGCCGAGTTGACAGAAATATTCTTTCGTCAGCTCTTCGAATTTCATCGGCGAACGTGCCCACACCGCCTGGTAAAGCGGATAGATTTCGTCCACCAGCGGAGTGATGTCATGGCGCACCTCGAACTGGATTTCGGCGCGCGCGGCTTTGCGGAATTTGCGTCGCAGACTTTTGCGCGTGACCCGGCTCAAATGCGAAAGGTAATCCTCGAAGTCGGTGAAATTTAGCGCCAGCCGCGTCATCGGCATGCTGGGCACGCGCGCAAAACCGTTGCGGGAAAACACCGAAAGGGCGGCGCGATAGCCGGATGAAAAATCTTTCAGGACAATGAGCGGCGCTTTTTTTGACCGGGCAACGAGCGGCAGCACTTTGTGCAAAGCGTTGGCGGTCCAGGAAGCATCCGTCGAAACGAGCGCGCCGAGATGACCTTCGCCCGCCGCGCAACCGACCATCAGCACGCGCATGGAAAGGAATTTTGGAAATTTCAACCGAACCCAATCGACGAAGCGGCGTGCTGCCGGCACGCCTTCGACCAGGTTTTGCCGGACAAAAAAGAACGGTTGAATACCACGTAAGACGCCGGCGGAATCGCGCAGGAGCAGATATTGATAATCGAAATCGTTCGCCAGTGTTTCCTCGATGATTTCGTAATAGCGATGATCTTTGCAACGATCGCGAAAAGCGGTGTGCCAGGCCTCGCATTGGCGAAGCTCCTGGCGGTTCACGATTGAGGCGGTGCCGCCGGGAAATATGAAGGAATTTTCCACGGGTGACGAAAGAGACTTCAACGGTACCGCTGCCGGCCAGTTTTCTCAACCGGCGTCGTCGGCGCCCGATAGCATTTTCACCTCTACTACTCCGCTGCGGAAGTTGAGGTCGCGTTGCGGGAAGGGCAGCTTGATCCCGAGTTCCTTGAATTTTTTCGCAATCGCAAAATTCAGGTCGCTGCGAAAACGCCGTGGACGATGACTCATTTCATCGCTCTAGACGACCAGCTCGAAATCGATCGAGTTATCGCCATATTTTTCCAGAAAAACGCCGGGCTTGGGTTCGGTCAAAACATGGGGATTTGCCCTGGCTACTTCCACCAGCGCGGCGTGCACCTGCTCGATGTCGCTGCCGTAGGAAACCCCGATTGGCACGCGGAATCGCACCCGGCGATCGCCGTAAGTCCAGTTCGTCACTGGCGAATCGATGAATTTCGAGTTGGGGACGATGATGGCGATGTTGTCGTTGGTGAGGACGACGGTGCTGCGTGCGCGTATTTGTTGGACCTGGCCAGTGGCGCCGGCGACTTCGACCCGGTCTCCGATGGTGATGGGCCGTTCGGCCAGAATGACGAGGCCGCTGATGAAATTGCTCGCGATGTTTTGCAGACCGAAGCCGACCCCGACGCCGACCGCCCCGGCAAAAACGGTCAGTGTGCCGAGATGGATGCCGGCGTTATCGAGCACGACGAAAACGCCGACTACCAGGACGATGTTGCTAACGATTTGTGAAATCGCGTATTGGAGCGAGCGATCGAGGCCGCTGTTTACGAGGAAACGATTAAAGAGAAATGTCTTGGTGCGCGCGGAAATCCAGAAAACCGCCAGCAGTAACACCACCAGCAGGAAAATTTGGATGAGAGTGAGGGAAATGCCGGGAAGCGGCTGGCTCCAGGCGAGGGGAATGCCGGCGGCGTTTACGGCGGTGACGGTGAAAAAAATAATCGCGGCCAGGCTCAGAACGGTCGCGATGATGGAGACGAAATTTTTACCCAGCTTAAAACGGGTGAGCAGCCGCCGGAAAAAATCGCTCTGAAAAACGCGCGAAAGAATAATGCCGAAAGCAAAGAGACCCACGAACGCGGCCAGGCCGGCGGCCGTGACCGAGTACTGGCCGACGTGAAAAAGCGGGTCGGGAAAAAAATGCACTGCTACTCTTTATTAGCGTCTCGGGCCGCTCGATAAATAAAAAACACGGCCGGAGCCGTGTTTTTCTTCAAACTCCGCTTCCGAGCTATTCCGCCGGCTTGGCGCGTTCTTTGATGTAATTGATCACGTCGCCCACCGTCTGCAGTTTCTCCGCATCTTCGTCCGGCACTTCGACGGAGAACTCCTCCTCAAAAGCCATCACTAATTCCACGATGTCGAGCGAATCGGCTCCCAAATCTTCAATGAAGGAAGCCTGCGGCGTCACCTGCTCCGGGTTGACCCCGAGCTGTTCCACGATGATGTCTTTTACTTTTTCTTCGATTGATTTGTCGGCCATAAACTTGTTTTTGCTTCGCCCGCGTTAATGCGAATCGAGCCGGATGGCAAGTAAAACAATTCGTCTTCTTGTCAATCGCTTTCCGGCAGGCAAACGCGCCTGCCGGTTTTACTTCTCCGGCCAATGCGGTAGATGAACAACGTGGCTGCGGCTGGGGACTCTTCGCTCGATTTGATTGACCTGAAATTTCTTCCCGCCTGGGTAAAAGAAGGCGAGAAAAGTTTTGCTCATTTCGACTTCGACGAGTCGCATTTGGCGACCGAGCGACCGGAGCGCGAGCGGCCGGGGCGCAAGCCGCGCCGTCCACGCGAGGGCGAGGCGCGCAAACAATTTCGCGGCGACCACCCGCGCCAGGAACCGCGCGAGCGCAGGCCGGAACCTCATTTCCGTGCAGCGGCCGCACCACCGCAGCCGGTTTTGCCAGAATTGGAAATTCGGTTTTTCCCGCAGGAAACGGCCTTCAAAAATGTCGCCGCCCAGATCAAGAGCGGCGCCACGGCGTACTCAGTCTATGCTTTGGCGCGATTGTTTTTGCAAAAACCGGAGCGCTACGAGGTGCGCGTGACGAGCAAAGGGGAAGCTCCGGAATTTTTCCAAGTGGACGATTCCAATTTGATCGCGAGCCAGCATGGAATTTTGGAACCGGCGGCTTTCCGGGCGTTGCGCAATCAATATTACAAGATCGAAGTGACGGAGAACGAACCGATAAAAGGAAACTTCACCAGCGTGGCGCGCGATCGTGGCAGCGGTCTTTTGCTGGGACCGACAAATTATCACGCCTACCAAAGCCAGTTGCGCCGGCTTTTTGAGCAGCGTTACGCCAGGCGAATGAATTTCCCCGAGTTTCAACGCCAGATCGAAGTGGTGAACGATCCCGCGCTGGTCGAGCAGTGGAAAGAGGGAGCGCGCAAAGTCACCACCTTTAGCAGCTTGAAGGAGGATTCGCCCCGCACTTTTACGAATGAAAACGATGCGGAAAAAGATTTTCGCGAAAAATATCTGCCGGCGCTCATTCGGACAACGCGCGATGCGGTGATTGATGGGGTGAGCAGCCGCAGCCTGCGCGATCGCGCGATGGCGAAGGTGATTGAGAACGCCTGGGCCAGCGAAACGCGTTCGCCCTCCCATATCATGCAGGAGCTTTCGGCGCGGTTGCGCGAAGCTGGTCTGCAGATTTTTCGGCACCGCAAAGGCATGCTTTTCGTTTCGCCGGTGCGGCCAAAACCGATCGAAGAAAGCGCGGTTTCAGATTCGGTTCGGGCAATCCTGGAGGCGATCAAGGCAAAACCACGCATCAACCGCAAAGATTTGGCAGAACAATTGATCGCTGCGGAAAACCCTGAGGCGGAAAAAATGAAACTGGGCCTGGCTTCGGATCTGTTGTGGTTGACGCGCGAAGGCCACCTCATCGAATTCAACGATGGCTCGCTCGATCTGCCGCGGGTAAAAATTCCGGCAAAGCCACAAGCGCCTGCCGCAGAAGCGCCGATGGCAGAAGGCGAAGCAGCGCCGGCTAATCCGGTTGGAGCCGCCCCGGTCGGCGGCGAAACGAGCGGCTAAGCGCCCTGCTAGGAAATCACGCCCGCTTTTTTCAGCGCGCGATAAGCGCCGTTCTTGTTGATCGTTTTCAACCCGCGCGCGGTCACGCGAATGCGCACAAATTTTTTCAACTCCGGCACCCAGATGCGGTGTTCGTGCAGGTTCGGGCGAAACTCGCGCGGCACATTTTTTGTCACGTGCCGGCCCACGCCGCCCTTCTTCTTCGCCATACCACGACGATGAATGATGCTGCCGCGGCTGACGCGCGAACCGGTGATGCTGCAAACTTTCGACATACCAGAAAAAGTGGGGCGTAAACTGCGTTGTCCCCTCCGCGCGGTCAAGTGATTCTTCGTCTGGAGTCTCGTCCCCGTCTAACAATCGAACCAAGGACGGCACAGCGGCCGTCCCTCCCAAAAAATGCGTAAAAATTTCGTGGTTGAACGGTGCTCACTCCGTGTGGTCAAACTACTTTCCGGCAGATCATGAATCGAAACGGCAACCGCAAAATGCGAATCGGAATCGTGGGAGCGGGCGGCATCGTGAAGCAGCGGCATTTGCCCGCGCTGCTAAAGCGCGATGAAGCCGAAATCGTTGCGATTTCCAACTCCACTTACGAAAGCGCGGAAAAATTCTGCCAGGAAAATGTGCCGAGTGCGGTGCCGATCGCGAACTGGCCCGATCTCGTCGCTCTGCCGGACCTCGACGTCGTCTGGATCGGCACGCCACCCTACATGCATTCTGCCGTTACCATTTCCGCGCTCGAAGCCGGCAAACACGTTTTTTGCCAGGCACGAATGTCGAACGATCGCGCGGAAGCGGAAGAAATGCTGACAATTTCGCGCCGTTTTCCAAATCAGGTCACCATGCTCTGTCCTCCGCCCTATGGATTGCGTGGGGATCTTGTCATCAAGAAATTGTTAGCTGATGGCTACATCGGCGAGCCGCACACCATTCGCCTGCAAAGTTTAAACGACAAGTTTCTGAATCCAGATATGCCGGCGCATTGGCGGCAGCGGATCGAGCTCAGCGGTCTCAATGTGCTCACCCTCGGAATTTACGTCGAAGTGTTGCAACGCTGGTTCGGAAACATCGACGGCGTTTTCGCTCGCGGAAAAGTTCTTACGCCCGACCGGCAGGGTTATCATGTCATCGTTCCCGACGCACTTTTCGTTCTCTGCCATTTTGGCGAAGGCGCGGAGGGCGTGCTTGAATTCAGCGGCGTTCATCCGCACGCGCCGGGCGATCGTCTCGAAGTTTACGGCAGCGCTGGCTCTCTGGTTTACGATTTCGCCGCCGAAAAAATCAGCGTCGGCCGCCTGGGAGATCGCGCGCTGCATGAAGTGGAAGTGCCAAAAGAATTGGCGCGGGACTGGAATGTCGAAAATGATTTTCTCGATGCGGTGAAATCCGGCGGCGAACTGCGTCCGCATCCAAGTTTCGACGATGGCCTCGCCTACATGCGCGTGGTCCAGGCCGTGGCCGACTCGCGCGCCCGCAACGAGTGGGTCACGATTTCGCCCTAATCAAAGCGCCGCAACCGCGCGGGCGAGAATAAATCCGGCCAGACCGGTTCCCGGCAGCGTCAGAATCCAGGTCCAGACGATTCGTTCCACCACCGTCCATTTTACGCCGCTGAAACGTTTGGCTGCGCCGACGCCCATGATGGAAGTGGAAATAACGTGCGTGGTTGAAAGTGGAATTCCGTAGAGGCTGGCAGTTTGGATAATGAGCGCCGCGCTCGTTTCGGCGGCAAAACCGTGTACCGGCTGCAGCTTCACCATTTTGTGGCCGAGCGTGCGAATAATGCGCCAGCCGCCCGCGGCCGTGCCCGCCGCCATGGTGATGGCGCAGAGAATTTTTACCCAGAGTGGAATTCCGGTGAAAGCCGGCGTGCGCAAAAATCCGAGCCAATTCGGCAAATTCGTAAAGCTTCCGGATTTGGTCCCGGTAAAAAGCGCGAGTGTAATGATGCCCATCGTTTTCTGGGCGTCGTTAGTTCCGTGCGAGTGCGCCATCCAGGCCGCGCTTAAAATCTGGAGCTTGCCGAAACTTTTGTTGACGAATCCGGGCGTTAACCGATGCAGCAAAACGAACAGCGCCATCATTACCAAAAATCCGAGGGCAAAACCGGCGATGGGCGAAGTGATCATTGGCACCACAACCTTCGGCCACAAACCGCTGTGCCATTTCAATACCGACCAATTGCCACGCGCGGTGGCGAGGGCCGCGCCGCACAGCCCGCCAATGAGCGCGTGGCTCGAGCTCGAGGGCAAACCCAGCAGCCAGGTGATGATGTTCCAGGCGAAGGCGGCAATCAATGCGCATAAGACGGTCGCCATCGTGACAACATTGGTATCGACCAAGCCTTTGCCGATGGTGGAGGCGACCGCGCCGCCGAGGAGCGCGCCGGTGAGATTGAAGATCGCCGCCATCGCAATCGCCTGCCGCGGCGTGAGCACTTTGGTCGAAACAACGGTCGCGATGGCGTTGGCCGCGTCGTGAAAACCGTTGCTGTATTCAAAGATGATCGCCGCGAGGACGACGATGAAAAACAGGATCATAAAATTGTCATCCCGAGCGAAACAGTTTACCCGCCGTCGCGGGAGGGATTGCGCGTAAGTCAGCTTGAAGGTTCCGCCGCGGGATCCCTCGACTTCGCTTTGCTCCGCTCGGGATGACGGCCATGGGGAGCTAGGCGTATTTCAAAACGATTTGCAGGATGACGTTGCCGGCGTCGCGGCAGCGATCGATCACCTTCTCTAACAATTCGTAGAGATCGCGCAGGAAAAGAAGATGTTTGCTCGAATAATCGCCCCGATAAAGATCGCGCAATAGTTCCAGCTCCAGTTTATCAGCTTCCCCTTCGATTGCTTGCAGCCCATTGTTCATCTCGCGCGCGGTCACAATGTCGGTGCCTTTGCGCAGCTGTTTCACCATCGCGAGGACGGCTTCGGCCGCGCGATCCAGCAACTCGACCTGCCGATTGAAACTGTGACCGTGCAAATCTTCCGGACAAATCAAAATCCGCTCGCCGATTTTCTCGACCGTCTTGGGAATTTTGTAGAGCGCGCTCGCCAGCGCCTGAATGTCCTCGCGTTCAAGCGGCGTGATGAACGTCTTGGAAAGCTCTTCGGTTAATTCCTGCGTGATGCGTTTGTCTTCGCGCCGGCTTTCGGCGAACGCCGCCAGGTCGCGGCCGGATTCGCCCTTCTCCAGCGCCGCCAGCATATCGACCAGATGATGGACGCTGCTATCGGCCTGCTGCGCGCTGGCCTCTAACAAATCGTAGAATTTTTCGTCGTGTCCGAGAAGTTTGCTGATGGAAAACATAAACTTACCCGCCCGTCATCCTGCGCGAAGTCGAAGGATTTCGTGCCGAAAGCTTAAAGGTAACTTCATCGGGATCCCTCCCGCCACGGCGGGTAAACTGTTTCGCTCGGGATGACGCAGTCATAGCATCGTTCCTCGCAACACAAACAACGCGACATTAAAATAAATCAGCAACCCGGTCACATCGACTAGCGTTGCTACCGCCGGCGCGGAAGCAGTCGCGGGATCAAGCCGGCAAAGTCGTAATAAAAATGGCAGCATCGCGCCGGCGAGCGATCCCCACAGCACCACCCCGACGAGCGCGATGGCGACCGTAATCGCAACCAGCCAGTGATACTGGCCGTAGTCAAAAATATGGAGCTCCTGCCAGACCGCGATACGAATGAAACCAATCACCCCCAGAATTAAACCGAGCAAAATTCCCGATTGCAGCTCGCGCCGCACCACGCGAAACCAATCGGATAATTTCAATTCGCCGACTGCCATCGCGCGTATCACGAGCGTCGTCGCTTGCGAGCCGGAATTTCCGCCGCTCGAAATGATGAGCGGTAAAAACATTGCCAGAATCGCCGCCTTCTCGATCTCGCCGTTATAACCCTGCATCGCCGTGGCGGTGAGCAGTTCCCCGACAAATAAGACGATGAGCCAGGTCGCGCGCTTTTTGACCATCCGCGGCAGCGAGATGGTGGTGTAAGGCTCGTCCAACGCTTCCATACCGCCGATTTTCTGGATGTCTTCCGTCGCCTGTGCTTCGGCAACGTCGAGCATATCGTCCGCGTTACGATCCCCACCAGCACGTCGTTCGAATCGACTACCGGTAACGCGGCGCGATCGTATTTGCGGAAAATTTGCAGCGCCTCTTCCTGGGTTTGATTGACGGTCAGATGCGCGTAGCTGCGATCCATGATTTGATCGACCCGCGCGTTCAGCGGCCGCAGCAAAATTTCGCGGATGCGCAAGTCATCGATCAATTTTCCGCGGTTATCCACGACGTAGATGAAGTTGAGCGTTTCGCTGTCGCGACCATGTTCGCGCACGAAATCGAGCACCTGCTGCACCGTCCAGTGTTCGTGGATCGGCACAAAGTCCGGCGTCATCAAACGGCCGACGCTGCCTTCCGGATAACCGAGCAACTTGGTCGCGATTTTGCGTTCCCCCGGCGTGAGCAGTTGAATGAGCTGCCTTGCCGCCGCGCTCGGCATTTCCTCGAGCAGCCGGGTGCGATCGTCCGGCGACATTTCATTGAGCACTCCCACGCACTGCTCGTGCGCCATCGCGCGCAGAAGTTGTTGCTGGTTCTCGACGCCGAGATACTCGAAAACGTCCGCCGCCAGCGCGGCCGGCAGGACGCGGAAGATGATCACCTGCTCGTCCTCCGGCATGTCGAGAATTACTTCGGCGACATCGATCGGCGTCCAATCGGCAAAAATTTCCCGGAGCGCATTGAAATCGCGCGCTTCGATCAACGCATGAATTTCCGGGAGTAAAAGTTTGCCAACCATGATTTCGCGCGCGTTTCTATCATTCACATTCACGAAGCGCAACGTTCTGCGCGTAACTCAGGCTTCCAGCCTGATTCGTTTGACAGGCATCCCTGCCTGTCGAGCGCCTCGCCTTCGGGCTGGAAGCCCGAGGGACGAGTCAGGCAGGATGCCTGAGTTACCTCGCGCTTGGCATTTCGACGAAGCTCGCCAATTATGAGGCAATGCCTGACACAATGATTCGCCGCGAAATAGACGACGCGATTTGCCTGCTCACTTTCGATCGCCCGGATTCAGGCGCGAACATTTTTGACGCTGCGACCATGCACGCGCTGGCGGCTCAGCTCGACTTTATCGAGCAGGAAAAATCTTTGCGCGGCGTGGTGATCGCGTCGGCAAAAAAATCGATCTTCGTCGCCGGCGCCGATCTAAAAACGCTGCTGCAGCAGGCGCAAACGGGAAAAATGCGCGCGTTCATTGCAGAGGGACAAAAAGTTTTTAATCGACTCGCCGCGCTCAAAATTCCCACCGTGGCGGCGATTCACGGCGCCTGCGCCGGCGGCGGCTACGAAGTGACGCTGGCGTGCGATTGGCGCATCGCGAGCGACGATCCGGCGACCAAGATTGGATTGCCGGAAACGACGCTCGGACTCGTGCCGGCGTGGGGTGGCGCGACGCGTTTGCCGCGCCTGATCGGTGCGGAGAAAGCGGCCGAAGTTATTTTGAAAGGAAAACTGCATTCGGCCGCGGAAGCGAAAGAGCTTGGGATGGTTGATGAAATTGTTTCGCGCGAAGGTTTGCTCGAAGCGGGCCGGAACAAAATCAGCGCCGGCAAGCGTCCGCTCGCGCCGGCTAACGAGACGCAGACGAAAATTCCCGCCCCGCGGCCGAGTGGCAACGCGGCGCCGCAACGCGCCTGGAAAATCGTTACCAAAAATCTTCCGATCGAAGAATCGTTAGCCGCCGAGCTCGACGCGATCGTGGAGCTTGGCGAAACGGACGCTACCCAAAATTTGATCCGCAATTTCTTTCTGGCGGATCAATATCGCAAAGGGGTCTCGAAAAGCACCGCGGAAAAAATTGCGCATGCCGCCGTCATTGGCGCAGGGGTGATGGGCGCCGGCATTGCGCAATGGCTTAGCTCGCGCGGCGTTTCGGTCATTTTGCGCGATGTCGCTACCGAAGCGATCGATCGCGGACTCGCGAGCATCGACAAAACTTACGGCGATGCCGTGAAGCGCGGCTTGATGAGCGAAGACAAGGCGAAGGAAGGCCGCTCCCGCATCGTCGCTTCCACCAATCCAGGAAATTTGCGAGACGTTCAGATCGTGATCGAAGCCGCGTCGGAAAAACTCGAAATTAAAAAGAAGATTTTTGATGATCTCGCGGGCAAAACTCCCGCAAATGCGATCCTGGCGACCAATACTTCAGCCCTGCCGATCGATGAGATCGCTGCCCGCACCGGCGCGCCGGCGCGCGTGGTTGGGTTACATTTTTTCAATCCGGTCAGTCGGATGAAATTGATCGAAGTGGTCGTCGGGAAAAATACTTCGGACGAGACGCGTGAGCATGCGCTCGCCTTCGCGCGCCAGATCGGGAAATTGCCCGTGTTGGTGCGCGATTCGCCGGGGTTTTTGGTCAATCGCGTCTTGTTTCCCTATTTGCTGGATGCTGCGGAAATTTTTCAGGGCGGCGTGGGCGTGGAAGAAATCGACCAGCCGCTTGTGCAATGGGGAATGCCGATGGGACCGTTGCGGCTCATCGACGAGATCGGCGTCGATATTACAGTCGATATTGCCGACACCCTGCAAAAAGCGTTCGGGCGTCGCGATGAAGCGCCGGCAATTTTGGGTAAAATGCTGGCGGCGAAATTGCTCGGTCGAAAATCGGGCGGCGGTTTTTACAAATATGAAGGCAAAACGCAGACGCCTAACGAGACCTTGAAAGAGTGGCAGACGCCGAGCGGTGAAAATTTCGCGGCGGAAGGAATTACCAACCGGCTGATATTTCTGATGGTGAACGAAGCAGCACGTTGTCTGGAAGAAAAAGTGGTGGCGACGCCGGAGGACGCTGATTACGGCATGGTTCTGGGCACGGGTTTCCCGGTAGTTCGTGGTGGACCGCTGCGGTTCGCGGAGAGCTTTGGAATAAAAAAACTGGTGACGGAAATGGATGGCATTCACTCGCGCGCGGGCCAGAAATTTGCGCCTTGCGATTTATTGCGGCAGCACGCGCAGAACGAAACGAAATTTTATGCGTGCGATACGTAACTCAGGCTTCCAGCCTGACCTGTCCGGCGGGCTTCCAGCCTGCCGACCGCGGACACGCGAATCACCAGGCTGGAAGCCTGATCGACTAGTCAGGCTGGAAGCCTGAGTTACGCCGCAATGCTGCCGCCAATCCAATTATGAAAACACCGCTCGAAGCGCCGCCCGAACAAGTCAAAGCCGAAACTGGCGTGACGGAGACGCCGTCAAAAGCGGCCGCGCCAGTGATCGACACGTCAAAAATGTCGAAGGGTCAGCGGGAAGCGCTCGAGCTGGCCGAAGCGTCGCGCGATCCGCTGGATGAACGCGGCAGTTTCGCCAGCAATTTGTTTATCGGAAAATTTGGCTTTGATCGCATTTTCCCGTTCCCGGCCCAGAGCGAGGAAGACAAAACGAAAGGCGATCCGTTTCTAACAGAACTTAAAAATTATTTGCACGATCACGTCGATGCCGATGAGATCGATCGCACCGGCGAAATTCCGCAGAAAAATATCGATGATCTTTTCGCGATGGGCGCGTTTGGTGTGAAAATTCCGACCCAATACGGCGGGCTCGGTTTGTCGCAGGTAAATTACGGGCGCGCCGCGATGTTGCTCGGCAGTTGGGACGCGAATGTGACCGCGCTTGTCTCCGCTCACCAATCGATCGGCGTGCCCCAGCCGCTGCTGATTTTCGGCACCGACGCGCAGAAAGAAAAATATTTGCCGCGAGTCGCGCGCAAAGAGATTTCCGCCTTTGCCCTGACGGAATGGAACGCCGGTTCCGACCCAGCCAACATGAGTCTGGAAGCGAAGCCGACCGAAGACGGCTCGGCCTTCATCATGAACGGCGAAAAACTCTGGTGCACCAATGGCGTGAAAGCGGGCGTGCTGGTGGTGATGGCGAAGACGGCGCCGAAAATCGTCAACGGCAAAGAGCGCAAACAGATCACGGCCTTTGTCGTCGATGTCGATACGCCCGGACTCGAGATCACGTATCGCTGCCATTTCATGGGCTTGCGCGCGCTCTACAACGGCATCGTAAAATTTACCAATGTGCGGGTGCCGCGCGAAAACATGATCGCGAAGGAAGGGCAGGGACTTAAAGTTGCGCTAACAACTCTTAACACCGGACGGCTCACGATTCCGGCGGCCTGCGTCGGTTTATCGAAACGGTTGCTGGAAATTTGCCGCAAATGGGCGGGCGAACGCGTGCAATGGGGCATGCCGATCGGCAAACATTACGCCATCGCGGGCAAGATCGCCGAAATGGCGGGCAATGTTTTCGCGATGGAAGCGATCACGTTTCTCACCAGCGCCATGGTGGACAAAAAAGCAGGCGATCTGCGGATCGAGACCGCGATGTGCAAAATGTGGGCGACGGAAACGACCTGGCGCATCGCTGATGAAGCGATGCAGGTGCGCGGCGGACGCGGTTACGAAACGGCGGCGTCTCTCGCGGGCCGGGGTGAGGAACCGATCGCGGTCGAGCGGTTCCTGCGCGATTGCCGCATCAACATGATTTTTGAAGGCTCGAGCGAAATCATGCGGCTCTTCATCGCGCGCGAAGCGCTCGACCCGCATCTCAAAGTCGGCGGCGCCATTTTTAATACGCAATTGCCGATGCCCGAACGCGCGAAAGCGGTATTCACTTCGGGAAAATTCTATGCCGGCTGGTATCCGAAACAGTGGTTTGGCGGAAGCGCGGGCGATTTGAAAAATTTGCACGACGATCTGCGTCCGCATTTGCATTACGGCGCGCGTACCAGCAAGCGACTCGCCCGCGGATTATTCCACGCCATGGCGCGCTTCGGCCCGAAACTCGACCGCGAGCAATTGTTGCTCTCTCGTTTCGTCGGCATCGCCACCGAACTTTTCGCCATCAGCGCGACCTGCTCCTTCGCCCAGCACAAAATCGAGAGCGGCGAGCCGGTGGCGGAAGTTCTTTCGCTGGCGAATTATTTCTGTCGCTCCGCCAAAATGCGCATCGATCAGCATTTTTCCGGAACTTCGCGCAACGCCGATCGCGCCGGCTACGATCTGACACAGGAATTGTTAGCTGGAAAACACGCCGATCTCGCGCAAGGCATCGTGTAACTGGCGCCTTGCCTGGTCGTCGCGCGGGCATCTTGCCGGCGCGAATGACCGCCAGGCTGGAAGCCTGTTCGACAGATCAGGCAAAGATGCCTGACTTACGTTTCCTGCTCGTGTTGACCAACCAGCCCACTCCAGCTACGATCAACGGATGAGTATGCATTCCATGCTCACCGAGCCCGCGCGCGCTTCATCGCGACGCTCGACTGAGACAAAAAAATCCCGCAAACAGATCGACGCTCCGCACGTGTTGCAGGAGCTGGAACAACACATCCTGATGGATGGCTTCAAGATCGTGATCGATCTGGAAAAATCGCGCGGTTCTTATTTGGCCAACGCCGCCACCGGCAAATCATTGATTGATCTCTACGGATTTTTTGGGTCCCTGCCGATCGGGTTTAATCATCCCTGCTTCAACGAACCGGCAGTAAAAGCGGACCTGGCGCGCGCGGCGAAAATCAAAATCGCCAACTCCGATGTTTACTCCGAAGGCTACGCCGATTTTGTCGAGACTTTCGCGCGAACAATGCCGCTGCCGCCGCTGAATCGTTATCTGTTCATCGAAGGCGGTGCGCTCGCGATCGAAAATTGTTTGAAAGCAGCGATGGATTGGAAAGTGCGCAAAAATATGGCGGCGGGGCGCGGCGAACGCGGGACTGAGATTTTGCATTTCCGCCGCGCCTTTCACGGCCGTTCTGGCTATACCATGTCACTGACAAATACCGATCCGCGCAAAACGGATTTATTCGCGAAGTTCAACTGGCCGCGTGTTTCGACGCCGTCGATCGACTTCTCGTTAGCGGAATCCGAGCGCGAGAGCGATGTGATCGAGCGCGAGAAAAAATCTGCAGTGGAAATCCGCCAGTTGTTAGAAGAGCGCGGGCATGACATTGCGGCCATCATCATCGAGCCAATTCAAGGCGAAGGTGGCGACAACCATTTCCGCGGCGAATGGCTCAAAAAACTGCGCGCGATTTGCGATGAATCCGATGTGCTTCTCATCTTCGACGAAATTCAATGCGGCGGTGGTACGACCGGCAAAGCCTGGTGTTGCCAGCATTTCGATGTTGTTCCGGACCTGGCTGCCTTCGGGAAAAAGGTGCAGGTCTGCGGCGTGGTTGCCGGCCCACGCCTCGACGAAGTGAAGGACAACGCCTTCCGTCTTCCCTCGCGGCTGAATTCGACTTGGGGCGGAAATTTCACCGACATGGTGCGTTCAGCCCATTTTCTGCGCGTGATCGAGAAGGAAAATCTGGTAGAGAACGCCGGGAAAGTTGGCGCGTATTTTCTGGAGCAACTGCTCGATTGGCAGAAGGAATGCGAAATGGTCACAGCGGTGCGCGGCCGCGGTTTGTTCATCGCGTTCGATCTGCCCGATGCGAAAACGCGCGACGAAGTCTGGCGTAAACTTTTCGATAGCGGCCTGCTGGTTTTGAAATCAGGCGAGCACTCCATTCGTTTTCGCCCAGCGCTCGATATCACGCGCGAGGTGGTGGACGAAGCGATGGCGATTTTGCGAAAACACTGTCGGGAAAAATGATCTTGAGCGCGGCGATTTCGTCGGGGAGCGCACGCGCCTCGCGTGCTGGTTTCGGCGCCCCGCCGAAACGATCTTTGCCTTTGGTTACGCAGCAAAAAAGCCCGCGAAGGCGAGGCGCCTTCGCCAGCACGCGAGGGCGCGTGCGCTCCCAAATTAATGCGAAACGTTCTTGAGAAACTCGGTATCGCCGAGGAAAACGCCGGCGTATTCTGCGGCGAATGGCGCGGCGGCGGCGCAGTCATCGAAAAAATTTCTCCAATCGATGGCAAACTGCTGGGCAGAGTCCGAAGCGCGTCGGACGAAGATTACGAGCTAACGATTTCTAGAGCGCAGGAAGCATTTCTGAAATGGCGCACCACGCCGGCACCGGTCCGCGGCGAGACCGTTCGCCGATTAGGCGAGGCGCTGCGCAAATTCAAACGCGAGCTCGGAACGCTCGTCACTTTCGAAGCCGGCAAGATTCTCGCCGAAGGCGAAGGCGAAGTGCAGGAGATGATCGATATCTGTGATTTCGCCGTCGGTCAATCGCGCATGCTTTACGGCCGCACCATTCAATCGGAGCGCGCGCAGCATCGTTTGATGGAACAATGGCATCCGCTCGGAATTGTCGGCGTCATCAGCGCATTTAATTTTCCGGTCGCGGTCTGGTCGTGGAACGCGGCCTTGGCGGCGGTGTGCGGCGATGCCGTTGTTTGGAAACCGAGTGAGAAAACTCCCCTGACCGCCATCGCGGTGATAAAGATCGCCGAGCGCGTTTGCAAAGAGACCGGCGCCGATCCGGCCATTTTTTCACTCGTGATTGGAGATGGTCCGGGCATCGGGCAGAAACTTTCCGCCGATAAACGCGTGCCGCTGGTTTCCGCGACCGGTTCGACTCGCATGGGTTTGCACGTCGGCCCGACGGTGAGCCAGCGACTCGGCAAAGCCTTGCTTGAACTTGGCGGAAACAACGCCCTCATCGTCACACCGACGGCAGATATCGCGATGGCGACGAATTCGATTTTCTTCGGCGCTGTCGGCACGGCCGGTCAACGCTGCACTTCCACCCGGCGCGTGATCGCGCACGAAAGTGTGTCGGCTAAGATTCGCGAGAAATTATTGTCCGCTTACAAATCGGTGCGGATCGGCAATCCGCTCGAGAGAGAAACGTTGATGGGGCCGTTGATCGACCGCGATGCGGCGGACAATGTGCAGCGTTCGATCGCCCAGGCGCGCGAACAAGACGGCGAAGTTTTGTACGGTGGCGAAAAACTCGATGGCGAAAAATTTCCGGGAGGCTGTTACATGAAACCATGTCTCGTTAGCGGATCGCCCAGGATGGAAATCATGCAGCACGAAACTTTCGGACCGCTGCTGTATCTCATGACCTATTCCGATTTCGACGAAGCGATGGAAATCCACAACGGCGTTGCCCAGGGTTTGAGCTCCTCGATTTTTACGAACGACATGCGCGAAGCGGAAAAATTCGTCAGCTCGGTGGGAAGCGATTGCGGGATCGCGAATGTGAATACGGGAACAAGCGGCGCAGAAATCGGCGGCGCCTTCGGTGGCGAAAAAGACACGGGCGGCGGACGCGAAAGCGGGAGCGACGCGTGGAAGAGTTATATGCGCCGGCAAACCAACACCATCAACTTCTCAACCGAGCTACCGCTGGCGCAGGGAATCCAGTTCGGGGTGGACGACGAAGGCAGCGCAACCCTGTAACTCAGCCTTCCAGGCTGATCGGTCGCGCGAGCTTCCAGCTTGCGCGGGTGCAGGCAGGACGCCCGACGGATAAGGCTGGAAGCCTGCCTTACGTGCGAACGCGCCTTGGGTTCACGACTTCTCATCGAGAGGTGATGAAATTGCGGAGTGGGCAACCTTGTATTCGAGCGCGACGAAACGCGGGTCATCAAAAAGTGGAGCTAACCAGGTGTAGAAGCGCGGTGTGCTTACTCGCGCAGAGCGATCGTCGCAGGCTGCGTCGAGCGCGGTGAAGGCTTTGTCCTTGTCGCCTAGAGCAGCGTAGATAGCCGCAATGTGAGTTCGATCGACATAACGTTGTTGAGCGAGTGACTCAAGATCACTTAGAATCTGTTGCGCGCGATCACGCTTGCCAGTGTGCGCATAACAAATAGCTAATTCGAAGTTAGGCCGAGTCATTAATTTGGGCGGAAGCGACTCGTATCGCTTGATCGCATCCTCCCAACGGCCTTGCGCCACATAAACATTGGCAACCGGATCCGTGTCATAAAAAAAGTAAGGATCAATTTCCAAGACCTGTTCCGCGAGTTGCAGGGCAGCTTTATAGTCTGCGCGTGCGATCGCGATGAAGCATTGAAACATCAGCGGCCAAGTGTAGGACGGATCGAGCGCGCGGGCGCGTTGCATCTCGGCGCGCCCGGCGTCGAAGTTGCGCTCGACCCGCGCCAGATACCAACCCAGCCACCGATGCGCATCGGATGAATTCGGATCGAGCGCGACCGCACGTTCGAGTTCACGTTTCGCCAGAGGAAAATTGCGATCGTAAAGCATGAAAACTGCGCCTAACCAGATGTGGCCCACGCCCGCGCCATCATCATTCTTTACTGACATGAGCGCGGCCTGCCGCATCGGACCCAATACGTCGAGTGGCGCGCGATAGGCATCGGCAATAGTTAGATAGGCGCCGGCCAGATCGCCCCAGGCCATGGCATAGTGCGGATCCTGGGCGACCGCTTCCTGCAAGAGCTCGATTTTTCCCCGGAGACTTTGTTCATCGGCATGCGCGCCCAAGGAATGAGCGCGGAGAAACAAATCGTGCGCCCGCACGTTGGTGGTGGGCGGGACCAGCAACCGCTGCTCTTGCGCTGGCGCAAGTTTTACTTTTAAAGCTTCGGCCACTTGTTGGGCGACTTCGCCCTGGACACTGAAAATGTTCTTGATATTGCGGCGGTAACTTTGCGCCCAGAGTTGCCTTCGGCTGCGCAGATCGATCAACTGGACATTGATTAAAACGTCATCGCCAGCTTTCTGTGCGCTTCCCTCCAGTACACTCGCCACACCCATCTCGCGGCTGACCGCGGCCAGATCTTCCGGATGGCTTGCATACTTTTGGCTCGAAGTCCGCGATCTCACATTCAGATCCCGTAATTGTGAAAGGCTGGTCAGGATTTCATCACGCACGCCACTAACGAAATAAGCGTTGCTCTTGTCTTCGCTCAGGTTTTCAAAAGGGAGAACGGCGATTGATTTGCTGTCAATGACGGCGGCCGGTGACTCTTGCTTTACGTGCGCGGCGAGTTGCTGCGACTGCAAAAAGCGAAAGGTCATCAGGCCAGTCGCCGCAGCCGCGACGACGACAATCAAAGCGGTTAGCTTGCGCCCGGTCTTGCGAATTACTCTTGGATCAACGTCTCCTTCGAGCCTAATACCCTCCGGCGTCATCTCAAACGCCCACGAACAAACTACCGCCACCGGAAACCCGATTATTAATAGAAGGACGAGCAGCCTGACGATCCAATTCGGAATCTCGAAAAACGGAAAGACTTGCGTCGCCACCTGGATGAGGAGCCAGCCAACTACGGCATAGGCGGCGGCCACGCTATAGACCCGGCGCCGTTTGAGCTCGGTAAAAAACGTGTGCACATTCATCGGGGGCAAGAAGAGGCACAGCTGTGCCGATCTCGAGACTAGTTCGAACTGGGCGAGTTAGCGAGCTTTTGGAATCGAGCGTCGCTTCGCAGCGGGTCGAACATCGGATCGAGCCGGAGCAGAGCAGGGGTAAGCGGCGATTGGCCTCCACCCAGTGGACCTTCGTAGGGAATGGAGAGCAGCTTCTGTAAGGCGTCGATGGCGCGGTCCGGTTCCCCCATTTGTGCAGCTACCCGGGCGAGTATCTCGATGGGGCTGGGACCATCGAAGGCATCCTTCTCAACCGGGATCGCAGCCATCGCGCGCTCGGACAACGAGATTGCAGCTACTTTGTCGCCTAGACCCATGTTAGTTAGCGCGAGATCGTAGAGAAGATTAGAGTTATCCGGCTGTTCCTTTAGGAAAGGTATCAGCTCGCGCCGCGCCTGCTCCCAACTCGCATGCGCGCCAGTCTTGTCGCCAGCGATTTCCTGCGCCCAACCCAGCCAGAATCGCAGTTCGCCAGTGAAGTAACCCCAGGCCGGATCAGGTTTGGCCAGTATCTCCCCTAGCTGGGTAACGAAAGGTGTGGGAGCGCGTTCCAAAATGGCCTGATAAACCTGGGTGTATAAGACATTGGAATCATCGGGCACCGGATGTAGGGGAGCGAGCAGAGCCGAGGCGCGCGGCAGGTCACCTTCGGCTTGAGCGACTGAAGCTTTCGACGCGATGGTATCGATGTCGTCGGGCGTAATGGCGAGGATCTGATCGAACTTCTTCTGTGCCTGGGCAAAGCGCCGCAGAGCTATGTAGGATTGCCCATGTTGTCCCAGGATGTAAACATTACGCGGGTCAATCCGTTCGGCTTCTTGGAAGTAAGACTCGCTTTCGTCCCATAAGCCCTGCCGGCGCGTGACGTAAGCCAGTGACTCCTCAATCCGGCTGCTGTTAGGCAGCAGCGGGCGTGCCTGCTCATAGTAGTGCGCTGCCGTCTGATAATCTTTCAGGCAGGCATAGTAGTAATATCCTTTGGCATGGAGGGCCTCGCCAAGGTTAGGTTCAAGAGCGAGTGCGGTGTCGGCAGCCTGTCGTGCTTCGTCCCGGAGCGCATCGGTCGGTTGCAGCGTTTGTGTGAGGTAACCACGCGCATCAACAAATGACAGCAGTGACCACCCGAGAGCGAACTTCGGATCTAATCGCACCGCGTCTCTAAGATATTTCTGGGCACTGCGCGAGTTAGCAGCTGAGTTTGCTGTTTTCAGATTGAAAGCCAAACCACGCAAATACGCGTCATAAGCTTCAGGATTATTCGTCGGGACGGCCGCGACCACCTGTTCTTCGCGGCCGGTGAGTTTGGCTTGCAGATGTCCGGCGATGGTTCTGGCTACTTCGGTCTCGACCGAGAAGATGTCAGTCAGTTTCCTATCAAAGGTATCGGCCCAGAGATGCGAATCATTAGCTACCTCGATCAACTGGACGTTCACCCGCACAGCATTGCCACTCTTCTGCACGCTTCCCTCTACGATATGAGCGACGCCAAGCTGCTTCGCGATCTCACGCAGGCTAGCCGGCGCGCTCTTATAATGTTCGGTGGAGGTGCGCGAGATGACCTTTAAATCAGCGATCTTGGATAAGCGAGTTAGAATTTCATCATGGATGCCTTCGGCGAAGTAAGCGTTGTTCTTGTCGTCACTCAAATTTTCGAAAGGGAGAATAGCGATGCTCTTATCCGGGATGTTAGCTGCGGGTGCGCCTGCTTTTGTGGTTGAATCGGCAACCACCTTTGGCCGCAGCAATTGGAAAATGAGCATCGCCGCCGCGATGAGCGCCAGCACTACAGTTACACCCAGGAGTTTGCGCCCCGCCTTGCGCGCGATCGACCTGCCAGCTTCCACCTCGGATTCGCGCTTGATTCCTTCCGGAGTAATTTCGAACGCCCAGGAAAAAACAAGCACGGTGGGGAAGCCCAGGACAAGCACCACCACCACCAGCCGTACAGCCCAGTTAGGTATATTGAAGAAGGGAAATACCTGCGTGGCTACTTGAATCAGAAGCCAGCTAACTACCGCGTAAGCAACCGCTACCTTGTAAACATTGCGCCGCTTCAGCTCGACGAAGAAGTTGCGCTGGCTCATCGCTATCGGCTGGGTCGATGAACAAGACGTGCCCGATCTCTTTTAATGTGCCCGGTCATTTCGACAGACTATTTAGTGTCCGTTGATGAAGAGAGTTGTTGGAAGCGCGGATCGTTGCGCAGCGGATCGAACATCGGGTCGAGGCGGAGGAGCGCAGGAGTGAGCGGCATGTTCGAAGCCCAGGCGCTTTCGTACGGCATCGAAAGTAGTTTCTCCAACGCCGAGATAGCGCGGTCGGGTTCCCCCGTGATCGCCGCCACCCGGGCCAGGACCTCGATTGGATATACCCCGTAAACGACATCCTTCTCGATCGGCATCACGGTCATGGCTCGTTCGGCCAATGCGAATGCGGCGGCTTTATCGCCAAGAGTTGCATTAGTTAACGCGAGATCGCCGATCAAGGGAAAATTTTCTGGCTGTTCCTTTAAGTAACCTTCTAGTTCGGTGCGCGCCTGTTGCCAGGTCTGTTGAGCGGCGACGACGTCCCCAGCGACTTGTTGCGCCCAGCCTAACAAAAAGCGCAGTTCGGCATTGAGATAACCCAGGGATGGATCAGGCTTGGCCAGGATCTCATTTAGCTTAGTGATCATCGGTGCAGGTTTGCGCTCCAAAATCGCTTGGTAGATCTGCGTTTCCAACGTGGGAGTGTCGTCAGGGTTCGGATGGAGCTTGGCCAGGAGCGCAGCGGCGCGGGGAAGATCGCCCTCGGCCTGTGCGATACCCGCTTTGTAGGCAAGGGTGTTTGGGTCGTCTGGTATGATATTGAGAACCTGATCAAGTTTCGCGTCTGCTTCCGGGAAACGACGAAGGTCAGTATAAAAAAGAGCAGCGTAATGGGTAAGGAGGGAAACGTTGCGTGGGTCAAGCTGCTCAGCTTCCTTGAAATAGGATTCGCTTTTGTCCCAATGTCCCTGCCGTCGCGTAACGTAGGCCAGTAGTTCAGGGATCTGGCTGCTGTTAGGTAAAGACTGGCGCGCTTCTTCGAAGTAAAGGACGGCGGTGTGGTAATCCTTTAAACATGCGTAATGATAGTAACCTTCGGCCAGGACGGCCTCGCCCAGATCGGGCTGAAGCTTGATCGCCGTCTCCGCCGCTTGCCGCGCTTCTTCCCGGAGGGCGGGGGTCGGTTGCAGCGTTTGTATCATGTAGCCGTGCGCGTCCACGTAGGAGAGAAGCGCCCAGGCGACGGCGAACTTCGGATCCAATCGCACTGCTTCCTTAAGATACTTCTGAGCAGAAAGAGAGTTGGCAGGGGTATTGATCGCTTTCAAAGTATAAGCCAGGCCGCGCAGATAGGAATCGTACGCTTCGGTATTGTCAGTCGGCTTCGCGGCGATGACCTCCTTTTCCTTGCCGGTCAGGCGCGCGCGCAACTGGTCGGCGATCGTCTTAGCTACTTCACTTTCGACCGAGAAGATATCGGTTAGTTTGCGATCAAAGGTTTCGGCCCAGAGATGGGAATCGCTGGCCGCTTTAATGAGCTGCACGTTCACGCGCACGGAATCGTTTATCTTTTGCACGCTCCCTTCGACGATATGCGCTACTCCTAATTGCTTGCCGATTTCACGCAGGTCCTCTCCCTGACTCTTATATTTGCGAGTGGAAGTACGCGAAATTACTTTTATATCGGCGATCTTGGACAAGCGCGTCAGAATCTCGTCCTGCATGCCTTCGGCAAAGTAGGCGTTCGCCTTATCTTCACTCAGGTTTTCGAATGGAAGGACTGCGATGCTTTTTTCCGGAATCGTCGCGCCTGAACCTGGTTTCCTTTTCGAGACAAAGATAAACGCCCCAACGATCGCAGCTAGTAGAAGCAGGCTGGTTGTTACTACCGCCCAACGCACTCGGACCCGATGTTTCGCAAGCGCCTGGAATTTTTTCGGAAGCTGCGCGTTGCCAATCTCATCCGAGTAGAGATTCACTACTCGCACGCGCACGCCATGTTTTACTTCGCATTCGCCTAGTTCATGTAAAAGCGGTCGCCAGCGGTCGTATTGCTCCAAATCTTCCGCGGAGCGTTTCGAAACCAGAATGTGGCCGTCATCGCCACAATCCATCACGCGCTGCGCCATATTAATTCCCGCGCCGGCAATGTTCGCGCGCTGATTGACGTCGAGTATTTCATTCACCGGCCCGCTGTGAATTCCCATTCGCAATCGAATTGCCGGATGCGCGCGCAGTTCCCTGCTAATTTCCGAAGCGCAGTAAACCGGTGCTTCCGGATTGTCGCGGAAAACCAGGGCCATGCCATCGCCGGTCGGCAGGCGGATGAGTTTTCCCTGGGTATCGCCTTCGCGAAATTGTTTCGTGCTGCTAACGATCTCGTTCAGCTCGCGCAATATCTGGCTTTGCTGTGTAATGCTCAGCCTAGAGTAACCAACGATGTCGATGAACAAGACGTGCCCGATCTCGAGTCTCACGTCTGAAGAGAGCTCAGACGGGTCAGGGTTCACGGCTGTTCTTTCTGGCAAAGTTGCTCGAAGCGCTGCGCAGCAGTTCGAACTCCGGATCGAGCCGAATTAGTGCGGGCAGCAGCGCTTCATCAGGAGATACCTTCAGGAGTTTCCGCAAAATAGCAATGGCACCGTCATTGGGATCAAACCGAGTCAGAATACGACGGACGGGCGCTTGGTTCACTGGAGGATGTTCGCTTGCGTCGCCATCCTTAATCTTAAGAAGGGAATTAGAAATTCGGCAAACTTCCGTCGGCTCCATTGCCGCTGAGTTCGTCGAAGAAGTTGCGCGGCTTCAAGGTGCTCACTTGAACAGTTATCTTAGCCCGACCGGGAAGCGGCGATGGCGTTAGCCAGGGACTGAGTCAGGGAGGGCGCGGCGGCGCGCAAGCAAGCGTCCTCGGTGACAAGGCGGCTCTCGAGCAGATCGGCCAGAGCAAGGAAGCGCGCATCATAGGCGCTGACTCGGTGGCGGGCGGCGATGGCCAGCACGGAGGCGTGAGGAAGACGCGCGAGTTTTCCATCGAATAAGGCGACTGCTTTCGCGAGAAAATCCCCAGCCAACGAAAGCGTCATCCTTTTTGTCGCAATGGATGACGCGAGAACATTCGTGAATTCAACGAGCAGAAAAGCTTCGCTCCGCCAATCAGGATCACGGGTGCGCAACTCTCGTGCGGCTTCAGTGTGATCGCCCTCAATCAGAAGAAAAGCGACAATGTTGGTATCGACGAGAAGCATCTTCTAATCGCGGCCCCAGGCAATTGCCGCTTCGATCTCCTCGGTCGTGATCGGGCCGCCCCGCAGCTTGACCGGCTTGGGCGTTTTCGGCGCACGCGTTTTGCCGGCCGCCATGCCTTTGCGGATGAACTCCGCCATTGCGTCTTTTAGTTTTTTCTTTTCGTGCACAGCGCGGATCTTCACTTCGTGCATCAATTCGTCCGGGAGATCGAGTGTCGTCTTCATTCGCCATATTCCCAGAAAGCTGGTTTTATGTCAACGTCGGGCGGAGACGATTTTGAGTCGGAAAGAAGGAGTAACTTTAAGACTTGGGCTGCGCGAGTTTCTGAAAGCGCGGATCGTTTCGGAGCGAATCGAACATTGGATCGAGTCGCAGGAGGGCGGGAGTGAGCGGCATGCCTGTAGCCATGGCGCCGTTGCACGGTATGGAAAGTATTTTCTGCAAAGCGGCGATGGCGCGGTCGGGCTCTCCCATGCGCGCGCCGACCCGTGCGAGGACTTCGATGCGCTGGGGGCCATTGGCGGCGTCTTTCTCGATCGGATCTGTCGTCAGGGCGTGTTCCAGCATGGTCAGGGCCGCAGTTTTATCGCCCAGACCCATCGCAACCAGAGCAAGGTCTTGCAGGAGTGAAAAATTTTTCGGTTGCTCTACCCGATAAGCTTCCAACTCATCGCGCGCTTGCTGCCAGGTTGCGCGAGCGGCGCTCTCATCGCCGGCAACTTCTTGCGCCCAGCCCAGCCAGAAGCGTAGCTCGCCGTTGAGATAACCTAGTTGCGGATCGGGCTCGGCTAGTATCTTTTGAAGTCGCGGGATGACTTGCCCGGGCTGGCGCTCGAGGATGGCTTGATAGACTATTGTTTCCCAGGCGGTCGGATCACCTGCGGCGGGTTCCAGCGGCGCGAGCAGGGACGCGGCCCGGGTTAAGTCGCCTTCGGCTTGAGCTATCGTCGCTTTCTCGATTAAGGCATCAATATCCCCTGGGACAATGTCGAGGCAGAGGTCAAACTTTCGCAGTGCTTCGGGAAAGCGACGAAGCGTAATATAGAACTGGCCATGCCGGGTAAGCAGACTCACATTGCGCGGGTCGAGCCGCTCGGCTTCGTTGAAATAAGACTCACTCTTGTCCCACTGTCCCTGATCGCGGGCCATGAGAGCGAGTGACGCCGGAATCAGGCTGCTATTCGGAAGTAGTTTACGCGCCTGCTCGAAGTAGCGCGCAGCCGTATCATAATCCTGTAAACAGGCATAGTAATAATGTCCTTTAGCTACGACAGCTTCTCCAAGACCAGGTTGAAGCGAGATTGCGGTCTCGGCTGCTTGTCGCGCTTCTTCGCGCAGCGCTGCGGTAGCTTGAAGGTTGAGGGTATGGTAGCCGCGCGCATCGACGTAGGAAAGCAAGGCCCAGCTCAGAGCGAACTTAGGGTCTAACCTTACCGCTTCTCTGAGGTGTTTCTGCGCGCCGAGGTAGTTAGCTGGAGTGTTTTGTGTCTTTAATGTGAAAGCAAGACCGCGCAGATAGGCGTCGTAAGCTTCGGGGTTATCCGTCGGCTTCGCCGCAATTACTTCCCGCTCCCGGCCGGTGATCCGCGCCTGCAACTGATCGGCGATCGCTTTAGCCACCTCGCTTTCCACAACAAAGATGTCGGTCAAGTTACGGTCGAAGCTTTCGGCCCAGAGATGGGAATCATCGGCTGCCTTGATCAACTGCACATTGATGTGCACCCGATCGCCTTGTTTCTGGACACTTCCTTCCAGGATGTGGGCGACGCCAAGTTGCCGTGCGATCTCGGGGAGATTTTCCGGAGCGCTTTTGTAATACTGAGTCGATGTGCGGGAGATAACCTTCAGGTCGGCGATCTTGGACAGGCGTGTTAGAATTTCATCCTGAATGCCTCCGGCAAAGTAGGCACTGGCTTTTTCTTCGCTTAGATTTTCGAAGGGCAAAACGGCAATTGATTTGCTTTCGATTGCAGCCGTGACAGTTGCTTTCACTTTGTCGATAACTCGTTGAGAGCGCAGAAGTCGAAACACCATCAGCCCGGCCGCCGTGGCCGCGAGAATCACAATCAGGGCGGTTAACTTGCGGCCAGTCTTGCGGGTAACTCT
The DNA here is from genome assembly GCA_036758965.1 of Chthoniobacterales bacterium. Taxonomy (GTDB): domain Bacteria; phylum Verrucomicrobiota; class Verrucomicrobiia; order Chthoniobacterales; family UBA10450; genus AV69. The sequence goes on from DAIOVO010000019.1 coordinate 41,349, forward strand.
GCGATCGACATCTTCTTCGCGTTTGATTCCTTCCGGCGTCAGCTCGAAGGCCCAGGAAAGAGCCAGCGCAACTGGAAATCCAATGAAAAGGCCGAGCACAACCAACTGGACGGCAAGGTTGGGAATCTCGAAAAACGGGAAGACCTGGGTCGCGACCTGGACCAACTCGCAGGCGACGACGATGTAGGCGACCGTGAGCGCGGTGGAGAGGATATCCTCGATCGCGCAGGTGTTGATCCGGCAGACTCTACCGGTACGACCGGGATCGCATGGACGCCGCATC